>JANTHP010000238.1 GCA_024762395.1 Anaerolineae bacterium | reverse complement strand
TTCCCCATCAAACTATGCCAAAAATCGAGGAAGTAGGCTCACCCAAGAAGATGACGGATGACCTACCCGACTGGTTGGTTGATGAGCATGATTCTAAACCGATTATTGGGTCGCCGCGCATTATTACAACCGAGCATTACCTGAATTTGATTCAAGAGCCAGGGGATAAAACTGAGGATGACCTATCAGAAACGGCCGCACAAGCCGATCTTCCCGATTGGCTGGCCGATTTGGCAGAACCTTCCTCTGACGACCAGGTAACTATGTCTGACGATCAATCCACGGCCGACGATGCGCTAACCGAGTGGCTGGCCAGCATCTCTCCGGAAGCAGCGGATGAAGATGAGAAGTCTGACGATGAGCAACTGGCTGCCGCTGAAATGCCGGAAACAGATGCGCCTGACCTGGACGATTTGGCGCTTGGGAAACTGGCTGATGAAACTGATGAAACGGCCGTTCTGGAAGACGAAATGCTGGATTGGCTGGCCGAAACCCTGCCTGAAACCGGCCAACTAAGCAAACCGCCGGACGACACACCAGCAGAAAGCGCCGCGCCTGAGCCGGAAATAGAAGATTGGCTGGCCGATTTAGCCGTCTCTGACGCTGATGAAGCCGCAGAAGCGGCAGAACCCTTTACCGCCAATGACGCCAGCGAAGATGATTTCGCCAGTTGGTTCGATGAGGAGCCAACAGATGACGCTATTTTGGCCGACCTGGCCGATGTGGTAGCCCAGCAAAACATTGGCGAAACAGACGAAACAGTACCGGATTGGGTTACAGGCATGTTGACGACGAATGAGGGAGATACGGCCGTATCCCCTCCCGATGCTGCCGACGAAAAATCACAAACCCAGCCCGATTGGATGGCCGAATTTGCCGCCGAAGCCCCCCTAGAACCACCCGAATCCACCGAAGATATCGCCGAAGAACCAGAACAGGAAGACAGCCAACCCGCAATAACCCCGCCTGAAGAAGCAAGCATCCCGGCTGCAATTTCGGACGATGCGCCACTAGAAAAAGGCGAAACAGCATCCCTGCCAGATTGGTTAGCCGACCTCAGCGATACCGCTGAACCGTCAACAGAACAAAGCGCTGACGAAACCCTTTTCACCGGCCTGTTTGCGCCAGACGAAGCCGCCGATTTCGATCTTGATTGGTTCACGGCCGATGAGCAAGACGATGAACCGGCAAGCAGCGCCGCGACCGAAGCATCATTCGATCCCGCATCACCTCCCGCAGAAGACGAGCCTGATACACTGCCAGACTCGTCCCCGTTAAACTTTGAAACATCGTGGCTGTCTGAGCTGGCTAATTTGGATGATGACGCTTTTGTGGCAGATGAACCGGCCGAAGCTGAAGATGACGCCCCACCTGAAAAAACCGAAGCCGTCCAATATGACTCCGATTTCTTTGCCGCAGAGTGGCCGGAAGAGGAATCTGCCGAGGAAACAGAACCCGCCAAAGATGCAGCAGCAGTTGAAGATGAGACAATTGACGAGCCGGAAGAGCGGGGCAGCGATTGGATGGCAGCCGACACGATGCTGTCTGATGCGCTTGAAGAAGAACTGCCTGATTGGTTGGATGAATTAGGCCCGCCCGCCGCCGATGAAACGCCGCCTGACATTGATGAAGTCGTCGCTCCCAGCGATAACCTGCCTGATTGGCTGGTTCAAATGAAACCGGATTCGGTTCACAGCGGCAGCGGCGGGATTTCCAGTTCACTGGGGCTGCCGGATGTTTCCGACCCGCTGCCAGACCTTGCTGAGGAGTTGGATGGCGCCAATTTACCTGATTGGCTTGAAGATATTGATGCGCCGGGAGCTATGGGAACGGCCGTTGCCGCTGAACAAGCCGCCTCTGCCCTGCCCGACTGGCTCCATCCCGACGGCGATGAAGAACCGGGCGACAGCGGCCTGCTCAATTTAGGCAGTCAACCGCCGCCAGACAACTCGGATGATTGGACGGCCGTTTTACAAGACCTGCCCCCATCAACCCCCATCCAGGACAGGATGGCCCAGGCAGACATCCCCGATTGGATTCAGGCCCTCAAACCCTCCGAATTGACCGGGGAAGCGCCCGTCGAAGAAGAAGAAAAACAACTGCAAGAAATCGGGCCATTGGCCGGTATCCGCGATGTGATTGACATTGAGCCGCTCATCACCAAATCGCATGAAGCCGGCGGACTGCCCGCTTTTACCGTCACCAAAGAACAACAGGCGCAAGCCACCTTGCTCAAGCAGCTTGCCTTGAGCGCCCCGGTCACAGAGCCGGTCGTCAGCGACGCCGGAACAGCCATTGGCCTGCGGCTGGCACTGGCGGCGCTGCTGCTGGCAGCCACCCTGGCCGGACTGCTGCTGCCCAATCTTCTGCCGCGCGCGCAAACGCCCGCACCGCCTTATGTGACACAGGCGCATACGGCCGTTACCGAAGCCGCCGGGCAACCCGTTTTGGTTGCAGTGGAATACACGCCGGCGCTGGCAGGCGAATTGGATGCAGCAGCGATTATGCTGCTGGAACAATTGGCCGCCAACGGCAGCCAGATTGTAACCGTAAGCCAATATGCCGGCGGCACGGCCGTTGCCCGCAATTTGGCCGGCGATTCTCCCTCGCTGGGCTTGCTGCTGGGCGATTCGATGGGCTTGCGCCAACTGGGCGGCTGCCTGGAACACTCAGCCGCGTGCAGTACATTGTCCAATCGCGGCCTGACGCCCGATATGCAGCAAACATTGGCTGATGTCGGCCTGATTATTGTGCTAACCGGCGAACGGGATAGTTTGATCAATTGGATTGAGCAAGTCGGCCGTGTCAGCGAAGCGCCGATGATTGCGGGCGTTACCCAATCATTGGGGCCAGTAGCGGCGCCTTATTTGGACAGCGAACAGTTGCAAGGGCTGCTTGTCGGGCTGCCGGATACGGCCGTTTACCAACAAACATTCATCGCCCCGCCAACCGCAACCGTCACCCGGCAGTTGAGCGCCCAAACGATGGGCCAACTGCTGGCAGCGCTGCTATTACTCATTGGCGGTCTGGGCTACGGCATCATGGGATTTGCAAAACGTGAGAAAAAGAGTCAAGCATGAGTAGTGAACTTATCGGATTACTAATTGGCCTCATCCTGACCCTGTTTATCTACAGCTACCTCATCGGCGATAATCCGTTGTACCAGGTGGCTGTACATCTGTTGGTGGGAGTCAGCGCCGCTTATGCGGCCGTCGTGGCCGTGCAGCGCATCATTTTGCCTATTTTTGATCAAGATATTTCGATTCAAACCGGTTTAACATGGGTGATTCCGCTCATTTTCGTTTTTCTCCTGCTGCTAAAACGGCTGCCCTCGCTGGCCTGGTTGGGGAATAACACGCTGGCTTTGCTTATTGGCGTGGGCGCGGCAACGGCGCTGTTGGGCGCTTTAACGGGAACGCTCTGGCCGCAGGTAACGGCCGTTACCACATCCACCGCACCCCGCTGGCAAAACCTGCTCATCGCCATCTTCACCGTCGCCGTACTCGTCACTTTCCAATTCACCGGACGCGCCGGCAAGGACGGGCAATGGCGGCGGCCCATCTGGCAGCGCGGCGTCGCCCAAATTGGGCAAGCCGTATTGATGATCACGTTTGGCGTCCTCTTTGCCGCCCTTTTCAACACCGCCCTGATTTTGTTGAGCGGCCGGCTCGGTTATTTCCTAAACCAGTTTCTAAACTAACTGCCATGACTTCCGACGAAACCACCCCCCAGGCTCCGCCCCAATCCTTCCTCATTGCCGACTGCGGCGCCAGCAACACCACCGTCGCTCTCTTCGATGAGGCCGCCGGTTCTTACCGCCTCATTGCCCAGGCTGCCGCCCCCACCACAGCCGCCGCGCCCTGGGAGGATATTCACCTCGGATTACGCCAGGCCATCCAACAAATTGCCGACGCCACCGGGCGCACCCTGCTCAACAAACGCGGCGACCTCATTCGTCCCGCCAGGGCTAGCGGACGCGGCGTGGATGCTTTTGCGGCCGTTTTCAGCGCGGCCCCGCCTCTAAACACGATTTTAGCCGGTCTGTTCGATAAAGTGAGCCTGGCCAGCGCTCGCCGCGCCCTCAGCGCCGCCTACACACATGAAATTGATACGCTTACTCCCGCTGACACACGCAACGAAAATGAGCAAATCGCCAGCATCGTCAACAGCCAACCAGACATCATTTTCATTGCCGGTGGAACGGACAACGGCGCAGAACGCCAGTTGCTGGACCTGGTGGAAACTGTTCAAATCGGCGCATTGGCTTTGAGTACGACCAAGCCGCCGCATGTCATATTTGCCGGGAATAAGGCGTTGCGCGAACAAATCCGCAGCCTTCTGGGCGAAAATATCCATTTGCATGTGGCGGACAATGTACGGCCGTCCCTCCAAACCGAACAACTCCATGACGCCGCCAACCTTGTCAGCGAACAATACCAAAACCTCAAAATAAAATCGCTGCCCGGCATCCAAAACATCATAGATTGGAGCAGCGCGCCTATGCAGCCCACAGCGCAAGCATTGGCCCAGATTACCGATTGCTTTGCCCAAATACAAAATGGGCGGGTGATGGCGGTAGATTTGGGCAGCCGCAGCGTCACGCTGACCGAAGCAGCGCCCAATTCAGAAAGCCGTCTATGCGTCCGCACCGATTTGGGGATGGGCCAGCCAATCGCCAACATTCTGGAACAGGCGGCGCTGGCCGATATTATGCGCTGGCTGCCTTCATCTATAACAGAGGCCGAGGCGCATAATTTCATTCGTAACAAGGCGCTCTTTCCGCAAACAATCCCAGGCACAAAGTCAGAGCATCGCATAGCGTATGCAGCTGCCCGCGAGATTCTACGCAATGTTGTGGAACAAGCCGGACAGCGTTGGTACGGCAATCATCCACAAACTCAACCGCTGCGCCTGCTGCTAGTACGAGGCAGCACGCTCACAAAATCACCGCGTCCCAATCAAACGCTGTTGATGCTGTTGGATACGCTGCGGCCAACGGGTATCTTTTCGGTGGCGCTGGATGTGTATGGCGTTCTACCGGCGCTGGGCGTTTTGGCGGAACATGAACCGTTAGCGGCCGTACAAGCGTTGGAAGGACAGGCGTTGCATAATTTGGGCTGGGTTGTTGTGCCTACCGGCAAGGGGCAGCCAGGACAACTTGCCATGAAAGTAACGTTGGAATCGGGGCAGGCGCAGCGGCTGGAGGTTGAGGTAGAATACGGTACAATTGAGATAGTTCCATTGGCGCCGGGACAATCGGCCCAGGTCGCTTTGCAGCCAGCGCGCCGCTTTGACATTGGTTACGGCGCTGGCAGAGGAAAAACGGTGACTATTCGCGGCGGGGCTTTGGGCATGGTGATTGATGCGCGGGGTTATCCGCTCGATTTACCGGCTGACGATGCAGCGCGAGAAACGCTCATGAACCAATGGCTTTGGGATATTGGCGGCTAAATGATGCAATTTTTATCGCATTCCACCATCGTTTCACCTTTAACGCGCATTCGGCGAGAACGGCTGCTGCCTAATGACGGTGATGTGATCGCTAAAATCGGGCAGGAGGTATCGCCGGTGCAGGTGCTGGCGCGTTCGCCCCTAAAAGTGACGTTTGAGGTTGTACCGGTGTGCCAACAACTACGAATATCGCCTGAGAAGTTAGCGGAGTTGCTGGCTGTTCAGGTGGGCAGTATGGTGGAAGCGGGCGATGTGGTGGTGAAGAAGCGGGGATTTGGCAGCAAGGCGTATCTGTCTCCGGTAAATGGCGTGCTGCATAGTGTGGTAAACGGCCGTCTCGTGTTTAGCCAGGTTGCCGAATTTGTGGAGTTACGCGCTCTGGCTCGCAGCCGAGTGGTCAACCGAATTGCCAATCGGGGCGTATTGCTGGAGATTAACGGTTCACGGATTCAAGCTGTCTGGGATTCGGGCAAGGAAGGGTTTGGAACGGTTCATGTAGCGGGGGAAACGGCCGTTACCCCCTTCACCGCCGACCCAATAAATACAGAACTCTCTGACAACGTTCTGGTAACAGGCAAAATCACTGAAGCCGAACCATTAGAACAAGCCCAGCGCAGCGGCATCAGCGGTCTCATCGCTGGCAGCATCACCGCAGACCTGCTGCCCATCGCCCAGGCCATGAACTATCCCATATTCATCACCGGCGGCATTGGCGAGCAAGGCATGAGCGAACCAATCTTTCAACTCCTGCAAAAATCAGAAGCCCGTCACATTGCCCTTTTCAGCAGCCCGCCTAACCTTGCCGGGCAGCGACCAGAAATTATCATCCCGCTTGAAGCTGTTCCGGGAGAAGATTTACCGCCTGCCGGGCAACCGCTGACAGCCGGCCAGACAGTACGAATCTTGCAAAAGCCCTACTACAACCAAGTTGGTATTGTGACACAGCTGCACCAAAGCAAACGAATAATGGAAACAGGCAGCAGCGTCTATGGCGCCGATGTAAAATTAACCGATGAACAAACCGTGTTTGTACCCATCGTAAACCTGGATGCAATTATCTAATTTTCAGCCCAACCGCGTCATACAAAAAGCAGTTCAATGAATGCGTATCGGGTATTTGAATGGAGGAAAGTATGACTGAAGATTTCATCATTGAAGAAGAAGGTGAAAGTCCATCTAATCGCCGCCCCTTCCTGATTGCTGTTGGTATTTTGTTGACGATTCTGGTGTTGGCCGTCATTTGTTCGGCAACTTTATTGATAACGAAAGGCAGCGGCGCAGACGATGAAAGGGCTGCAGAAATTGCGTCTATTGAAACACAAAATGCAGTCGTGGCCGTTACCAACGCGGCTGTAACGCAAACCCTCATCGCTATGGAAACAGAAGCGGCGCGTCCCACAGACACGCCAGCGGCGCCGCCAACCAACACGCCCCAACCGACAAACACACTCCGCCCGACAAACACGCCTGTTGTCCAACAAGCTGAAGATGAAGAGGCAACGCCTGGTGCTGCGGCTACGGACGCAGCCAGTCAAGACGGCCTCAATACGCCCACGCCCATTTCAGCATTAGACAGCGGCAGCGGCGGCGGCAGCGCTGACAGCAGCAATGGCGACGCGCTGCCCCAAACTGGCATCGAAACATGGGGAGCATTGGTTGCCGCTTTTGTTTTGATTGGGGTCTTTCTGGCAGCGCGACGCTTGCGCAGCAGCTAAATTCCAGCTTAGGCTAAACTGGAATCCAGAAATTTTATTTAGGCGGCCGGTAAATAAACGGTCAGTTCACAACCAGCCACGCCCAAACGCGGCTGGTTGTTGCGTTCTAAACGCCATAATCTAATTAGGGAATAATCGCCTACTCCGCCCTATAAAACCCTGTGCTATA
>JANTHP010000237.1 GCA_024762395.1 Anaerolineae bacterium | reverse complement strand
TAGTAACGGCCGTCGTTCCCGTCCGGGTCGCCGGTTATGCGGGTGGCAACGGCCGTCCCCCTCCCACTTCAACCATGCAGCCAAGTCCAATTTTTAATGTACAACCGAACAAAATGTAACACAGGGCCGGGGATTTTCAACATGTGATGGCGCAGGACGGCCGTTCTTCACAAATCACAATTCACCGTTCACAATTCACCATTTTGATTGATTTTTTGCAGTACAGTCAATATCTCGTCCAGAGACGGCCGATCCGTCGAATCCCGACTGGGATGAGATAGCTGCACAATACCGCTTGCGTCAATGATAAAATCGCCGCCCAGTTGGTGCGGATCGCCCCGCTTGCCAAATGTTTCCCGATTTTGCAGTATTGCTTTAACGTGATACCACATAGCCGATGGACTCCACGAGCGGATAAAAGAGGATTCCAAGCCGTAAGCCCGGTAGGCGGCCCGTTCGGCGTCTACCAGAAAAGGAAATGGGGATTGGGTTTCTTGCAGCCAAACTTGCGCCCAGTAAGGGGCGCCAAAGGAGACTGTCGCTACATCAGCGTGGAGAGCCTGGATTTCTGTGTAATGGGACACAACCTGTGCCACGTGGTCTCGGCAGGGCAGTCAAGCGAGATGGCGCAGGAAAATGAGTAAGAGGGAACGGCCGTTCCCCCAATAAGATGAGAGTGGTACGGAACGGCCGTCTAACAATGCAAGCGGCATGTCTGGCGCTGGACGGTTGAGTGGTAATCGAGACATAATTATAGTCGCGCTTCCACCAATTTCTTGATGTCCCGCAAACGGCCGTTCACCTCCTCCCGCCCCGCATCCTCAAACTGCTTCATCACCGCATCCAACACCTGAACCAACTCCCCGGTCAACAAAGCCGCATTTTCATCCAACACCTTCTGCTGCGCCGCCTCATCCTGCGCTTCCATCAACTGATTCAACAGCAAAATCTCCGGCGGATATTGGCTCTCAGCCTGTTTAATAATACGCTCGTGAATCGCGTTCAATGCTTGCGCTTCAGCCGCATTCCCTTGCTGATCAGCCTGAGCAATGCGCGAAGACAGCACATACATAAACGCATCGTCAATTTTAGCCGCGTTAGCCTGAATCGCCGCATCCTTATCATCCGCCGCCAAAATCGCTTGCAGCGTCGCCTCCGCATCGGCCAGCAGCTTTTGCGATTGGGCCTGCATGTCGTCAAACACCTTCAGCAGGCGCGTCCGCATCCCCGTAAGCTTGTCAGCCGCCGCCAAATCGCCCGCTTTTTCCTTTTTCTCAATTTCAGCCGTAAGCAAAGTAAAGAATTGATAGGTTAAAGCCGGCTGTCCGGCCATCACCAATGCGTTCTCAACACCCTCATCGCCGGCATGTTTCAACAAATGTTTGAGCAGCAGTTCAGACGAAAGGCCATTCTGCGCCTTCGCTTCCCGATTCAGGCCGTGCAGCGCAATTTGCCGCTTCTCCATTTGACGGCCGATTTCCGTTTCCGTCATCAACTTGGCCCGCAGATTAGTCAAAGCCACCATCTGCTTGTTATCCTGAGCCTGCGCCGCGCCGTCAATGTACTGCTGGAGCATGGCAAAAAAGGTTTCGTCAATCTCGCCAATCCGTTCTTTGATGAGGTAATCCGCCACATCCGGGTCAGCCTGAGCCAGCTTTTGCAGCAGTTCTAACTGCTTTTGCTGTCGCTGAATCATCTCTTTGGTAATGCCTTCCGTCTCCAACACCTGCTCCATAAAAGTTTGCATGCTGATGATGGTTTGCGGTTGGAGCATGTAGGCGCGTCGTTTTTCCGGGGGCAGTTTATCCATCACCTGCCGCGCCAACTGGCCCACGATTTGCTCGCGCTGTTCATACGCCAGATTCATTTCCTGCGGTATGTAAACAATAAACATCTCATGCGCCGCATCGTGGAAGAGCATGGGAGTCGTCATTTGGCCGCCCGCGCCGCAGTTGGGGCAAATGGCGATGTTCAATTGGCCGCTAATCAGCCGGGCTTTCAGTTCCGGCGTTTCGTCGCTGTCAATGACTTGATGAATCTCGGCTGTGTACGGCGTCCCGCATTGGGGACAGGTTACTTGGGTGTGCATGAAGGTAGTCTCCTAGTCTTGTAGTCTTGTAGTCTTGTGGTCTTGTAGTCTCGTAGTCTTGTAGTCTTGTAGTCTTGTGGTCTTGTGGTCTTGTAGTCTTGTAGTCTTGTGGTCTTGTAGTCTTGTGGTCTTGTAGTCTTGTGGTCTTGTAGTCTTGTGGTCTTGTAGTCTTGTGGTCTTGTGGTCTTGTAGTCTTGTGGTCTTGTGGTCTTGTAGTCTCGTAGTCGCCAGTCTCTGTCTCAATCTCTGGGTATTGAAAAGGTAAAGGTTGTACCGGGGCCGTCGTCGTTGTTGTTGAACCAGATACGGCCGTTATGCGCTTCCACAATCGCCTTCGATAAAAACAGACCCAGCCCTGTTCCTTCCGTTTTGCGACTAAGGGCATTATCCAGCCGGGAAAACTGCTGGAAAATACGCGGTTTTTCATGTTCCGGGATGCCAATACCCGTATCCGACACCGAAACCGTCACATACCGCGAATGAACCGCGCCGCTCATGCGTATCTCCCCGCCGTCAGGCGTATATTTGATGGCGTTGCTAACCAAATTATTCAACACCTGCGTCAAACGACGCTCATCCCCCATCACCGGCGGAAAATCAGGCGGGAAATCCAATTCAATCGTATGCGCATCCGTCTGGCTGCGGAATTTGCGGGCCACGCTGGCCGCCAATCGGGGCAATAACACCTCCTCGCTGATTTCCAGCGAAAACGTCCCCGCTTGCAAACGGGAAGTTTCTAACAAATTATCAATCAAATCGGTCAACTGATCCGCTTCTTCCTCAATGACGGATAACGATTCATCCATGATTGCCCGCGACCAGTTGGCATCCTGGCGGCGCAGGGTACCGGCGTACCCTTTGATGATGGATACCGGCGTTTTCAGTTCATGGCTGACAACAGAGATAAAAGTTTTTTGCAGCGATTCTTCCTCACGGTAACGGGTCAGGTCGCGCACATTGGCGATGATGTCAGTCATACGGCCGTTTTCATCCACCAGCGGCGCATACGTAATCCCCAAACTAATCTTTCCGCCGTTCGTATCCGTTTGGTAACCATTTTGGCGGCGCTGCACATCCCCTTCCACATAAATATGGGCTGCACCCGGCAAAGGCCAGCCGCCGGCCAGCGCATCATCCAAATCAGAATCCGTCTTCAGCGACCGCCAGGCAATCACCTCATTATGATGGCGGCCAATCGCCTCCGCCGCCGGCCAGCCCGTCATATGGCTCAGCGCCTTGTTAAACACCTTGATGCGCAGCGCCGGGTCAAGAATCATCACCCCGTCGGCGCTCTGCTCCAAAATCGCGTCCAGCCGCTGCTTTTCCTTGTTAATTTGCTGGTACAGTTGGGCATTACGCACCGCAATCGCCGCCTGCTCGGCAAAACTGCGTAACAGCGAATGAGCGTCATCAACAAAGTAGTAGCTGCCCGATTGGAACACATAAATCAACCCCACCACCTCACCCCGGCTGACCAATGGCAGCCGTAAAGCCTGGGTTAGACCCAAATTGGCCTTGCGCGCCACCTGCTTCAAACGACGCATCAGCTCCTGGCTGGCCTCATCTTCGTCCCCTTCGTGGTAAGGCAGCCCCTGCACCAACGGCGCAAAATAGTCTACCAGATGAGGCGGGATGCCGTAGACGGCCGCTACGCGCAGTTTCTCGCTGCCGGGCTGGGCCAACGCAATCAATCCCGCCCGCCCCGACACAAACTCCACCGACGCCTTAAGGATGATACGGAGCAAGTCAGGCAGCTCCAATTCGGCCGTCAACGCCCGGCTAATCGCCAGCAAATACTCCCGCTGCAAAATACGAATGTCTACTAACGCTCGCGCCATTTTTCACCCTTAGGGTTCAATCGTAAATAACTTTGGTGTTTCAGGAATTGGAACTCCCGAAACATGCCAACTCGCTCAATTCTAACATAAGCTCAACAACCGCCCATCTAATTTTCTTCAGCTTCATTATGTCTGTTATAATCGTTTGCGGTTCATGATGAGTGATAAACAATAACCTATTTCCCTATAAATCACATAAACATCGAGGAATGTCATTGTTAGGAGTTACCCCAATGTCCTCAACCATCCATGTCCGCACCGTCGCCGAAGCCGATTTGCCAGCCGTACGCGACCTGTTTTACCGCTGCTACGGTGAAGACTATCCCTACAAAGAGTTCTACAACGACGAATGGCTCAAACGCAGCATTTACCAGGACAGCTACCTGTTTTTGCTGGCTGAAAAAGATAATCAGGTTGTCGGCACGGCATCTGTCTATTTTGAAGTGGGCGCTTATGCTGATTTATGCGGCGAATTCGGCCGTTTAGCCGTCGATCCTGAAGAACGGGGTAAAGGCGTAGGTACCGCGCTGATGGAAGCGCGTCTGACATTCGCCGAAAAGCGGCTCCATTTTGGCCTGACAGAATGCCGCACCGCCCATCCCTATGCCCAACGCATCTCTGAAAAGTTTGATTTACGCCCGATTGGCTTTTTACCGCAAAAAGTGCTGCTCGACCAACGCGAAAGCCTGGTGATGATGGGCAAAGCGTTTGGCCCGGCCCGCGAACTGCGGCGCAACAACCCTCGCGTCATTCCCGAAGCGTTTTTGTTAGGTCAGCAAGCGTTGGAAAACAGCGGCTTCCGTCCCGATCTTATCGCCGTGGAAAATGTGGATGGCTATCCGATTGGCTTCAACTGTGAAGTGGAAGAGTTAACTGAATCCAGCCTGCCATCGCTGCTGCGTATTGAACGCGGCCGTCTGTCCCGCCGCCAGGTGTTTGGCAATTTGCAGTTGAGCTACGGTTTGTTCATGCTGGAGTCACGCAATTCGCGGTACCTGGTAGCAAAGGAAGACGGCCGTATCGTCGGCGCCATCGGGTTCACACTGGACGAGACAGGGCACAGCATCAAAGTGGTTGAACTCATTGACTTGCGCGATGATGTGGCCGGATTCTTGCTCAAGGAATTAGACAAATGGGCGCAGCAAAAGTACGCGGCCGAATATATCGAAATCACCGTCAGCGCCTATTGGCCCGACATCCAGCGCACCCTGAGCAATCTGGGCTTCGTTCCCGTCGCCTACTGTCCCTCCTTCGTTTTCCACGAGGTGGAGCGGCTGGACACTATCAAAATGGCAAAATTATATGTACCGCTGGACATTGACGACGCCCAGTTGACCGATGACAGTCGGGTTATCTTCGAATTGGTGCGGCAAGGGTTTGTGGAAAAGCGGCTCGGCATCTCTGTGAACGAAACAACGCGCCAAATGGCGATTTTTGATGGTCTTGAGGAAGGGGAACTAACTAAGATTGCCGGATTATGCCATGTGATTGACAAAAAAGCGGGCGAGGTGATTTTGCGCGCCGGGGAACAAGGGGATGTGTTTTACATGCTGATGAACGGCCGTCTCGACATTTACGCCCCCGACAACCAGACGCTCATCGGGCATGTCAATGCGGGCGACTTCCTGGGGGAGATTTCATTGGTAACTAAAGAGCCATACAACGCAACGGCCGTTGCCGCTGCCGATGTCAAGCTAATTGTTCTCAAACAGCATGATTTTGAAAATCTCATCAATCGCTACCCGCGCATCGGCATGAAAGTGATGCGAAACATCGCCGTCTCAGTTGGCGGCAAACTCAACGCGCTGGGCGGGCTGTACTCGCAAATACAGAATACATGAGCATAAAAACGGCCGTTACCCGCAAGATAACGGCCGTTTTCCTACAAAATAGCAGGCTGTCGGAAAAAGAATTTTGGGGCATAGACAACGCTGATTTTCGCTTATTCTTTGATGTTTTAATGCCAAAATCCGCGTTTATCAGCGCTAATCAGCGTCCTATTTCGACTTCTCCGACAGCCTCCTGGTTTTAATTATTCAATATCTGCTCAATAGCGGCCGCAGCCCCATCAAGCAGCAATTGACCATCATCCGCAGGCAAAAATCCTTTATCTACAAATCGCCCCGTATGATAGGAGAACACATGTAACTGCCAGGCAGCCAGAAAATCAAATCGCCAATCCAAAAACAGTTTTGCTCGTGCCAAATCGCGTAAGAGAATGTCACCGTACCGCTCAGCCAGTACGCCATCATCCACCAGCCCATTCACCTGATCCGTCAGAATCGTCAGCCATTCCTCGGCCGTGATGACGTGGGTGGTGAAGCTGAAGACCACCGGCGTTTGCTGCACGCCCGTATCACCGCCGGGCACGCCCACAGAGACAGCACCGGAAACGGTGACTGTGTAAGTTGCGCCATCGGCCAGCGCTGCGTCCGGCGTGAAGGCGACGGTTTGAGTCGCGCCGTCGTAGGCAAACGTTCCGGTTACCGGGCCGGCCGGTCCTTCGACAGTGAATGTCGTCCCCGGTTCCATGGGGATGCTGAAGGTGACGGAAACGGCCGTATCCAAAGCCACATCCACCGCCCCATCCGCCGGACTGTGGCCGGTCACAATCGGGTCGCGCCAGAATTGGACGGCCTTCTCAATGTCCGGGCCGGTTCCCCAATCCGTCGCCGTATTGTCCACCAACTGTGTCCCGTCCGTGCCGTAGCTGATCGTCACGCTGCGATTGTTGAGGCCGGTGATGCCGCCCCACGATTCCACCGTGTCCCAACTACCGCGCGTGTACTTGTACTGGAGCTGCGTCCCGTCCAGGATGTCCAGCGTGTAGCTCCACGTCGTCGTGTCCACCGGCGTCATCGGAACCAGCCCCGGATTCCAGGGGCCGAGTTCGGGGATGTCGCCCACCAGGTAAACGGTCCCCGGCGTGTAGTCGGGGACGCCGACGGTGAAGGTGACGGCGACGAAGCGGGGTTCGGCCGTGGCCGTGACCGTATTCGAGGCTGCCGAACGGTTGTAGCTGTCGTCATAGGCAAGGATGGTGTAGTTGTACGTCTCGCCGGTGGTGACAGTGGTATCCGTATAAGCTACCGCCGCCGGGTCAGCGATGGTGGCGATGCGGGCGAAGCCGGGCGCGGCCACGTTCTCGCGGTACACCTCAAAACCGAACAAATCGCCGTCGCCGTTGGGATGGGCGTCCCAGGCCAGCGAGATGCTGCTGTTCGTCGTCCCGGTAATGGCCAGATTGGTCGGCGCGGTCGGCGCGGTCGTATCCGCCCCGGCGACAACCGTCAGCACGCCAAACGGCCCCGGACAGGTGGGGTTGCCTTCGTCCGGCCCGTTGACGGCGTAGAACCAGGAAGCGCCGCCGTCGCCGCTGTAGCGCGTGGTGTAACAGTACGTGCCCAGCATATCGGGCAACAGGTTGCCAACGTACTCATCGTTGTT
>JANTHP010000236.1 GCA_024762395.1 Anaerolineae bacterium | reverse complement strand
CATGGCTGTTTTACGTCACATGGCACTCAACTTGCTCAAACATGAGAAGACAGCCAAAGGTGGCATTAAGGCCAAGCGTCTTAAGGCGGCTTGGGATAATGATTATCTTCTTAAGGTGCTATCGGGGTAATATGCGATTGCCCTGCTGCTACCCGCACAACGCTTATAAACTCGGCGCTTTCAATGTTATCAATCCACGTTATCATCCAAACATCTTCTTGATGGTTATACAAAGCTTCCTCATCAAACATATTCGTAAACAAATCGCCAGCGAGCGCGCGCCGTGACCGAACCGCATTAAGCAATTGGTAATCATGCTCGTTCAAGGAGATGTAGTATTGTTCAATGACCTCTTCTGGCGTCATTTTGGCTAATCTGTTATCCAAATCATTTGCTAAATTCACTACGCCAGAAGAAACCAACCACTCACCCCATTTTTGATCTACGATTTCTTCAAACCGTTTTTTATTCAATGAGCAAGCAAACCCATAATACCGCCCCTGATCGATCCAGGCTCCGATAACTTCGTTTTCCATCACAATAACCACTGCCCTTGCCGTTGTATTCGGCCGGAAAACTTCAGGCAAACGTTCATTTAGCTGGTAAAGAGAGGCTTGCACCGTCATACCCAGATACGGAGTCAAATCCAGCCCAATTTCTCTGCTAAGCTCATTGTTATACGCCCAATAAATCGCGTAAGGAAAATCGCCCGCTTTGTGTTCAAAAGAGTCTGGCAACCGTTCTGTATGCGTAGCAATCTTATGACTGATAGACCAACCATATTCGGCCAAGAAAATGTCAATCGCTGTTTCAATATCTAAAATTGGCATCGCAGTTGGCGGTGACGGTTCCGAGTAAGTTGGGTAAGCTGTGATTTGAGGATTTGTTTCGACCTGGCTTTCGTTTTCCAAATGACAAGATACGATAAATATCATCATCACCAACCACAAATAGCAACTGATTTTTTCATCTATTCCCCCAAACATTGAAGAAGTTCAAGGCTCTTTCGGATCTCGTGGGGTTGACTGTAATCCGCGATGCGTAATGCGTGACGCACTTCTGGTTACGCATCACGGATTACGCATCACGCCATAATTGCCCCACGAATTCCCAAAGAGCCAAGTTCAACTTCTACCCCCATCTAATTGCCCTGCCAACGCCTCCGGCGACGTGACTGGCTGCTGGCAGACAAAACGGCGGCAAACGTAGGCCGTCGCCTTGCCGTCAATGAATTTGCGGTCAGCGAGCAGCGGGATGATTTTACCGCTGCCGCCAACGGCGACGATTTGATGGGGGCGATAGCGGGCCAACGCCGTCTCGATCAGCGCCTCGGTATCCTCTAAGCCATGATCGCCGACAATGGCGACTTCTTGCGGCTGGCCCAGGATGAAGGCGGCGGCTGTTAGCCAATGGGCAAACCCGGTCGGATGCTGCGCCATTGCTTCGTACAGGGCGGAGATGGCTTGTTCGGCGGTGTCCCAGTAACGGCCGTTTCCCGTATACAAACTCAGTTTCAACAACACCTGCGCCGCCATCGCGTTAGCGCTGGGCGTGGCGTTATCTTGCACATCTTTGGGCCGGTGAAGCAGGTCTTCATGATCATCCGACGTGTCGAAAAAGCCGCCGTGCGCTTCGTCGGCAAAATGGGTCAACATCATCTCGGCTAATTCTTGCGCCCAGGAGAACCAACGGTCATCGAAACTGTTTTGGTACAACGCCAACAAGCCATCGGCCAGATAGGCATAATCTTCCAAATAGGCGTTATATTTGGCCGCCCCGCCCGATTTCCAGGTTCGGAGGAGCCTGCCCGATTCCGTCCGCATCGTTTCATACAAAAACATGGCATTGTACGTGGCGATTTCGGTGTAATCGGGACGTTTCAATGCCCGCCCCGCCTCGGCAAAGGCGGCCAACATCAATCCGTTCCAGGATGTCAATACCTTGTCATCCAGCCCCGGCCAAACCCGCTTTGCCCGCGCCTCAAGCAATTTTTGACGCGATGCAGCCAGTTTCGCCGTCGTCTCATCCGATGGCTGCGGAATGTTGAGAATGCTCTTGTCTTCCCAATTGCCGCCCTCGCGCACATCGTAATAGGCCATAAACTCATCAGCGTCAGCGCCTAAAATTCGGCGGATTTCGTCCGGCTGCCAAACGTAGAATTTACCTTCTTTCCCTTCACTGTCGGCGTCGTAGCTGCTGTAGAAGCCGCCATCTTCGTGCCGCATCTCGCGGGCGACGAAGTCGAGGGTCTCTTCGACGATGCGGCGGTAAAGCGGTTTGCCTGTGATTTGCCAGGCGTGCAGGTAAACACGGGCCAACAGGGCATTGTCGTACAGCATCTTCTCAAAATGGGGGACGAGCCAGTTATTATCGGTGGCGTAGCGGGCAAACCCGCCGCCGATTTGGTCGTACATGCCGCCACAGGCCATTTTTTGCAGCGTCAATTCGACCATGTGCAGCGCCGATTCGTCGCCGTCGCGTAAGACCATGCGCAGCAAAAATTCCAGCGTCATGGATGGCGGGAATTTGGGAGCGCGGCCGAATCCGCCTTGTACATTGTCGAAGGCTTGAGCAATGTTGTCGCGGGCGCGGTCGAGCAAGGCGCGGTTGAGGCTGTTTTCGCTATCTAAAACGAGGGTGCGGCTGAGTTTTTGGGCGATGTCGCCCGCGCTTTGCACGATTTCGTCGCGCCGATTCTGCCAGGCGTCAGCGATGCTGTCCAGCAGTTGCCGGAAGCTAGGCATTCCGTAGCGGGGTGCGGGCGGAAAGTAGGTGCCGCCGAAGAAGGGTTTGCCATCGGGGGTGAGGAGGACGGTCATGGGCCAGCCGCCCTGCCCGGTCATGGCGACGACGGCTTGCATGTAGATGGCGTCGAGGTCGGGACGTTCCTCTCGGTCTACTTTGATGTTGATGAAGTGGCGGTTCATGTATACGGCCGTTGCCTCATCTTCAAACGACTCATGGGCCATCACATGGCACCAATGGCAGGCGGCGTAACCGATGCTGAGGAGAATGGGTTTGTCTTCCTCGCGGGCGCGGGTGAGGGCTTCTTCTCCCCAAGGATACCATTCGACGGGGTTGTCGGCGTGCTGAAGCAGGTAGGGACTGGTTTCGTTTTTGAGATGATTAGGCATAGGTTTTTCCGTGAAACGTGAAACGTGATGCGTGAATGTTCCCATCACGTTTCACGTTTTTATTGAAGCAAAGCGCGTTGCAATGATTGGACAAATTGGGCGGCGGCAGCGGGCTTGTCGCCGGACTGGTTGACGGCGTTGATGAGGGCGCTGCCGACGATGACGCCATCGGCCAACTTGCCGACGCTGGCGGCTTGTTCGGGACTGCTTATGCCGAAACCGACGGCGAGGGGGACGGCTGCCTTCTCTCTTACGCGGGCGATGAATGCGGCTAAATCGGATTGCACGGCCGTTGCTTCGGCTCCGCTCAGTGTAGGTCTTGCCCCCGTAACGCCCGTCAAACTCACCAGATAGATGAAGCCGCTGGCGCGGTTGGTTACATTGGCAATGCGATCCAGGCTGCTGGTGGGAGCCAGAAAATGGATGAAGGCTAATCCGGCTTGTGCTGCCTGCGCTTCCAGTTCACCCGCTTCTTCCGGCGGCAAATCGGGGATAATGAAGCCGTCTACGCCGGCGGCGGCGGCATCTTGGACATATTTTGCTTGCCCATAAGCGAGGACGGGGTTGTAGTAGCCCATAAGCATGATGGGGGTTTCTACACCCCGCTCGCGCAGTTGGCGCACGATGTCGAGGCAAACGGCCGTTGTCGTTCCATTTTCCAGCGCGATTTGGGTGCTGCGTTGGATGGTGGGGCCGTCGGCTAATGGGTCACTGAAGGGGACGCCTAGCTCTAGCAAGTCGCTGTAGGGGGCGATGGCCTCAATCACCGCCAGCGATGTTTCCGGGTCGGGGTAGCCCAACGTAAAATAGGGCATGAGGGCGGCGGATTGGGTCTTGCTTGCTTTTTGGAAGGCGCGTTGGATATGGATACGGCCGTTTTTCAAGCTCATTTTCTCATCCTTAATTTTTTCAGTTACTATACTCCCATTTTACCTATCAAAGCAAAAACTATCATCGAATCGCAATAATTACGCAACACTCAAAAAGTCAACATCAATGGCTTCATATTTCTATTGAAGTTATAATACAGCGTATAAATTTATTATCCAGTCGGCACAATCACAGGAAGCCACAATGAAACATCACTTCTCGCAAATACTCTTATTCATTTTCCCAATTCTTCTCTTTGCTTGCACAGCCAAACCATCGCCAACTCAAACGGCAACGCCTGCGCCAAGCCCCACAAATTCACCCACACCAAGTAAAACCCCAACGCCTCAACCAACAGCAACCCCAACTATTACACCAACGCCATCGCCTATGATGCCCGCTGAAATCTTCAATCAGGTTTCTCCCTCAATCGCCTTTGTGGACACCGAAGCCGGAAGTGGCAGCGGTGTTCTCATTGAAGGAAATTATGTCGTTACGAATGCCCACGTCGTTTGGCCTTTTGAAACGGTTCGCGTTGTGTTTCCTGATGGATCAGAATTTGATGAGGCCCCCGTCCTGAACTGGGATTTGATGGGAGATTTGGCGGTAATTGGCCCAATCGACACGGACATCCAGCCACTGCTATTGGTTGATGGAGAAGACCAGGTTATCGGCAGCGATGTTTACCTTATTGGCTATCCAGGCGAGGTTGAAGAATTCCCACAGCCAGCAATTTCGCGCGGCCTGATTTCCAGAATACGGCAATGGGAACCTATTCAGATGAGTTATTTTCAAACCGATGCAACCATTGCCGGCGGGCAAAGCGGCGGCGTGCTGGTGTCAGAACGAGCTGAAGTGATCGGTATATCTGGGTTCACATTCGCTAATTCTGAATTCGGCCTCGTTGCCTCAGCTGCCGACATTTTGCCGCGAGTCGAGAGGCTCATTCAAGGTGAAGATGTAGACGAATTGGAAAATCGCCAGCCTATACAAACAAACGCAGCAACATCTCATATTGTAACGCTGGATAATGCTTGGGACACGGCCGTTTTCATTATTGACGAACCCATCAACACAACCGTTAATCTGACATTAGATGGCTCAACCGATTACGCTTTCTGGGTAACAGATGTATATGGCAACAATGTACTGCATGCTGACGACGTTAACCAGGGAAAAGAAGTTGGCGAATTTACAACCGAAATCGCAGCCCCCTACTTCATAACGGTTTATCAAAATGAAACATTTTCCACTTTTGCCAACCTGGAAAGCAATGTTAATTTAATGCCGTATCGAGATAGGGATGGCGTACAAAAACTAACAATCGGCCAACAAATCAAGGGGAACATAGATTATCCAGGAGACGACGATACATTCCGCATCTCGCTAAACAAGGGAGACATCATCAACATTAAAATGGAATCCGTCATGCTTGATTCAATCCTGTCCGTTGACATTGAAGGCATGCACTATAATTACGACGACCTCATCATTGATGATGATTCGGGAGGGGGCGTCTTTGGTCTGGATGCTGAACTATCGTATGAAGCCCCGCAGGATGGAACTTATTTCCTTAACGTTCGTAGTTCATACGCTCCCTTCTTTGGCGGTTATGTCTTAACAGTTGATGAACCCTATGAAGGCGCGCCAACCCCGTCAGCCCCCCTGCCAACGCCAACGCCAATCGCTACCGAATTTGGCGAAATGGCTCTTTATGAAAGTTCAGGCTATCCTCTCTTCAAATTCCAATATCCGGCCGATTGGCTGTCAAGCAACGTTCCGGACGACTTTGGAAGCGTTTGCACACAAGAACACTTGACTTGCTTTGCCAACAAATTCAGCTCCGATATCCTCATGATCCTGGAAGAGGACTTGCAATCTGTGGGTCTCGGCAATCTTACGCAAGAAGAATATGGCGATTTGTATCTGGGAAATCTTCCCGATGACGTAGACATGGTTAGCCGGGAACAATTTGAAAACAATCAGGGACTCGCCTATGAGATTATACATCTCAAAACTCCCAACAATTTATTTGAAGCCTGGCGATTGATTTACCTGGATACGGAAACGAGCACAGGGTTTAATGTCACCTATTTGAGGCTCTTGCCCGATTCGCGCCCTGATGATGAGGAATTACTGGCTATGCTGGAAGAGTACGAAAATCAAACACAAGCGGCAATAGCGTACTCTTTATCAACTCTTGAAGTTGATAAATGAGGATTGCCTTTTTCCTTGCCGCGCCCCGTATCAAAAAAACAGTACGCGACAGTCATTTGCGAAGTGACTGTCGCGTATTTTCTTATCCAGTGTAGCTGATTTTGAAAATGATACCTGTCGCCCAATCGGCAACATACAGGCTGCCATCGGGACCGACGGTGACATCAATGGGAGCGGCAAAACCCATGGCAAAATCTGAAGCGCCAGCGCCGCCGGGAGCCATCCGCACCACTTTTTGCGCGCCGGGAAACGCGCTCCACAAGGTCAGGAAAAGGCTGTTGTAGTAGCCGGGGAATTGATTGGCCAAATACGCGGTGATGCCGGTGGGTGAAGAGTGGGGAATAAATGTCCAGGTGGGCGGTATAACCTGAATGTCCGGCGGGGCGGGGAAACACGTATCGCAATCGTACCAGGGATAGCCATGTTCGCCGCCGGGAATGACGCGGTGCAGTTCTTCGACCGGGCCGTAATCGGGGGCGTTGTCGGTGGCCCACAGTTGGCCGTTGGCGTCCCAGGCGATGTCGTAGGGGTTGCGGAGACCGCGCGCGTAGTTTTCGACAACGCTGCCGTCGGGGCTGAAGCGCAAAATGGAGGCTTCGTAGGGATGGCGTTCGTCTTGCTGCCCGGCGTTGTCGCCGACGAGAATTTCGCCATGGTCGGCGCGTCCGCCAACGCCGACGTAGCCCATCCCATCGGGGCCGAAGGCGATGCCGTTGGCGGCGTGCATGGAGGCGTAGCAGCAGGGCAAGCCGGTGATGATGGTGTTGACAGCGCCGCCTTGAATGATGGAAATGTTGGATTCGCCGCCAACGGCCGCATTGTTTACCCGGTGGGAAATGTATAGGTCGCTGGTTCCGGGTCGGAAGGCGATGCCGGTGGGTATCGTGAAACCGCTGACGTAAACGGAAGCGTTGCCGGCGTTGTCAATCCGGTAAATTGTGCCAACCTGGGTGGCGACGTACAGCAGCCCATCGGGGCCGAAGGTGATGCTGGTGGGGCCGCCTTCGACGCGGGCAAAGTAGGCGTCGGTGAATCCGGCGGGAACGCGGATGCGGGATTCCCAACCGGCGATGTCGTCGTTGCAGGGATATTTGTCGCTGCATGCGCTGGCTTCGTAGGGAGGCTGTTCGAGGCTGCCAGACGGGGGTGGCGCC
>JANTHP010000235.1 GCA_024762395.1 Anaerolineae bacterium | reverse complement strand
CACCCTGCCACCCTGCCACCCTGCCACCTTGCCACCCTGCTACCTCTTCTTCTTGTGCGGCGCGGGCTGCGCCAAAACACCGGCCACACGGCGTAAGTCAAGCCACCACTGCTTTTTAGGACGGCTGTGCTCCGTGTCCATCCGGCGCGGTAAATCCCGCAAATCCGTCAATAAAATCTCGCCCTGAACCTGCCCGATGCAAGCGCTTTCCGGCTCATCGCCGCCAATTTGCGTTTCCAAAAAGTCAATACAGCGCGCGGCCAATCGCGTTGCCAAAATGCGGTCAAAGGGAGATGGATCGCCGCCCTGCTGCATGTGACCCAAAATCGCCTGACGCACATCAAACAAATCGCCTCCCTCCTCTTCAAACAAAGCGCTCATAAAGCCGGTAGAATAGACTTCATTGGCCATCTCATTGCGAATCATCAGCCCAACGCGCTTGCCGCGTTTGAACCCTTTCTTCAACTGGCGCACATCTTCCACCAAATCTTTGAGCGTCACCCCTTCTTCGTGCATGTATGCCCGCTCAGCGCCCGTCGCCATCGCCCCCATCAAGGACAAATAGCCGCAGTAATGCCCCATCACCTGCACCACAAACGTGCGCTGCGAGGCAACGGCCGATTGCTTAATTTTGTCCACCGCTTCCACAATGCTGTTCAGGGCCGTATCCGCGCCTACACTTAAATCCGTCCCCGGCAGATTGTTGTTGATGGATGCCGGCAAACAAATGATGGGTATATTGAACGCAGGGAAGATATGCCTCTCTTCAAACAACGCCAAAGCCGATTGATAACCGGCCCAACCGCCAATCATCAACAAGCCTTCAACCTGATGCTTTTCCAAAGCGCGGGCGATGGCATATAAATCGCTCTCGTTGGGAATTTTGCGATTGGTTCCCAACAAGGCCCCGCCGCGGGACGCCCAACCGCCCACCTGCATCCAGTCCAATTCCTGAATGTCGCCGTCAATCAAACCGCGAAAGCCGTTATCAATGCCCAGCATGATGTGGCCTTTGTCTGCGCCCAAACGAACGGCAGCGCGAACGGCCGTATTCATTCCCGGCGCCGGCCCCCCTGCATTCATCACCGCTATTCGCAGCCGTCGCTTACCTGGCTCAGGGCCGTGCGGCAGCGCCCGCACCAACGTGCGCACAATCCGAAACGAATCGGCAAAACTGCGCCCGCGCAAACGCATTGCCTCATCGTAATCCTGGTGTTTAATCGCTTCCGCCACGCCCCACGTCTTTTCCAAACAATGGCTCAACGGCGTGCGCGATATTTTGTTCCCCTGGATGCCAATAACAATTGGCTCCGTTTGGGCTTCGTCGGCAAGTATTGCCTCCACCGCGTCCGCGCCCATCAGGGTGCTGACATTGCGGTCAAAGGCGCTGGGCGAACCGCCGCGCTGAACGTGTCCCAACACCGTCACCCGCGTATCCTCCCCCAGCCGCGATTCCAATACCTCTTTAACGTATTGGCTGGTGATGGGATTGCCATATTTATCTTGCGCCCCTTCGGCAACGATAACGATGCTGTCGCGTCGGCCAACGGCGCGGCCTTCGGCCAACACGCTGCACATTTTGCCTTCCCAATCGTCTACGTTAGGCGGCGCCTCGGGGATGAGTACCCAATCGGCGCCGGCAGCCAGCGCGCCCATGAGGGCCAGGTAGCCGCAGCGCCGTCCCATCACTTCGACGACGAAACTGCGTTGGTGGCTGGCGGCAGTGCTGCTGATAGCATCTACGGCGTCTACGATGCGGTGCAGGGCGGTGTCGGCGCCGATGGTCATGTCGGTTCCGTACATATCGTTGTCAATGGAGCCAACAAGGCCGATGATTTTGAGAGACTGGTAGGTATCGGCCGTTTCCTGGGGGATTTTCCCGGTCTCGACCAGTTCGGCCAATAAACCGGTCCATTCTTTTTGCAGGACGTGCGCCCCGGTTAAGCTGCCGTCGCCGCCAATGATGATCAGCCCCTCTATACCGTGTTGAACAAGATTGTAGGCGGCTTGGAGACGGCCGTTTCGTTCCCGAAACTGTTGGCAGCGCGCCGAACCAATAACCGTCCCGCCCCGCTGTAAAATACCGCCCACATCATTCCAACCAATCGGCCGGATGCGGTCGCCGCCATCTACCATACCCTGGTAACCTTCATAAACGGCAAAAACTTCCAAGCCGCGATCCAATGCCATGCGAACCACTGAGCGCACGGCGGCATTCATGCCGGGCGCGTCTCCCCCACTTGTTAAAACGCCAATTTTTTTCATATTACCTTATCCCTTATGGTTCGTTCGATTTTAACTTTTTGATTTCAGATGGCATGTTTCGGAAATTAGAATTCCCGAAACGTTGAGTCAAGTAACTGAGATGAAATGCACCCTTTGACAAATCTATAGGATCTGCCTGAATAGTTATGGTTCTTTGGGAACTCGCGGGGTTTTTAGGTTGCGAGTGGCGAGTAGCGGGTGGCGTGTCCAGAGGACTTACTCGCTACCCGCCACCCGCCACTCATGTCAACCCCGTGAAATCCTAGAGACCCATAGTTATTTCAATTTGTTCGGTTCAGTGGGTAATCAATGCCTATAGTATCTCCACTAATCAGAGAATACAACGTTGTTCAGGCTGCTAGAGGTGACAGTCGCATACTAAACATCGCGGCTCCGGCTAACATCTCTGGAAAAGTGACTGTCACCTGTATAGGTACGTTCAGGTAATAACAGCAGCGCCAAACCGCTTGTCAACAGTTTGTTAACTCCTTTGATTCCTGATTGGCCTCTGCTATAATTTTCCCGCACCTCGAAGAATAAGCCCGACTGTTAACAATTTAATTTGCCCTCGTAGCTCAAAGGATAGAGCAATCGCCTCCTAAGCGATAGATGATGGTTCGAGTCCGTCCGGGGGTACTGGGTTGTGCCCAATCAGTTCCATATTAAGCCACAAAGGGGATCCAATAGCGCAACATTGCCAAACCCTTTAGTTGGCATGAAACATTATTGTTCAAGTGAATAACTCACAAAGGAAGTAACTATGTACAAATCAATATGGCGCAAATTAGGAGCGGTAACGGCCGTTACCCTCCTCCTACTTATTTTCCTCTTTTCTGTACTCACACCAAACACGTTGGCGCAAAAATATGCGCCCAATGCAGCAGAAGATGATTTAATCATTACGGCCGTATTCGACGGCCCATTATCAGGCGGCGTACCAAAAGGCGTTGAACTATATGTCGTCAACAACATTCCCGATCTAAGCATTTATGGTTTGGGATCCGCCAACAACGGCGGCGGCAGCGACGGTCAGGAATTCACCTTCCCCGCCGACTCCGCAGCAGCGGGCGATTTCATCTACGTCGCCAGTGAATCTCCCGGTTTTTTAGCCTTTTTTGGCTTTGACCCCGATTACACAAGCAGCGCCATGGGCGTCAATGGCGACGACGCCATCGAACTGTTTGCCAATGGCAGCGTAAGCGACGTCTTTGGCGATATTAACGTAGATGGCACCGGACAGCCATGGGAATACATGGATGGCTGGGCGTATCGCAACAACAATACCGGTCCCGACGGATCAACATTTGTGTTAGCCAACTGGTCGTTTAGCGGCCCCAACGCCCTTGACGGCGAAACCACCAACGACACAGCCGCTACGCCAGTTCCAATTGGCACATACTCGATTGCGTCGCCCGGCTTAAACATTGGCAAATCAGCGCCCGCCCTCGTTGCTCCAGGCGCACTCTTCACCTACACAATTTCAATCACCAACAACACAGGCATCACCACAACGGGTACAGTAATTACCGACGTTGTCCCCGCCAACAGCGATTTTGCCTCCGCCTCTGATGGCGGCGTAGAAGCTGGCGGCGTCGTCAGTTGGACAATTGCCGGCGATTTTGTTGATGGCGCGTCTATCCAACGCACGTTTGCCGTAACAGCAACAACATCCAGCGGCGTTGACATCGTCAACGATGATTACGGCGTAAAAGCGACAGAATGGGTAACAATAACGACCGGCGCTCCTGTCACAACCACCGTCTCCCCCCTTGACCTTTCTATAACCAAAACCGGCCCCGCCTACGGCATGATTGGCGGCACAGTCGTTTACACTGTCACCATAAATAACCAGGGCACAGCCAATGCCGACAATGTTATCGTTACGGACACGCTGCCCATTAGCACAACCCTTGTTGCCAGCGACATGGGCGCGGCAACGAACCCTGCGCCGGGCGTGTATGCGTGGGATTTAGGCACAATTTTGTCAAATACCATGCAAACCTATTACATCACGGTGACAGTTGACGCCGGCGTTGCCAGCGGAACGATTTTGACGAATATGATTGCCGCTACAACCAGCACAAGCGGCGATGAGTTGTCGAATAATGTGGATACGTGGGAAACGGCCGTTTACCCCCTCGTTTCCATTTATGACATCCAGCACGTCGCCGATCCTGTCGCTGACGACGCTTCACCCTATGAAGGACAAACCGTCTGGGTAGAAGGCGTTGTCACCGCCCAATCCGGCGAACTGGGCAGCGGTACGGCCGTCATCCAAGACCCCGCCGGCGGCGCATGGACAGGTCTTCCCCTGTTTCACAGCAGCATCCCCGCCACAGCCGAAGGCGATTACATTCGCGCCGTTGGCGTTGTAAATGAACAATTCGGCCTCACGCAGCTTAGCTTACTCAGCGCAGACGCTGTTGAGCAGCTAGGAACCATGCCCGTCCCCGCTCCGGCCGTAATCACCACAACCAGTTATGCCGACACAGCCACAGCCGAACAATGGGAAGGCGTCTACCTGGAATTCCAGGATGCGACCGTAACCGCCTTGTTGAGCTTTGGCGAATGGGAATTTGACGATGGCAGCGGCGCTGCAGTTGCCGATGATTTGGGCGAATCAAATGGAACATTGACATATCAGCCCACTCTCGGCGACGCATACACCTTTATTCGCGGCATTGGCTGGTACTCTTTTGGCGCTTATAAGCTGGAACCGCGTTATGATGTTGATATCGCCTTTTCAGCCCCCTCTATTGCTAAAACAGCGCCCGGTCTGGTAGACCCCGGCCAGTTGTTTACCTACACGATAACGATTGACAACCGCGTCGGGTACGATCTAACCAATGTTGTCATTACCGATACAGTACCGTTCAGCGCTACGTTTGCCTTTGCGTCGGATGGCGGCGCGTTAGCAGGCGGGGTTGTCTCGTGGACAGTTCCCACAGCGGGCAATTGGACGACGGTTGAACGCTCCTTTGCCGTCACGGCCACCACTGTCGTCAATGCAGAGATTGTCAACCAGGATTATGGATTCCATGCCGATAATTGGATAACGGCCACGATGGGCAGCCCCATCACTACCACCACTTCCGCTAATGTGTGCGGCGAAGCTTACACGGCCGTTTACGACATTCAAGGCAGCGGCCCGGCCAGCCCGTATGATGGTACCGCTTTGTTCACGGAAGGTGTGGTAACGGCCGTTTACACCCAAACCAACCAAACCAACGGCTTCTACCTCCAAGACCCTCTGGGCGATGGAAACGACGCCACATCAGACGGCATCTTTGTGCTTGACTTTGATGCCAATGTAACCATTGGCGACGCCGTCCGCGTAGCCGGAACGGTGGACGAATTCTTCGACTTCACCGAAATCAACAACGTCTCCTCCATCCTTAGCTGTGGAACCGATGTCGTCACCCCCACCCTCGTTAGCTTACCCATCGCCAGTTTGGACGATTGGGAACAATACGAAGGGATGCTGCTTTCCTTCCCGGAACTGTACGTAACCGAACATTACAACCTGGGACGTTACGGTCAAGTCTCCCTTTCCATCAATGATCGGCTCTTCCAACCCACCAATGTCATCACGCCAGGACAGCCGGCGCTTGACCTGCTGGATTTGAACGATCGCAGCCGCATCCTGCTGGACGACACCTACACCAATCAAAACCCCGACCCGATTGTCTACCCCGCCCCAGGCTTGAGCTACACCAACACGCTGCGCGGCGGCGACATGGTTTCCAACCTGTTGGGCGTGATGGAATATGCCTTTGGCGAATATCGGGTACAGCCAGTGGGCGATGTGACGATTACGGCCGTAAACGAACGCCCCGCAGCCACAGAAAATGTGGGCGGCAGCATCCGCGTTGCCAGCTTTAATGTGTTGAACTACTTCACCACCATTGACGATGGTATTTGGATATGCGGGCCTTCCGGCGATATGGAATGTCGCGGCGCGGACTCTGTAACGGAATTCGAACGTCAGCGCACCAAAATCATCACCGCCATGCTGTCTATTGACGCCGATGTCTTTGGCCTGATGGAGATTGAAAATAACGGTTATGATGCAAGCAGCGCCATTCAAGACCTGGTAAACGGCTTGAACGACATTGCCGGCGCCGGCACATACGCCTTCATTGACCCCGGCGTCTCCGCCATTGGCACAGACGCCATCGCTGTTGGCCTCATCTACAAACCGGCCAGCGTTACCCCCGCCGGCAGCGCCGTTATTTTGGATTCTTCCGTTGACCCCAACTTTAATGACGACAAAAACCGTCCCGCATTGGCGCAGGCGTTTGCAGACAATGTTTCCGGCGAGATTTTCACGGTTGCCGTCAACCATCTGAAATCGAAAGGCTCACCCTGCGACGATATTGGCGACCCCGATGCAGGCGATGGACAAGGCAACTGTAACCTCACACGCACGGCCGCAGCCGAAGCGCTGGTAACATGGCTGGCGAGTGATCCGACAGGCAGCGGCAGCGCCTACAACCTGATCATTGGCGATTTGAACTCGTATGCGATGGAAGATCCCATCACAGCCATTAAAGATGGTGGATATACCAATTTGCTATCTCAATTCGGCGGCCTGCATGCATATTCGTATGTGTTTGACGGGCAGTTCGGCTATCTGGATCATGGGCTGGCAAGCGCAGAGTTGACGCCGTTTATAACGGGAGCGATGACCTGGCACATCAACGCCGATGAGCCGCGCAGTCTGGACTATAATGAAGAGTTCAAGACGACCGGTCAGCTAACCACGTTGTATGGCCCTGGCCCGTATCGAGCATCCGACCACGATCCGGTTGTGATTGGCCTGGCGTTTGAGCACAAGATTTATTTGCCGATTATCATCAGCAGCAGCGACGCAACGGCCGTTTCCCCCGAAACAGCCGCGCCGACTCAGGCAAAGTTACCGTTTGCCTGGCTCCCCTTCGCCTTAGTTGCCGGCGTACCGATGATGTTGGTTAGCCAGAAACCACTTAAACGCAAGTAAATTCTATAGTAAGCATGGTTCGGGAATTGGCATTCCCGAACCTGTATAAAAAAGGGACAGCCGCCAGTAAGCGGCTGTCCCTTTTTTAATGGGTCAAGTTTGCAAACTTGACCTACAGCAATTCATTGAAGAAAAC
>JANTHP010000234.1 GCA_024762395.1 Anaerolineae bacterium | reverse complement strand
CATCCGCAGCAGCGCCTTTACGTCGGGGTCGTGCGGCTGGGCTTCCAATGGGTCCCAAAAGAAAATGAGGAAATCAATCTCATTTTCCGATATTTTGGCCCCGATTTGCTGGTCGCCGCCCAGCGGGCCGCTTTGTAATTTGACGATTTCCAATCCTAATTCTCGTTCCAGCAGCCAGCCGGTGGTGCCGGTAGCAAACAGTTTGTGCTGCGCCAACGTTTCCTTGTTGAAGGTGACCCATTCCAGCAGATCATCTTTCTTGTTGTCGTGGGCGACAAGGGCGATTTTTTTGCGCGGTTCTATCGTCATTGTGTTGTTATTCATTCTTTTGCCTTTACTTTGAGGTCGGCCAGCGGCAATTGTATACGAAAGGTGCTGCCTACTCCCTGCTTGCTTTCGACTTCTATGGAACCTTTATGCAAATCCACAATTTCTTTAACGATGGCCAATCCCAGTCCGGTGCCTGGTATGTTTAATTGGGCGGTTTGCTGCCCCCGGTAAAAACGTTCAAAAATATGCGGGATTTCCTCAGGGGCTATGCCAATGCCGGTATCGGTGATTTCTAAACAGCTTTGATGAGAGTCTGGAAGCGGGAAAGTGCGTACAGTGACGGCGCCGGCTGGGGTGTAGTTCAGGGCGTTGGAGATGACGTTGTTGATGGCTTGCATGATCTGATTGCGTTCGGCGCGGACGGGGAGCAGGTTGGGGGCTGGAGCGAATGTGAGGGTAATGCCGGCGGCCTGGGCGCGGTCCTGGTGCATGGCGATGACGACGGAGACGGTTTCGTTGAGGTTAACGGCCGTAAATTTCAATCCGCCATCATATAAATTAAGGCGGGAAACGCTCAGAATATCTTCGGTTAATCTAACCAATACATCCGTTTTTTGCCGTAAAATCTCCATATACTTCGCTTTCTTTTCCGGCTTGCCCCGTTCCAGTAAATCCATGTAAAGATTTAATGTTGCCACCGGCGTTCGTAATTCATGCGAAATGTCGGAAATAAACTTGGTTTTGAGTGTATCCAGTTCTTTTAGTCGGGCATTGGCTCTAGCCAGCTCTTTTGTGCGATCAGCGACACGCTCTTCCAGTGTATCCATAACGGCAGCCCGGTTCAGGGCATTAGCGGCGATGTTGCTTATAGACGTGACCAGGCTAATGTCAGCTTGCGTAAAGGTGCGTTTTTTGATTGTGCCAACGTGCATAACACCGACGACTCTCTCTGGTGTTTGCAGCGGGGCGGAGATGGCGCTTTTTGTATCCTGGAAATAATCCTGTTCGCCGGGCAGCAGAGACAGCAAAGGATCATGTGTGATGTCTTCAGAGACATGTATTTTTCGCGTTGCTGCCACATGACCTGTGATGCCATCTCCCGGTGGTTGGCGCAGCCCTGCACAATACGTGTTGGGTGGGAAGGAGAGCTGTGTAACCAGTTCGTCTGTCTCCTGATCAACCAGGTAGAGTACGCTGTAATCCGCTTTAACTGCTTCCACTGTTTTTTGCAGGAGGATGGGCATCATTTCAGGGACGGATTTGACCGTGCGGAGGGATGCAGATATTTGCGCCAGGGTTTCTAGTTCAAATGCACGCTGCCGGACTTCTTCATACAGGCGTGCGTTTTCAATGGCAACGGCCGCTTGAGCGGCAAAAGCGCTGGCTAGACGGGCATGTTCCTGAGTATAGAAGCCAATTTCTTGTTTATCCAAAGCCAACATCCCTTTAATTTGGCTGCCGAAAAACATGGGAACCCCTAACCAGGAATGGATAATGGTTTTGTTAAACGGATCGCGGTTAAACCCACTGAAACGGGCTGGGGCATTGTCTAAAAGTACGGGCGCACGCGATTCGATGACATGTCGGTTTGGATAGTCATCCGATTCCAGGCTGAATTTGGAACCCAAAATAGTTTCGAGGTTAGGAAACCCGTACCCGCCAATAATTTTTAGATGGTCTGATGTCACAAACTCTTGTACTGAGGCGCTGTCATAGGGCACGACTCTTCGCAGCTCTGTTAAGATGGTTTCAAATACTTCTTGCAGTTCCAGGCTGCTGCTCAACGCTTGTGTGGCTGCTTGAAGGCGTTCAGCCTGGTCGCGCGCCGCTTGCTCTTCTTTGAACAAGGTGGCGTTTTGCAGCGCCAGGGCGCTTTGGCGGGCTAATCCTTCCAGAAGTTCAATGTCTGCCTGGTTGAAGGCGCGATGTGTTCCGGCTGCTTCCTGACAGCTCAGGACGCCAATCACTTTGCCTGCGGACAGGATAGGAACCTGGATGACACTGCTTAGCAGATTGAGCGGAATGGTGGATGAACGGCCTGTCCATTCATCATAGTTGGCAATTATTTGTGACTGGCCTGTGAGCATAATGCGCCCGCCTATTCCTTCGCCGCGTCGTATCTGTGTCCCCTGTAATTCTTCGCCCAGCCCGTAGACGGCCGTTAGCGTCATCGTGTCACCGTCAGGGTCAACAAGATAAATGCTGCCACCGGCTGTATTTAACAGCTTGGCAGCACGGGTTACGATGGCAAAAAGCAGTTCATTAATCTCGCGATGGGAAATGATGTCGAGTGACGTTTCGTGCAGCGCCGTCAATTGCTTGGCGCGATAGGTTGATTCATCTAACAAGTGGGTTAGCTGCTGCTGCCTGTGTTGTTCCAATTTGTTGCGGTGATGGGATACGAGCAGTGTGGTAGCAATGACCAGGGCCACAAAGTTGAATGGCCCGATGATGACATCCCGCAGGGGGACGGCTGGAACGAGCAGGGGGAAGAAGGGCATTGGCGCCAGAGTAATGATGGCAAATAGCGCTGTGTAGCGAAGAGGCAGCAGAAACCCGCTAATTAAAATCAAAATAGATAAGTAATAAAGCGGGAAATGCGCTTCTGGAGAGTTGTCACTGTAACCGGCCATGTAAATGGTAACAAGTCCTAACAACAGAATAAGAAATACAGATAATAGATAACCTTTGCTGCGACCGAGAAAATAGACTAGCAGAATGCCAACTGCGCAAAACAGCACAACCCGCAGTTGTGGGTTGTGTAGCGGTGAGCGTTTGGGATCTGATATGGCCATGACGATTGTGGTAAGAACGCCCAGGGGAAGTAATAAAAGTACGATAGAGGCGATTAAGCGTGCTTGAATGCGGCGTTCTGGTTCTTGAATGGCGCTGTGTGGTTTTGTCAGGCGCTGCCAGACGGTCGTAAGAATGTTTTCTTTCATACCTTTACTCATCTACGAACTAAGTGGGGAATGCGTTAAGGTGGTATATGATCTGTACATTTTGTGTTTACAACTGTGTAGGTGACAGTTATTTTTATCAGAAGCGGTGGATGAGACCGCGATGTCCATAGTTGACTGGCATCTTTCAGTTGTATTGTTACTTGTGTTACATGAACCCCTACGAATTTTTGAAAACTTAACTGCCCGTTTCCCAAAATATACCTGACTTGTTACTAAAAAGAAACGAGTTTGGGTAATCGTTGTTGTTTGTTCCCCGACCATGTTATGATCCAGTGTAATGTATCCTATTCTGGGTCGCTATGGTTCTTTCTTCTTGTTTAGTTATACGGCCGTTATCTCAATCGGCATTATAGCTGGTATCGGTCTGGCTTTTTGGCGGGCGCGGCGGCGTAACATGGCTGATGTGTGGTTGGATGGCGTGCTGGTGGCGCTGTTGGCCGGTTTGATTGGCGGACGAGCCGGGTTTGTCTGGCTGGAATGGGGTTATTTTGGGGAACGGCCGTCACAAATCATCCAACTTCAACTAGGCGGACTGAGCTATCATGGCGCGCTGCTGGCCGGGTTAGTAGGGTTGTGGGGATGGCACAAATGGCGAAAACGGCCCCTTCGGCAAGCTCAAGGCAGGTCATTTCTCCCCACCGCCGACCTGATTGCCCCATCCATTGCGCTTGCCAGCGCATTTGGCTGGGCTGCTTGTTGGTTGGAAGGGTGCGGGTATGGGCGAACGGCCGTTGCCGGCAGTTTCCTTGCCGCCAGCCTGCCCGACCACCTCGGCATCTTCGCCTGGCGCTATCAAACCCAGCTTCTAGGTATTGGCCTCAGCTTACTCATATTCATCTGGGCGCTGATTCGGCAGCCCCACTGGCGGCCTGGGCAGACATTTGGATTCACCCTGTTTGCCCTGAGTTTGGGCCGAGTTGGCGTTGACCTGCTGCGCGGCGATTCAGCGTTGTTTGTAGGAAACATCAGAGCCGACATCCTTTTGGACGCAGCGTTAGCAATCATCTCCCTACTTCTGCTAAAATACACACATTTCCACGACTAACGACTACAAGACTAACGACTATAAGACTACAAGACTACAAGACTAGAAGACTAAAAGACTAAAAACCCATGAAACTAAACGTCGGTCTGGCACAAATCACACCCAAACTAGGCGATATAGCCGCCAATTTATCGCTGCACCTGAAAACCATCGAAGAAGCCGCCGAAAAAGGCGTCGAACTGCTGGTTTTCCCGGAATTATCATTAACCGGCTACCGGCTGCGCGACCTGGCCTTCAGCGTCGCCATCCAGCCAACTTATAAAGACCCCACCTTTGCCAAACTGCTTGACGCCAGTCGAGACATGGACATTGTCGTCAGCTTTGTTGAAGCCGACCGGCGGCAAAAATTTTACATCACCGCCGCCTACCTCTCCCGCGAGCAAGTGGTCCATTTACACCGCAAAGTGTATTTACCAACTTATGGCATGTTTGATGAAGGGCGTTATTTCGCCTGGGGCGATGCCATTCAGGCATTCGACACGCGCTTTGGCCGGGTGGGGATGCTCATTTGCGAGGATTTTTGGCATATCAGCCCGCCTTACGTGCTGTGGCTGGATGGGGCCGACATCCTTATCCTCTCCTCGGCCTCACCGGGGCATGGACTGGCGACGGAGCAGAAAATTGGCAGCGCCAATTGGGTGGAGCATATCAACAAGGCGTATGCCAGTATGTTTACCAATTTCGTCATTCACACCAATCGCACCGGGTTTGAGGATGGCATTAGTTTTTGGGGCGGCTCGACAGTGTTTGACCCATCCGGTAATTTGGTGGCGCAGGCGCCTTACTATGAACCGGCTCTGACGACGGCTAAACTGGATTTGAACCAACTGCGGCGCACGCGCACCCGGCTGCCGTTATTGCGCGATGAACGGGTGGGGTTGACGATGCGGGAATTGAAGCGGATTTTGGAAGATTGATGAGGGGGCGCGGAGAGAGAAAGAGGAAGAAAAGGATTTTCATGACTGACAATTTAGATTTAGAACGGTTTGATGAAGAACCAGAAGGCCATAAATCTGGCTTTGTGGCGGTGGTGGGACGGCCGAATGTGGGTAAAAGTACGCTGATCAATGCGCTGATGGGGCAGAAAATCGCCATTGTCTCTCCGCGACCGCAAACGACGCGCACCCGCCAGTTGGGGATTTTGACGGAACCACATTATCAGATGGTGTTTATGGATACGCCGGGATTGATGAAACCGCGTCACAAGTTGGATGAGTTTATGGTGGAAACGGCCGTTTCTACCCTGGAAGAAGCCGATGTTGTCTTGTGGCTGGTAGACGGCAGCGATATGCCCGGCCCCGGCGATAAAGCCATCGCCCGCCAGTTAGCCGGACTCAGCGATGCTGTCAAACTCATTCTAGGCATCAACAAAAGCGACCAGTTGGCTCCCGAGCGAGTGCTGACCCACACCGAGGCGTATCGGGCGCTGGCGCCCCAGGCCGATTGGATATTGTTTTCGGCATTGCGGGGAAACGGCCGTGATGAACTCCTGCACATGTTAATTGACGCCTTGCCCGAAGGCCCCCGCTTTTACCCGGAAGACCAAACCACCGATTTATACCTGCGCGATATGGTTGCCGAAGCCATTCGAGAGCAAATTATGCTGCAACTGCGTGACGAAGTGCCCTACGGCGTCGCTGTGCAAACCGATGAGTACAAGGAGCGACCGAACGGCGTCACCTACATCAGCGCCAACATTTTTGTGGAACGAGACACCCATAAGCGTATTTTAATTGGCGCCAAAGGCGCTCAACTGCGAAAACTAGGCGCCGCTGCCCGCAAAGAGATTGAAAAACTCATCGAAGGGAAAGTCTTTTTGGATTTATGGGTAAAAGTGGAACCCAAATGGCGGCGCAACGAACGCGCCCTAAAGCGGTTCGGCTACAGCGACAACTCCTAGTACCAGTAAACAGAAGTCAGTAAACAGAAGTCAGTAAACAGAAGTCAGTAAACAGTTTTCAGTAGGCACTTTCCAGAGGTAGACCGTACTGATAACTGTTTACTGATAACTGTTTACAGATTACTGAACGCTGATACTAGCAGCTATAGCACAACGAAACATATGGGCGGGTTTTGCGTATTGAAAACCAGAATCTGAACAAGTTTGGACGATGAGCAATGTCTCTCGATTTCTCAGCGCCCGTACACATAGAGGAACAGCCATGTCTCAAGAAAATTCGGAAACAGTTAACCGGCGCGGATTTCTGAAGGCGGCAGCCGTAACGGCCGTTGCCGCCACAACCACCGGCGCCGGCGCAGCCTTTTTACGAAAGTCTAACCAATCAGCGACTGCCATAACCGTTCCACCCGCTCCGCCGGTTGCCCAAACCCTCGTCACCGGCAATGAACAAATCCCCGAACTACTGGCCCAATTGGCGGCAGCGCAGGCCGAAAATGCCCGCCTGCAAGCTGATTTAGAGTCGGCCCGGCGGCGATGGGAAGTTATTGATAGAGCCAATGGCGAATCGGACGCAGCCGTCAATGCCATGTCGGTGGAGTTGGACGATGCCAATACGCGGATTGGTGTGTTAGCCGGATTGGTTTCCTTGTACGAACAGCTTGAAAGTGTTGATGTGACGGATTGGATTGAGGATGGGGTTACGGCCGTTTCCGAGGTCATTTCTGATCTCACGGACGACCTGCCCAGCCTCAGCGAAGGGCTTGAACACGGATGGCAGGCGCTCGCCGAACTAGACGAGCAAATTCCCCTGCTGCAAAACGGCCGTGCCTGGTTGGAACATCAAACCGACAAGTTACAGGGTTATTTTGACAGTGTGGAGCAGTTATTGGAAACGGCAGTTGATCGGCTCGGCCCCTTTTTGCAAATGTTCAACCAATGGGTACAAGACATCCTCAAATGGCTCCCCTTTGGCCTGGGTCAGAAAACCAGCGCCATCATGGATGCGATCACCAACCTTTTGCAAGAGACGCCGCACACAATCAGCGGTTTACAAACCAATGTATCAGAGCCTTTGGATACATGGCTGGGCAAAAACGAGGGTGAAATCCCCCTGCGCCAAAACATCATCACCCCCCTGCAAGAACGAGTTTTAACCAAAGCCGGACAAATAGCTGAAAAATCAAACCAGGTCCACACATCCTACCAAGAAAATGTAGCCCGACGGTGGGAAACGGCCGTTATTCA
>JANTHP010000233.1 GCA_024762395.1 Anaerolineae bacterium | reverse complement strand
GATTGGAAACGCAGCCGCAGCAATAGAAAACCGCTGGCTGACCGCTATTTTTGCCGGATTGGCGCTGGGGCTGACCAGTTCGCCCCTCTTTTACGGCGGCCTGCTCGCGCTGGCAATCGCCGGTTGGCCGCGGTGGCGGGTGTTTTTAGGGCGCGGGTTAGTGCGGATGGACGGGGACAAAAACCCTTTCATTCCCGCCATCATCATCTTCATCGCCCTTAGCTCCCTGTTTTTGTGGCATTTGTCCGGGTTAGGCGCAGCGGCGGCGCTGCCGGCCCAATGGCTGCAACAATTTCGCTTCGCCGGGGACGGCTTGTTTGATCCGATTTTAGCTTTTATGCGCTATGAGCCGTTTTTGCTGTTGAGCGGGGTAACGGCCGTTACCTGGGCCATCCTCACACAACGCAAACGTGACTCATGGGCCGTCCGTGCCTCATGGGCCATCATCGTCATCATCATCCTCATGTTGATGCAGCGCGGGCAAATGGGCAATGTCGCCTTGCTCGTCCTGCCGGCGGCGCTGCTGGTCGGGCAAATGGCCGATACCCTGTTCCAAACGCGCCCCAGCCGCATCGGTTGGGCCTGGGCGGGCGGTTTATTGTTCCTTTTGGGCGTGATTTTTGTCAATTTAGCCCGGTACGCCCGCGTGATCACCATTGCACCGCAGGATTTTACCAGCGCCTGGGTGATGCTGTTGGCTGTGACGGCCGTTTTGGTAACGCTTTATTTTGTGGGAGTTTGGGAAGGAACGGCCGTTACTCAGGGCAGTTTCCTCGCTGTTCTCGCCTTCTTCATCTTTTACCAATGGGGAGTGGGCTGGCAGTTAACCCATACCGCCGCCAACGACCCGCGCCAACGCTGGGTGACAACCGCCACCGACGACGATGTACGCCTGCTTGCTGTCAATTTACAAGACATCTCCCGCCAAACCACCGGAGCCGATCATGACATAACTGTTTTTAGCAGTGTAGATTCCCCCGCGCTGCGCTGGTATTTGCGTCATTTCAACCAGATTCAATTTGGCGACTCTCTGCCCGTCGGGGCGCAGCACGAGGCCATCATCAGCCCCAACCGCAGCGATTTGACCCTGGGCAGCGATTATGCCGGGGCCGATTACGGCCTGCTGCGAGACGGCCTGCTGCCTGAAGAAATACCCAGTGATCGGCCGGGTATTGATTGGCTGCGCTGGCAGTTGTTTAATGAATCGTCACGGACGATACGGGAAGAACGTGTTATCCTTTGGTGGCGAGCGGATTTGAGTGAAAATGGTGGCTAGTGGCTGGTGGCTGGCGGCTGGTGGAGCAACCAACAACCAACAACCAACAACCAACAACCAAGGATTAACGATTGAACGAACAAGCGCTAAATTGGACTGATACGGCCGTTCCCCGCTATGCCGACGCGCACATTCAAGCGCTCATCGAACGCTGCCTGTCGGGGGATGAGTTGGCCTACGCCGCCTTGTACGACCAGTTTGCCAGCGCTATCTACCGGCTCACTTACAGCATGTTGCAGCACCAGGAAGATGCCGAAGAAGTGCTGCAAGACAGTTTTGAATATGCCTTTCGCAAACTTGACCGCTACGACGCCAACAAATCAGCCTTCAAAACATGGCTTTACCGCATCGCCATCAGCCGCTGCCGCAATAAACGACGGCGTAAATGGCTCCCGTCCATCTCCCTGAGCCAATTGGTAAACCAGGATATTGGCGACGATGAATCGCCGTCGCTGGATGCAGTGATGCACTTGAATGAAGAGCAGCAGCGGGTCTGGCTGGCGTTGGGACAGTTATCGGATAAATTGCGGGAAACGGCCGTTCTCCGCTACTACGAAGGGCTAACTTACAAAGAGATCGGGGCCATCCTCAACATCCCGCCCAAAACCGCCGAATCCCGCATGAGGCTGGCCCACAAAGCGTTAGGAGCGTTATTAAAGATTGATGATTGATGATTGACCGGTTGTCAATCATTAATCCTTACCCTTCTCTGCATACAACAGGCCCAAATGGGCATGAACCGGATTCGGTTGACGCAGCGCCTTAAAACCATACTGCTGCAAATATGCGGCTAATTGGGCGCTGGTGTGTTCAGCATAACCATCATGGTATTCCAAACTGATGCGGTGAATACGAGACAGCAATTCAGGCGGACTTTTTAGCAAAATGTCAAATTCACAGCCTTCGCAGTCCATCTTCATAAAATCGCACTCGCCGCCGGGAAAACCATCCAACACATCCGCCAAAGCCGCCGCCGGGATAGTTCCGGCATCGGTTTGGGCAAAGCGCGTCGAAACCGCTTCAACCTGCGCCGGATCAACCGAAAGTGAACCTGACTTAGAGGCGACGCCTTTGTGAAAAACCTGGCTGTTGCTAACTTCGTTGAGCGCCAAATTTTCTTGCAGCAGTTCAAACGATTCGGTCAACGGCTCATAAGCATGAACAACGCCATCAGGCGACTGTTTAGCGGCAAAAACAGTAAAATCGCCCAGCCCGGCGCCAATGTCCAGGATGCGCCAATCCGGCTTGAGCGGCCCGGACGCCCACAAATAATCGGCGTCGAGGCAGGTTTCTTTAATAATCCAGGCATCCATCGCTGTGCGGATTTTGAACTGCCAGCCGGCGCGGCGAAGCTGCACGATGGCCGGTAAAGCGCCGGAACGGCCGAGAAAGACAGCCAAAATCTGCCCCGGACGGCGGAATCCTGTTAACAAGGTCAAAACAGATGCGGCATAGTAACGATATTTTGCAAATGAACCCATCGGTAGAGTCTCCTATCCACGTAGGTCAAGTTTGCAAACTTGACCTACAACTAACGAGAGTTTATCAAAACAAACCATTTACGCATTTTCAACCGGATGTGTGTATAAAAAATGATGAAACAACAACATGTGCTTCACCAAATTCCAGATTACGTCTTGGACTTATTACCCCAGAGTGAACGGCTGCAAATTGAACGGCACACAATCCATTGCAGCGATTGTCACCTGGCGCTGCGACAAGAGAGTGACGTGAGTGCAATGGTTCGGGGAACGCTGCAAGCGGCGGCGCGCCCACCGGCCAATTTACGCCAATTCATGCCGTCGCCGCCACAGAAACGGCCGTTCCCCTTCCCCTACCTGACCTGGCAAAAACAACTGGCGGCCGTAACAGTCGTGCTGTTTATGTTGCTGGGCAGCCTGGGGCTTTATTTTTCCGAACAACGCGGTGTTTGGAACAACCCGTCGCCAACATTCTTCGCAGCCACAGCAACGATGACCAATGAACCGACAACAACCTTGACGCAAACACGCCAGGAACAGGCCGTAGAAATTGTGCAAACAGCCACATCGGAAGCGCTTAACACAGACATTCCCGCCGCTCCCAGCCAGCCCCAAATCATAGCCACGCCAGCCCCCAATCCCACACCGATTGCGGCGCTGCCGGTAAAAATGACAACCAACTAGTGCGGGGGACGCGGAGTTGCGCGGAGGGGCAGAGATACGCAGAGAAAAAGAGAAAAAGAGAAAAACATGAATCTCCGCGCAACAAAAAACCGCACAATAAGAAACTTATGAGTAACATGACAACAACATCAAACGAACAAAAATCTGATTTTCTTTCCCGTCCACTGCTGGCAGCTTTGCAAATAGATTGGGAAAAGGCGATTTACTTCGCCTTTATTATTTTAGCCGTCGTCACCCGTTTTTGGGCATTGGGCAGCCGGGTGATGAGCCATGACGAGAGCTTGCACACCCAATTCAGCTACCAGTTTTACAATGGAGACGGCTACAGCCATACGCCGTTGATGCACGGGCCGTTTTTGTTTCATATAACGGCCGTTTCCTACTGGTTATTCGGCGACGGCGACTTTGCGGCGCGCATTCCCGTTGCCATCTTTGGCGTCATTTTAGTCGCCATCCCCTACCTGCTGCGCCGCTGGATTGGCCGGATTGGGGCGCTGTTTGCCAGCTTTGTCTTCCTCATTTCGCCGTACATCACCTACTACTCCCGCTACATCCGCCATGACATCTACATCATTGTCTGGGCGCTCATCGTCTTCATCTCCGCCTGGTATTACATACGTGAGCGGGAGGAGAAATATCTATGGTGGTTTGCGGCTGGCACAGCGCTCATGTTTGTCACCAAGGAAGTCGCCTTCATCTACGTCGCCATTTTCGGCAGCTTTTTGACGCTCCGTTTGCTGGCCTACATCGGCTTATCCGATTGGTTCAGCCAGGTGTTACCCAAACTGCGAATGCCCATTCTGGTTACGTTATTGGGCGTTTTGCTTATTGGCGGGGGATTTATCGGGCAGCGGCTGGTTGGGGGAGAAGAAACGGCCGTTACCGCCCCCGAAGCCACCGAAGGATTCGCCGCCAACCCCACCGCAGCCCTACCCCAAACCGCCAACGCCTCAACTGACGCCGAAACAGCCCTGCGCTGGCTGCAAATCGTTGGTATTGGCGTTTTGAGCGCCGGTCTATTCTTAGCCGCCCGTGAAATGCGCCCCCACATTGACAAACATCCTGAATTTGACCTGATTATTCTGTTCTCCACACTGGTTCTACCAGCCGCCTCCCCCTTCCTGACCACCATTGCCGGCTGGGACCCCAGCGATTACACAATTAACACCTGCATGCTGGAAGGACAAGAAGCAATGAGCAGTCTGCAACTGCTCATCGCCCGGCTGAGTAACGGCATTTGCTGGTCGTCGTTCATGGATTCGGGCATGGTGCATTCGGGCTTATTCCTGGCAATTACACTCATTGTGGCCCTGCTGGTTGGTTTATGGTGGCATGGCAGACGCTGGCTCATCGCCGCCGTCATTTTTCACAGCATATTCGTCGTCTTCTTCACCTCCGTCTTCACCAACCCCCAAGGCTGGGCTAGCGGCATGATTGGCTCCCTCGGCTACTGGCTTGAACAACAATCCGTCGAACGCGGCAGCCAGCCAACCTTTTATTACTTCTTCGTCGTCCCCTTCTACGAATTTCTACCGGTCATTTTCTCCTGGCTCGCCATCCGTTTGTGGGCGCAAAAAGAGAAAATTCACCATTTCGCCGGTTACTGGATTGACTTGATCGGTCTGTCCTTGCTGGTTTACAGCCTCAGCAACTGGCTTTACAACCGCTCAATCACGCTGTTGGGCGGCGAGACGACGCCAGTACCCGGCCTGTTGGCAAGCGGGCTGCTGCTGGGGGCAGGATTCTTGTTCTGGTTTTTCGTCCGGCGCGGCCAATTGTTAGCAAAATATGATGCTGCGCGGTTCAGCGAATTCGTCAAAACCGACGCGCTGTTTGATTTTGTGCCATCGCTCATCTGGTGGCTGCTGCTAACCTGGGCCGCTTACAGCTACGCGGGCGAAAAGATGCCCTGGCTCAGTACCCATTTTGTCATCCCGATGGCCTTTTTGACGGGCTGGTATTTCAATGAAAAGCTGAAGGATTTGCGCGCCGACCAGATTTTTTCTCGTTCGGCGGTGGCGTTGTGGGGGATAACGGCCGTTCTCATCACCGCCATCCTCCTCGCCCTCGCCCCCATATTGCTGGGCAGCATACAATTTGGCAATCAAGAAATAGGTAGTTTAACCGGAATCGGCCGTTTTCTGGGCAGCGCGGCCGTCGCCGGCGCTGTTTACTACCTTTGGCGGCTGGCGCGCGAGCGTGTAGACGCCCCCCTGCGCCGCCCCATCTTCATTTTGGCCGCGTTTACCCTGCTCAGCCTGCTCACCATGCGCTTCACCTACATGGCTAACTTCCCCAACGCCGACTACACCAACGAATTCATGGTATACGCGCACGGTGCGCCGGCCACCAAAAGCGCCGTTCTCGACCAATTAGAAACCCTCTCCATGCGGCTGTACGGTGACAAAAGCATCAGCGTCGCCTTCGACAATGACGTCTCCTGGCCTTTCACCTGGTATTTGCGCGACTATCCCAACCGCGTCTACTTTGGCGAAAATCCCAGTCACAGCCTGACCGAATCGCCCGTCGTGCTGGTAGGCAGCCTCAATTGGAACACGGTAGAGCCGTATTTAGGCAACAATTACCGGCAGGAAACGTACACCTTCCTCTGGTGGCCGATGGAGGAATACCGCCACATTTCATGGAATGCGATTTTTGGCGATCCCAACAGCGGCACAGGGCGCGGTTTGGGCAATCCACAGGTGCGGCAGGCATTGTGGGACATTTTCTTTTACCGTGATTATACGAAGTACGGCGAGGTGTTCGGCGGCACATACACGGCCGGCGAATGGCCGCTGCGCCACGAACTGCGGATGTACATTCGCAAAGATGTGCTGGCCGACTTATGGGATTACGGTATCGGCGCGGTAAGCGCGGGCGGATTGGAAGACCCTTATGCCGAAAAGGAACTAACGCTGATTCCGACCATGACCATCAACACCAACGGCGTTGCCGGTACAGAAGCAGGCCAACTGAATGCGCCGCGCAATGTGGCTGCGGGGGGCGACGGCCGTATCTACGTCCTCGATTCCGGCAACCACCGCGTCCAGGTTTTTGCCGATGGGCAGCTTGTGGGCGGCTGGGGCAGCCAGGGCGACCAACCGGGGCAGTTTAACGAACCCTGGGGCATTGCAGTGGACGATGAATTCGTTTATGTGGCCGATACCTGGAACCACCGCATCCAAAAGTTTACGCTGGACGGCGACTTTGTGACGCTGTTTGGGCGCAGCGGGGCGCCCACCGATGAACCGGAAACCAACGGCTTGGGGCTGTTTTTCGGGCCGCGCGATGTGGCCTTGCTGCCGGATAACCGGCTGTTGATTACGGATACGGGCAATCACCGGCTGCAAATCACCGACCGAGATGGCAATTTTATCAGCCAGATTGGCGGGTTTGGCAATGCGCTGGGGCTGTTTAATGAGCCGGTAGGATTGGCAGTCGGTTCGGATGGCTTTGTCTACCTGGCGGATACGTGGAACGGCCGTATCCAACAGTTCAACACCAATCTAGTCCCCCTCAATGAATGGACGGTTCATGCCTGGGCCGGGCAAAGCATTAACAATAAACCGTATACGGCCGTTGACTCCGCCGGTCACATTTACGTTACCGACCCGGAAGGGTATCGCATCCTCATCTTCAACAGCACCGGCGAATATCTGGGCCGTTTTGGTCACTTCGGCGCCGACGCTAACAGCTTAGGCCTGCCCAACGGCATCGCCATTGACGCCCAAGACAACATCTACATTGCCGACTCGGCCAACAATCGGGTATTAAAGTTCCCACCCGCTTTTAGCGCGCCGGCCCCGCCCGCAGCGGACGGTGGCGCAGCCGAGAACGGAGCCGCTCCCAACCCGTCGCCTACGCCAACCGAATAGACCTGCGCGGTCTTGACGATTTACCAAAGGGTGTGTTTCATCTCAGTTGATGTATCGGGAATTGGAATTCCCGATACTTGGCTCAACGTTTCGGGAATTCCAATTCCCGAAA
>JANTHP010000232.1 GCA_024762395.1 Anaerolineae bacterium | reverse complement strand
TCTAAAAAACCGTCAATTGGTAATTTTGTATGCAAATGGTACACTTGCACAAATCTACAGAACCTACAGAAATGCCCGACTAAGGAGGCTTTCAATGGACACAATACACGTCAGCGCCGAGCAGCTCCGCCGCCAATTAGCTGATTTATTAAACCGCGTTGGCTATGGCAAGGAACGAGTTATCGTAGAACGGTACGGCGCTCCGGTTGCCGTTCTTCTACCTTATAAAACTTACCAAAATCTGCCGGAAGTTGCGTCAAAGTCAGAAGAACCTAATCCACCCGCCAATGAATTGGCGCCATTTGAACAAGCGCCTGCATTAGCCCAAGAAATCGAAACGGCGCGAAAAGAAGCGGGGTTGACCTATGAAACCTTAGCCGAACGATTGCAGACGGAACGCCTAAAAACCTTGCGCGAGAAATATCCTGATTTTGCCGCCCGCTATGACACAACCCAATCTGCTTAAAGTTTATGTTGACGCCGATGTCCTTTTCCGCGCGGCAACGGCTTCTCACGATTACACGGCCGCTCTGGTTCTGCTACGTCTGTCAGAATTTACGATGATTGATGCGGTTACGGCCGTTCACACCATCGAAGAAGCCACCCACAGCCTGTCCCGCTACCTCCCTCGGCAAACACCGCTCCTGCTCCAACTTATTGCCCGGTCAATCAGAACTGTTGACAATCCACCGCCCGCGCTCCTAACCCACTACCAAGACCAGGCGCATTGGAAAGATGTGATTAACCTGGCAGCGGCAGATCATGCTGACGCCCGCGTCCTGGTCACATATAATCGCAAAGACTATTATCCACATGCTAACTCGATTCAGGTTATGTCTCCTGGACAACTGATTACGGCCGTTCGCGCCCTCATCCACACAACCTTCACAACGCCTCGCTATTAAACGGCCGTCATCTCCCCATTTACAAATTTCCTAACATGGCTAAAATAGTACTAAATTAAGTATTACTGGCGATTATTCAATGGGCAAAAAAGAGAAACGCATTCAAAAACTACGGCAAAACCCCAAAAATGCACGGTTTGCCGATGTTGACAAGCTATTGCTCTCATTCGGCTTTGAAAAACGACAACGAGGAAGTCACGCGACTTACATCTTGAAGGGGAAAGGACGCATCACCATTCCCATGCGAAAACCATTCATATTGCCTGTTTATGTCAAAGAGCTATTGAGATTGTTAGAAGAAATAGATGAATAGGCGGTGCATCATGAGCGAAATGACAATTGACGATTATCTGGCTTTACCCTATACGATAGAAGTAACCAAAGATGAGAGCGAAGCATATAGCGGTTGGTTCGCCAAAGTAGTGGAATTGCCCGGTTGCATGACCCAGGCTGATGATTTTGCGGAATTATCAGAGATGATTAAAGATGCAATGACAGCCTGGATAGAGACGGCTCTGGAAGATGGAGAGAAAATACCATTACCCAGGACGGTAGAGGATTACAGCGGTAAATTTGTAGTACGAATTCCCAAATCACTGCATAAGAATTTGGTGGAATTGGCAAGTCGGGAAGGGGTTAGTTTGAATACGTTTGTCAATGTAGCTTTGGGACAAGCGGCAGGCAAAAAAATGGGACCCTCAAATTTTGCTGTGTGATGTGCTTGAACGCACCAGCGAACACAAAATCTCTCATGAAGCAAATAAATACAGACATTCTTGTCATTGGCGGCGGGGCAACGGGAACGGCCGTTGCCAGGATGTAGCCCTACGCGATTTGACGCACCCATAAGGATTGATTGCATTTTGCAATCATTAGATTGTATAATGCAGTTAAATGCGCCTTTTAACCTTTAGGAGAATGAATGATGGCCAGCACAACCGTACAAGCACGTGTATCACCTGACCTTAAGAACGAAGCGGAGATTATTCTAGCCAATATCGGCCTATCCACCGCCGAAGCCATCCGCGTTTTTCTCAAACAAGTTGTCAACAGCGGCGGCTTGCCTTTTCAACCCACAGTCAAACAACCGAATGCGGAGACTTCAGCCGCCATGCTAGAAATTGAAGACGGCGGCGGACAGTTATTTGCCACCACCGATTCATTATTCGCCGATTGGGAGAATTGAGCCATGCCCCTGCCCATTCGCCAAGCAACCCAATTTCGACGCGACATAAAACGGTTACGTAGGCAAGGCGCAAATTTACCTGAATTACAAACGATCATCGTCTCGCTTGCCGCTCAGGAACCGCTTGACGCGCAGTATCGAGACCATGCTCTGATTGGTAATTGGCAGGGATATCGAGAATGTCATGTTCGCCCTGACTGGCTGCTCATCTATCGTATTGAAAACGATGAATTACAACTTGCCAGAACAGGCAGCCACGCGCAATTGTTTGGTTGATTTTTAGATGAGTAGGCGGCGCATCATGAGCGAAATGATATTGGTCGAATTAGCGAGTCGGGAAGGGGTTAGTTTGAATACGTTTGTCAATGTAGCTTTGGGACAAGCGGTAGGCAAAAAAATGGGACCCTCAAATTTTGCTGTGTGATGTGCTTGAACGCACCAGCGAACACAAAATCTCTCATGAAACAAATAAATACAGATATTCTCGTTATTGGCGGCGGGGCAACGGGAACCGGAGTCGCCTGGGATGCGGCGTTGCGCGGTTTCAAAGTTGTGCTGGTTGAGCGGCGCGATTTGACGCATGGGACATCGGGGCGGTTTCATGGCTTGCTGCACAGCGGCGGGCGGTATGCGGTCAAAGACCCGCATGGGGCGCGGGAGTGCATTCAGGAAAACCAGATTTTGCGCCGCACGCATACCCATTGCATTGAAGACACCAGCGGTTTTTTCGTCGTGCTGCCGGAGGATGAGGGGGAATTCCCCGACAAATTCGTCGCCGGCTGCGCCGAGGTGGGCATCCCCTGCGCCGAAATTTCGCCCGCCGAAGCGCTGCGGCGGGAACCGATGCTTAATCCGCGCATCAGCCGCGTGTTTGAAGTGCCGGATGGCAGCGCCGACAGCTTTTTGGCGGCGCACGCGACGGCAAATGCGGCGCGGCTGGCCGGGGCAGACATCCTCACCTACCATCGCGTAAATGATTTGATTGTAACAGGCGGCGCGGGCGACCGGCGGGTTGTGGGGGCAAAGGTCGTCAATGAGATGACGGACGAAACGGTAGAAATTCATGCGGCCATGACGGTGAATGCGGCGGGCGCGTGGGCGGGCCGCATCGCGCATATGGCGGGAATTGAGGTGGTGATTTTGCCCAGCAAGGGAACGATGGTGGCCGTCAATCATCGCATCGTAAATACGGTGGTCAATCGCTGCAAAATGCCGTCGGATGGGGACATTTTGGTTCCCAGCCACACGGTAGCCATCATCGGCACGACGTCGGTGACGGTGGATGATCCGGAGCCGCTGCGGATTGAGAATTGGGAAGTGGAAAAGATGCTGGCGGAGGGGGATAAGCTGGTTCCGGGTTTGAGCGGGATGCGGATTTTGCGAGCCTGGGCGGGGGTACGGCCGTTATTCCAGGAAACCTATTCTGGCGGTGGACGGGACGTAACCCGCAAGCTGGCCCTGCTCGACCACGAAGCGCGGGAAGGGGTTGCCGGGCTGCTGACGATTACGGGCGGTAAATGGACGACGTTCCGGCTGATGGCGGAAGCGACGATGGATTTGGCGTGTGAGAAGTTGGGGGTGGAACGGCCGTCTACCACCGCCACAACCCCCGTCCCCGGAACCGAACAAGGCCATTACTGGCTCGGTCATCGCCTGCACGAAATTGAGGAACACCATCTGCAAGGCGACCTCGTTTGCGAATGCGAACTTGTGACGCGCAGCATGGTGGAAAATGCTGTGCGCCGCAATCCAACAACCAGTTTGGACGATTTGCGCCGCGATGTGCGGCTGGGCAAAGGGCCGTGTCAAGGCGGCTTTTGCACTTATCGCGCCGTTGGCATTTTGCATGAGATGGCGCAAAATGGGACGCGGATTAACGCGGATGACGCAGATTGGGATGCGGCTTATCTACAGTCGCCGGGACACAATCTGGAAAGCGATGCCACCCCCCAGCCCCCAATCCCCAATCCCAATTTGCTGCTACGCGACTTTTTGCAGGAACGCTGGAAGGGCGTGACGCCGATTTTGTGGGGGCGACAGTTGAAGCAGGAGCGATTAGACCAGATGATTTACTTGAGTTTGATGAATGCCGACCATTTGCCCGATGCGGAATTAACCAGTCCAAACAGTGAATTTTATCATCACAAAACCATTTTTGTTGATGAGGATGAGATCGAAGATTATGAATTGGGGCTGCTGGTCAAGGCAAGGGAAAAAGAAAAAGATTCAGCTTTTGAAGTAGACATAGACGACTTATAACAGCAAAAATAAACAGATGTTAGATTTATTAGTAATTGGCGCGGGGTTGAGCGGATTGATGGCGGCGTATACGGCGGCCAGCATGGGCTTGCGGGTGAAGGTGGTTGCCAAAGGGCTGGGCGCGCTGCATTTTGGCGCGGGGACGATTGATTTGTTGGGCTATTGGGGGGATGAGGCGGTGAAACGGCCGTTCCTCACCATCAATCAACTCCCTTCCAATCACCCATACAAATTAATGGACACAGAAGCAATAAAAACCGCTTTGGCTGAGTTTGTGGCTTTAAGTGAAGAGTTGGGGCTGACCTACAATGGAGATTTCGGACATTTTGGACGCGGATTAACACAGATAAACACGGATGGGGAGAATTTGTGGCTGCCGTCTCCTGTTGGGGCGGCACGGCCTGCGTTTTTGGCTCCACAAGGGCAGCAGGCTGGCAACCTGCGCTCCGATGAGCCGATGTTGATTGTGGGGTTTACGGGGATGCGCGACTTTTTCCCGCAGTTGATTGCGGAGAATTTGGGCAAGCAGGGGCACACGGCGCGGGCGGTGTTTTTACCGTTGGACACGATTACGGACAGGCAGGACAACACGGCCGTTTCCCTCGCCCATCAACTAGACCGCCCCCAAAACCGGCAAAAACTGGCCCACGCATTAAAAAAACTCGTCAAACCGGGCGAACGCATCGGCCTGCCCGCCATTTTAGGCATGGACAACCACGCCCAGGTTTTGGCAGAATTAGAAGCGGGGACGGGAACGGCCGTCTTCGAAATTCCCACCCTGCCTCCCAGCGTCCCCGGCATGAGGCTGTTTCGCGCCCTACGCAACAAGTTACAGGGAATGGGCGTTCGGGTAGAAACGGGGATGGAAGTTGTTAATTGTCAATCGTCAATGGTCAATGATCAATTGTCAATTGAATGGGTGGCGACGGAGACGAGCGCACGGCCGTTAAAACATCGCGCCCGTCATTTTTTGCTGGCGACAGGGGGAATTTTGGGCGGCGGATTAGTGGGCGAATTAGACGGCCGTGTCCGCGAAACCATCTTCAATCTGCCCGTCACCGCGCCGCAAAAACGGAGCCAATGGTTCAGACCTGGTTTTCTGAATGCAGAAAGCCATCCCGTTTTCACCGGCGGCATCGCCGTTGATTCTGATTTTCGTCCCATTAATGGCGACGGCCAGCCAATTTATGACAATCTTTGGGCGGCGGGGAACGTTTTAGCCCACACTGACCCCATTCGAGAACGGAGTTTGGAAGGAACGGCCGTTACCACCGGCATCATAACCGCAAAAGCAATCGCAGCTAAAGTAAAACGTAAAACGTAAATTGGCTATCGTGTTATACTACAGACAGGTAATCATCCTACAATTGCCAATGAGGTTTAACGATGAGCATAATTATTTCAGATGAAATTTTGCAGTCGGCGCAAATGTCAGAGACCGAATTAAGACAAGAAATTGCGCTTTTGCTTTTTGAGCGCGGCAAATTGAGCCTGGGCCAAGCCAGTAAATTAGCCCAAATACGCCAATGGCAGTTCCAATCGCTTCTTGCCAGCCGTCAAATTCCTATCCATTACGATGTAGCTGAATTCGAAGCCGATCTGCACACCTTGCGCGAGTTGGGCCGATTATGATTGTCGTCAGCGATGCTTCCCCCCTGCTCAATCTGGCTATCATTGGACATCTCGACTTATTATCAAAACTCTACGGCGAAGTAATTGTGCCGCCCGCAGTACATGATGAAGCGACCGTTGTCGGAATACCTGGAGCCAGTGATGTGCGCGCAGCGCCCTGGCTCATTATCAAACAAGTTGAAAACCGCCCTCTTGTAACCGCTATCCGCCTCCAAATTGATCGTGGAGAAGCCGAAGCCATTGCTCTGGCTTTAGAAATAGAAGCTGATTTATTGTTAGTGGATGAAAGAAAAGCGCGTGCCGTCGCCACCCGTTTCGGGCTGCGGTTTACCGGATTATTGGGCATCTTAATCGAAGCCAAACAAAAAGGGCATATTTCTGCGGTGAAACCAATCATTGATCGCTTAAGAACTGAAGCCAATTTTTGGATTAGCCAAATCCTCTACGACCAAGTTTTACAAGCTGCAAACGAGTAACTGCCAACTATGCACACACAATCATGGGAATCCGTTGGTCCCACGCTGGACGAATGTATTAAATGTAATATCTGTACGAGCTACTGCCCGGTAACGGCCGTAACCGACCTCTTCCCCGGCCCCAAATACGTTGGCCCGCAAGCCCAGCGCTTCCGCCAAAACGGGCAGGCCCACACACCCGACCACTCCGTTGACTACTGCTCCGGCTGCCGCGTCTGCAACGACGTCTGTCCCAGCGGCGTAAAAATTGCCGAACTCAACGCCCGCGCCCGCGCCCAAATCGTCGCCGATGAAGGGATTCCGCTGCGCAACCGGCTGCTGGGCCGCAACGAAACATTGGGCAAACTAGGCCAGATCGCGCCCAAACTAGCCAATTTTGGCCTGCACAACCCCGTCAGCCGCGTTTTGGCCGAGAAGGTGATGGGCATTGCCCGCGAAGCGCCCCTGCCCCGCTTCAGCGTCGAAGGCACATTTGCCGATTGGTTCCACGCTACCCAGGCGCAGCGGCTCAAATCCGATAAAAAAGTCGTCTATTTTCATGGCTGTGCGACGATGTATTACGAGCCGTTTGTGGGCAAAGCGGCCGTCGCCGTGCTGGAACACAATGGCTACGAAGTCATCGTGCCGCCGCAAAATTGCTGCGGCCTGCCCCTGCTCAGCAACGGCGAATTTGACGCCGCCGAGGGGTATCATCAGAACAACGTCTCCAAGCTGCTGGTCTACGCGCAGGCGGGATTAGACATCGTGGGAACCAGCACAAGCTGCACACTGACGCTGAAAGAAGAAGCGCCCGAACTGCTCGACATGCACGATGAAGGCACAAAACAGATCACAAAAGCAACCTGGGACATTTTTGAATGGCTGCGCGAACGGCATGAAGCGGGTGAACTGCGAACCGATTTTGCCGCATTAGACATGATTTTGCCTTACCATGCCCCCTGCCAATATCGCGCCCACCGCGTGGGCAAACCGGCGCTGGACATCCTGGAACTCATTCCCAA
>JANTHP010000231.1 GCA_024762395.1 Anaerolineae bacterium | reverse complement strand
TGATGAATGATGAATGATGAATGATGAATGATGAATGATGAATGATGAATGATGAATGATGAATGATGAATGATGAATGATGAATTGTACCGTCTAAAGAACATCACAAAGGCTTATGGCGAACGCCATGTGCTGCAAATTGACGCGCTGACGATTGAGCGCGGCGAGATTTTGGCTTTGGTGGGGCCGAGCGGGGCGGGGAAGAGTACGCTGCTGCGCCTGCTGAATTTTTTGGAGGTCCCGACGCACGGCCGTATCCGTTTCCAAAACGCCGAATTTAGCGCCAGCCAGCCCATGCCCCTGTCCTTGCGCCGCCGGGTGACGACTGTGTTTCAACGGCCGTTTCTCCTCAATCGCAGCGTCAGCGCCAATGTCCGCTACGGCCTGCGCTTGCGCGGACGCCGCGACCATACCCACGCCGTCGAACAGGCGTTGGAACAAGTCGGGCTGGCCAATTTGGCCCGCCAGCCGGCTCGCACCCTCTCCGGCGGCGAGGCGCAGCGGGTGGCGCTGGCCCGCGCCCTCGTCATCCGGCCCGATGTGCTGCTGCTGGATGAACCCACCGCCAATTTAGACCCGCAAAACATCGCCCTTATCGAGAAAATCGTTGCCGACCTCAATCAACAGCAGGGAACGACGCTGGTTTTGGTGACGCACAACATTTTTCAGGCCCGGCGATTGGCGAAAAGGGCGGCGTTGATGATGGACGGCCGTATCGTGGAAACGGCCGTCACTGAAACCTTCTTCCAAAACCCGCGCGACCCGCGCACCGCCGCCTTCATTCGCGGCGACATCGTTTATTAACCCGTAAGTCAAGTTTGCAAACTTGACCTACACTGACCCGTAAGTCAAGTTTGCAAACTTGACCTACGCCAACGAGGCAAAAATCATGAAAAAAACAGCGTTTCTAATCATTCTAATCAGTTTGTTGATTGGATGCGGCGATGCTGCACCTCAATCCGCAGAACGGCAAAAACTCATTCTGGCGACTACAACCAGCACCGAAAACTCCGGCTTGCTGGACTACCTTTTGCCCGCCTTTGAGGAAGCGTACAACGTGGACGTTGACGTCGTCGCCGTCGGCACAGGCCAGGCGCTGCAGCTAGGCGAAGATGGCAACGCCGACGTTCTCATGGTTCACGCCCGTCCCCGCGAAGATGCTTTCATGGCCGCCGGGCACGGCGTCCGCCGTGAGGATGTGATGTACAACGACTTTATCATCGTCGGTCCCGCCGCCGACCCGGCCGGAATCAAAGGACTCAACGATGTCGCTGCCGGGCTGCAAGCCATCGCCGCGGCCGAAGCGCCTTTCATCTCGCGCGGCGACGATTCCGGCACGCACATCAAAGAGCTGTCGTTGTGGGCGGAAAGCGGCATTTCGCCGTCCGGGGATTGGTACATTGAAGCGGGGCAGGGGATGGGGGCCGTTTTGACGATGGCTGACGAACGGCAGGCCTATACTTTGACTGACCGGGGTACCTATCTGGCGCGCACGCTGGAAGGAATTGATTTGGGGATTCTGGTGGAAGGCGATCCGCTTTTATTCAATCCTTACGGCGTCATTGCCGTTAATCCGAACAAGGGGGATCATATCCAGGCGGAGTTGGCAAATACGTTTATTGACTGGCTTATCTCTCCCGCCACCCAGGAAGCCATCGGTAAATTTGGGGTTGAGGAATTCGGGATGCCGCTTTTTACGCCGGATGCGAAGTGAGTGGGGGCGGAAGTAAATAATGGGCGATTGCTTAGCCAATTATCATCTTGATGCCAGCAGCGGCCAATACAAGCGCCAGCAGTTGTCGTAATGCTGCGGGGTTCAATCGCTTGCTGCCAAACTCTGCGCCAACCCAGCCGCCGATGATGACGGCCGTTATCCAAACTGGCAGCCCGAATGGCAGGCTCTTCACCAACGACAGGTGGCCTGACAGCCCGGCGGTAGAATTGACCAGAACAAAGGCGGCGGTTATGCCTAAGGCGTCGCGTGTATCGGCCCATCCGGCGAGTAAAATGAGCGGGCTGAGGAAGATGCCGCCTCCGATGCCGATAAGCCCGGAAAGCAGCCCGATGATTGCGCCGATGAGTAAAGCTGTCCAAATGGGTAACGGCCGTACCGCCGGCAGCGAACCGCCCCGCGATGTACGAAACAAGCGAACCGCTGCATACATCAAAACCAAACCGACAAGCGGTTTATAAATAGCAACCGGCAGCGCTATCCGGCCGCCAATAAAGGCAAATGGCACGGACATGGCCGCAATCGGCCAGAACAGCCGTCCTGAAAAATGACCGGCGCGGATGAATTTCCAGGCGCCAATGGAAGATACCAGGATATTTAAGACGAGCGCGGTTGGTTTCATGACGCTGGGGGAGATGCCGGCCAGAGACATGGCTGCCAAATAGCCCGATCCGCCGCCAGACCCTACAGAAGCGTACAAAGCCGCGATGAAGAAGAATGTAATTGCGAGGAGAAAGGTCATGATATTATATTGGAGCCGCGCGTTCTAAAATAGGCTGGTGTTTGCCGGCAACGGCCGTTATTGTAACACGCCGGCAGTAAAGCAAGAACCCTTTTTGACCTGTCAATGAAAATTGACTTGACTAAAACGTCATGTTATACTTCGTCAATCCAACCGAATGGATTCCATGATTACTCCCTCGGACTTGATAAATTCATAGCGTGCGAATAATGCCGCAAAAATTTTGGTTTATTGTCCCATGTTGAGCGTCAAATAAATTGAGTTGGCCGGTTTTGATGGTAATAATTTAGCCAACGCAGGGTGGATGAGCGACTTTGCTGAACTCATTTGTGTTTAACTCCTAACAATTAAATTGCATGATAACTTAAAAATGTTCCTGTATGGCTTGTTAAAGTCACTCCTGAAGAATTGGCAGCGCTATTTGCCATCCGGCTAAGGAGGACTTTGTGCATAACTGGTCTTTTGCGGGATTGAAGTATGATTTTCGGAGAATTTTGATATGGATATTGGACAACTCAATGAAAAAAAGTTGAACGAACTGCGCGACATAGCGCGTGACCTGGAGATATCCGGGTTCAGCACTATGAAAAAGCAAGATTTGATTTATGAGATTTTGCGGGCCAATGCAGAAGCGCGCGGATTTGATTTTCGGGGCGGTATTTTAGAAGTTATTGAAGATGATAAGCAGAGAATGGGCTTCTTGCGGTCTAAAAATTATTTACCTGGCCCTGATGACATCTATGTATCTAGTTCTCAAATCCGCCGCCTGGGGCTTCGTACCGGCGACATGGTTATCGGCCAGGTACGTAAGCCAAAGGACAATGAGAAGTATTACAGCTTGCTGCGGGTTGAGGCCGTAAATGGCGACAGTCCGGAACTGCTGAAGAATCGGGCGCCTTACGGATCGCAAACACCTATTTTCCCCGATCAAAAACTTAAGCTGGAAACAGAGCCTAATATCCTGTCTACACGTATGTTGGATTTGATTGCGCCTATTGGCCGGGGGCAGCGCGGCCTGATTGTGTCGCCGCCTAAAGCCGGTAAAACAACGGTACTCAAAGATATTGCCAATGGTATTTCAACGAATCACCCTGATGTATTCTTGATGGTGGTGTTGATTGGCGAGCGGCCCGAAGAAGTGACAGATATGGAGCGTGCTATTGATGGCGAGGTTGCCAGTTCTACGTTTGACGAACCGGTTCGACAGCACTGCCGGGTAGCTGAAATGGCGCTGGCGCGGGCCAAAAGATTGGTGGAGGGAGGCCATGATGTGGTTGTCTTGTTGGATTCAATCACTCGTTTAGCGCGGGCTTATAATCTTACGGTATCGCCAAGCGGGCGCACGCTTTCGGGTGGTTTGGACCCGACGGCGCTGTATCCGCCCAAGCGGTTCTTTGGCGCGGCGCGTAATCTGGAAGATGGGGGCAGCCTTACCATCATCGGCACGTGCCTTGTGGATACGGGCAGCCGTATGGATGATGTGATTTATGAAGAGTTTAAGGGTACGGGGAATATGGAGTTGATCCTCAGCCGTCGTTTGCAAGAAAGACGCATTTTCCCGGCCTATGATATTGAGCGCTCCGGGACACGCCGTGAAGATTTGCTGCTGTCGGGCGATGAGTTGTCGCGGGTTTACATGATGCGCCGTATGCTCGGCCACTTGATGGATACGCCTGGCTATGACATTAGCAGTGCGACGGCGGCTGTGATGCAGCGTATGCGCGCTACGAAGAATAATTATGAATTCCTGGAAACGCTTACGAAGGATATGTAGCGGAGGGGTGGTTTACAGGCTTGTAAGTGGGTTAGATGAATGGTTTTTGAGAAATGGGCTGGCTTTGACCGGCCCATTTTTGCTTTTGGGTGGCTCTATGGTAGCATTTTTGCTGCTTTGAGCGGTTTTATAATCGCCGGCTATTATGGCTGAAAGGGAGCAAAACTGTTTATGAATGAGAAGAAGGGAATAGGATGGCGTTTGGACGGCCGTTTTATTCTGATAGCGGTTATCTTAATTTTGTTTGTAGGATGGCGAGCCGGTTTAATTGGTCGTGGGGCTGAGGATGACGGGGTAGGGGAAACGGCCGTCACCGCTACATCTTCCCCGGCTGCAAACATAGGCGGCGCTTCCTCTACTTCCATCGTTGAATCCGCCAACGATTACACGCGGGGCGAACTGCCCGTTATCAGCGATAGCAGCTTATCCCCAGCCTTGAATCCAGTTACCTATCAGGGAAAAAAACCCGAACACAGCTTTCAAACATACGTTGTACAGCGCGGTGACACCCCCAATATCATCGCCGATAAATTTGGCATCAAAACCGAAACCCTGCTTGGCGGTAATCCCTCGTTAAGCGAAGAATCAAGCCTGCTGCAAACAGACGCCGAACTTATTATCCTTCCCATTGACGGTGTACTGCACGACGTTGCCCCGGGCGACACATTAGAAAGCATCTCTGCAGAATATGGCGTTCCCATGGAGGATATCATTGCTTACGCGCCCAACAACCTGGAATTCCCTTACCGTTTGTACCCCGAAACGCAAATCCTGGTTCCGGGAGCCGTGCGCGAGGTTTTTGTTTGGTCGCCGCCAGACTTATCCTCAGTTGCAGGCAATACCTCGTATGAAGGCCGCGGCGTAGCGCCCGTCATTGTAGGCACAGGCACTTTCATTTATCCGGTAAATTCAAGAAACTTCAGTCAATACTATTGGTATGGTCATCGTGCCATTGATATTGCCTTACCTGTGGGGAGCGCCGTTTTTGCATCTGATACCGGCACAGTTACCTATGCCGGTTGGAACGTGTATGGGTATGGTAATCTCATCGTCATCAATCATGGCAATGGACACGAGACATTTTATGCCCATTTAAGCGCCATAAACGTGGTTCCCGGTCAAATCGTATACCAGGGCAATGTGATTGGCGCTACCGGCAACACGGGAAATTCGTCCGGCCCCCATATTCATTTCGAGATTCGGTTGAATGGGAATCAAGATAACCCGTGTTGGTATTTGGGGTGTTAGTCGGGTAGTCGGGTGGTTGTTTAGTTGGATGGTTTGGGAGGGGCGACGCGGTCGCGCAGTTGGCCGCAGCCGGCCTGAATATCAACGCCCCGGCGCACGCGCACCGTACTGCTGACGCCGTAGCGCGCCAATGTTTGTTGGAACGCATCCACGCGCTCGCGGGATGAGGGGCCGCCGCCATACCCTTTTGTAGGATTGAGCGGGATGAGATTGACATGGCAGAGCATCCCTTGAACCAATCTTCCCAGTGCTTGTGCCTGCTCAACCGTATCGTTTTCCCCGGAAATAAGCGCCCATTCAAATGTGATACGCCGCCCCGTTTTTTCGATGTAGTAGCGGCACGCATCCAATAATTCCGCAATCGGCCACCGTTTATTGACGGGAATGAGTTTGTCGCGCTCGGTGTCGGTGGCGGCGTGCAGGGAGATGGCCAGCGGTGTTTGGCGGCCTTCGTCGGCATAGCGGCGGATGGCGGGAACCAGGCCGACGGTGGAAATGGTGATTTTGCGCGTGCCCAGGTTAAAACCGGCCGGATCGGTGAGCCGGTTGACGGCTTTAAGCGTGTTGTCGTAATTGTGAAGCGGTTCGCCCATGCCCATCATGACGATGTTGGTCACGTGCTGCCCCTCGGCGGCCAATTCGCGGGCAAAATGGAGGACGGGGGCGACGATTTCGCCGACGGTGAGGTTGCGGAAGAAGCCCATCTGCCCGGTGGCGCAGAAGACGCAGCCCATGGCGCAGCCGGCCTGCGAACTGATGCAGAGGGTGCGCCGCCGATTGTACCGCATGAGGACGGTTTCGATGTAGTTGCCGTCGGGAAGCTGGGTCAGGATTTTCTTGGTTTGACCGTCGCTGGATGCTTGTTCGGCTGCGATTTTAGAGGTGTCCAGCGTGGCTAATGTGTCCAGTTTTTCGCGTAGCGATTTAGAGAGGTTGGTCATACTAGCAAAATCGGGGGCGTACTGCCGGTACAGCCACTCCCAGATTTGTTTGGCGCGGAATTTAGGTTGGCCTAGTTTAATGATGAATTGGGTTAATTCGTTGAAGTCGAGGTCGTAGAGGTTTGTTGTCATGAATTTTTTACCAAATTAGCGGCTAAATCGGTGATGTCCTGGAAGATGAAATTGGGATGGATGTTTTCGCGGGCGATGTCGGCCTGGCTGGAGATGCCGGAAAGGAGCAGGATAGTGTTGAGTCCGGCGTCGTTACCGCCTTTGATGTCGGTGGTAAGCCGGTCGCCGACCATGGCGGTGTTGGCGGTTGTTCCATCCAATCGCTTGACGGCTTCCTGGAAGATGATGGGGCTGGGTTTGCCGATGATTGTGGGTTGTACGCCGGTAGCGGCGGTGATGACGGCCTGGAGTGATCCGGCGCCGGGCAGGGGGCCGATTTCGCTGGGGTAGGCGGGGTCGGGGTTGGTTCCGATGAAGGTGGCGCCTTTGTGGACGAGGAGGGACCCCATTGCCAGTTCGGGGTAGGTGATGTGCCGGGTGAATCCGGCGACGACGAGGGGGGCGGTGGCGCCGTTGTAGACTTGTTCGGGCGTGATGATGCGGAATTCTTTGGCGGTGAAGGCGTCGTGCAACCCTTTTTCGCCGATGATGTAGACGGCCGTTCCCCTCTCATACTGTTCGCTCAGATAAACGGCCGTCGTCTCCGCCGAGGTCAAAATTTGCCGGGGTGGGATATGAACGTTGAAGCGGGCCAGTTTTTCGGTGTACATGACGGCCGTTTTCGTGGCATTATTCGTCGCCAAAACAAAATTGATGTTGAGGCGGCGCAGCGTGGCAAAAAATTCTACCAATCCCGGCATAGGCGTTTCGCCGCGCCAGAGTACGCCATCCATATCTAAAATGAGGTTTTTAATTGCGTTGATTGCTGTCATGCCGCTGATTATAAAGCAGGTATGACGCACTTCAAAAGGTGGGGGGGCGTTGGGATGGCTTTGGGGCGGGTGCTATAATCTTGTGCT
>JANTHP010000230.1 GCA_024762395.1 Anaerolineae bacterium | reverse complement strand
AATCTCCTCTCCTTCTGTGCTAAAATAGCGTCAGATTATCGGAACAAGGGCATCCGCGCCAAAACGAGAGCGGATAATCCCAATCAAGCCATGCGCAAACGCAAAAGCCGCATCACCCTCATAATGGCTGTTTTGGTCGTGACCTTGATGGCAGTAACAACGTCGCCATCCACACAGGTCAAGGCGGCTCCCTCTGCCTGGCAGCAAGAAGCGCCGCCTCCGGCCGTCCTGTCAACCATGTGGGAACCAACCATTCAGCAATGGTCGTCCTACATCGCCGTCCTGGCCGATTTTTATGGATTAGACCCGGATTTCATCGCGGCCGTCATTCGCGAAGAATCCAACGGTGACCCGACGTTGGTCAGCCGGGTAGGCGCCGTCGGGTTAATGGGCGTCATGCCCGCCGGCCCCGGGCTGGAATGGCGGCCGCCGGCGGAGGAATTGTTTAACCCTTCCACCAATTTGCGCTGGGGCGTAGCCATCCTGTCCGAAATTGTGCGCCAATCAGGCGGGGATTTGTATGCAGCTTTGGCGGCCTACAGCGGCGGCTGGAACCATGCCTCCCGCACCGTCCCCCGCGAATATGCCGCCAGGGTGCTGGATAATTATGGCCGGGCGGTAGCGGTACGCAGCGGCATCTCGCCCGATATTGCCTCCCAATGGACATTGGCGGTGGAAATTCGGATGGGGGATGTACCCAATGAGTCGCTGCTGGTTTTAGGCGATCAGCCGATTTCCGGACTGCACACATATGGGGAACATGTCGTCTATTCGTACATTGACAAATCGGGGCAAGGGTATTATGTCAAGGGGTATGCCGTTCCCTTAGATTTAATCGTGCCTTTTGGCGCGGAGGCAACGGCCTTTGGCAGTCCCGATTCTTTGGATGTTCAACTAGAGGCTCGTTTAAGCCAGACAAATGTAAAGATTTCCGCCAGCAATCCGCGCATCATAGCGGCTTGTTTGCCCAGTTTGAGCCGTTTACGAGGACGCGCGAGTACCCGTTGGTTTGCGCCGTCTTATTGCCCATCGTGGCACCGTTAAAGAATATACGCTAAACGTAAAATGTGAAGCGTGAAACGTACTGAGTTGCGTTTTGCGCTTTATGTTTTCTGGTAAAAGTTATACAAGGAAGTACACAATGACTATCTATCCCACTACTATTCGCCAAACTGTACAGGCGCGATTTGCCAATGGGCAAGTGTTTGAAGGGCCGATTGGTTCGCCGATTGAGGCGTTTATCAATGCAGCCGATTTGGCGGTAAACGGCCGTATCGTAGCCGCCATCATGAACGGAAAATTACGCGAACTATCCACGCCGATGATGACGGATGCTGATTTGGAACCCGAAACCACAGCCGATTCCGACGGGACGCGCATTTACCGCCGGTCACTTGCCTTCCTCATGATCGCTGCTGCCGCCGAAATTTTTCCCGGACGCATCATTACTATCCAGCATTCTATGCCCTTTGGCGGCTACTACTGCGAACGTGATGACCAAAAGCGGTTGACCGATGAAGAACTAGACCAATTACGCCGGCGGATGCGCGAATTAGTCGCCGACAAACTTCCCATCACGCAGATCAAAGTCCCGCTGCAAGAAGCGCTGCAGCTTTTTATTGCCGCTGGCGACCATGAAAAAGCCGATTTGTTTGCCCGGCGGCGCAAGGATTATTTGACCCTGTATGAGCTGAATGGCGTGCGTGATTATTTCCATGGGTTTATGGTTCCCAATACCAGTTACCTGGATGTTTTTGATCTGCGGCATTACAGCGATGGGTTTATTTTGCAATTCCCACGCCGCCAGCAGCCGCGTGTTTTGCAGCCGTTTGAAGATGAGCCGATTTTGGCGCGGGTTTTCCAGGAATATGATGATTGGTTGAGCATTATTGGCGTACCAAACATCGCAGCGCTGAATCGGGTTTTGGGAAACGGCCGTACCCCGGAAATTATCCTGGTTGCCGAAGCGCTGCACCAACGGCAGCTCACCACCATCGCCAGCGAAATCGCCCGCCGCCGCCCTCAGGTAAAACTAGTCATGATTTCCGGCCCCACATCGGCGGGGAAAACCACATTTAGCAAACGATTAGCGATTCAATTGATGGCTCAGGGCATTCAACCCGTTGCCATTGGCATGGATAATTATTTTGTGAATCGTGACCAAACCCCCCGCGATGAAAACGGCGATTATGATTATGAATCGCTGGAGGCTGTGGATGTGGCCCTGTTCAGCCAACACCTGCGCCAACTATTGGCCGGGGAAACGATTGTCCAGCCTATTTACAATTTTCACACAGGCCAACGTGAACGGGGAGAGGAATTAAGCATCGGCTCCGATCATGTAATTTTGGTGGAAGGGATACACGGCTTAAATCCGCGGCTGGTAGAAGGATTGCCGCCGGAATCGGTATACCGCGTTTTCATTTCTGCCTTTACACAGCTTAACCTGGACAAGCACAACCGCGTGCCAACAACAGATACGCGGCTGCTGCGCCGCATTGTCCGCGACGCAGCTCATCGGGGGTACACAGCCGCTGATACAATTGCCCGCTGGCCCAGCGTCCGGCGCGGTGAAAAACGATACATCTTCCCCAATCAAAATAACGCGGATGTGTTCTTTAATTCAGCGTTAGTTTATGAATTGGCGGTGTTGAAGAAGTTGGCCCAGCCGCTGCTGCTGCAAGTAGAACCGGGTACGCCGGAACGGGTGGAAGCGAACCGGCTGCTAGCTTTTTTGCAGTGGTTTGACCCGATGCCTAACGGCAGTATGAAATATATTGCCAGCGATTCGATTATTCGTGAATTTATCGGCGGTTCGATTTTAAGGGATTATGAACCCTGGCAACAGTAGTTTGAAGTGACAGTCACCTCAGAGGTGACTGTCACTTCAAGAAAAAAACATCCGATTTCCTGCCCATTCTCAGGACAAGAAATCGGATGTTTCAAAAACTCGAAAAGATTAGAGTCTAAGTAACTACTCAGCCTCAGAGGTGACAGTCACTTAAAATGTAGCAAGTTGTGACTAATGCCTCTGGGAAAAGTGACTGTCACCTGAGTAGTCACGAGTCTAAATTTCGCCAGTGTACAAGACGTTCTTCACTTCAGCGATAGCCTTGGTGATTTCAATCTCGCGCGGGCAGGCGTTGGTGCAGTTGAAATTGGTGCGGCAGCGCCAGACGCCAAACGTATCGCCGACAACAGCCAGCCGTTTCTCCGGCGCTTTGTCGCGGCTGTCGAAGATGAAGCGGTGGGCGTTGACAACGGCAGCCGGCCCCACGTACTTGTCGTTGGCCCAGAAGCTGGGGCAAGAGGTGGTGCAGGCGGCGCACAAAATGCACTTGGTTGTGTCGTCAAAGCGGGCGCGGTCTTCTTGTGATTGGAGGCGTTCACGGCCGTCTTCCGGCGGCGGATCGTCATTGATAAAGTACGGCATCACCGACTTGTAATGATCCATGAATGGTTCCATGTCCACAATCAAGTCCTTGATAACCTTCAGCCCTAAAATCGGCTCAATCTGTATTTTGATGCTGTCGCCGTCGCCCAGGCGGGAGACCAACGTCTTGCAGGCCAACATGTTGGCCCCGTTGATGCGCATGGCATCGGAACCGCAGACGCCGTGCGCGCAGGAGCGGCGCAGCGAAAGCGTACCGTCAATTTCCCACTTCACGCGATGCAGTAAATCCAGCACCGAGTCGTTGGAATTAACATCATTCAGCGTATATTCGCCCCAGTAACCGGCAGAATCCTTTTCCGGGTTGTAACGGCGAATGCGTAATTGTGCTTGCATAGTTTTCTCCTGTCTTTAGTCTTGTAGTCGTTTAGTCTCGTACTCTTGTAGTCATCGCCTGACCACGGACTATTTGGCTAATGGACTACGCGACTACCTGACTAATAGACCCTCGGTTTCGGTTCGTAGCGGCCCATTGTGACCGGTTTGTAATCCAGACGGTAGCCATCGCCTTCTTTGAAGTACAGCGTGTGCATGAGCCAGTTTTCGTCGTCGCGGTCGGGATAATCGTCGCGGGCATGAGCGCCGCGGCTTTCAGGACGGGCTAAACCGGAAACGGCCGTTACCTGCGCCGTATCCAATAAACAACCCAACTCCCAGGCCTCCAGCAAGTCGCTGTTGAACACCTTACCCTTATCTTCGATGCTCACCTTCTGATACGCTTCGCGCAGTTCCTTCAAGTCGGCAATCGCCTTATCCATTGTTTCTTTCGTGCGGAAAACGCTGACATTTTCTGTCATAGATTCTTGCATTTTGCGGCGAACCTCATGCGCTTTAACGCCGCCGTTGTTGTTACGGATGCGCTCAAACTCAGCCATCACCTCGTCGGCGGCGCCATCGGGCAGCGGCAGGAGTTCGGCCTCTTGGCAGTATTCGGCCATATTTTTACCGGCCAACTTGCCAAACACCACCAGGTCGGTTAGTGAGTTGGTTCCCAGGCGGTTGGCGCCATGCACAGAAACGCAGGCCACCTCGCCGGCGGCGTAGAAGCCCGGCAAGACTGTTTTCTGCGCGTCAATGAGGACACGGCCGTTCACATCCGTCGGAATACCGCCCATGCCATAATGCGCCGTCGGCTGCACCGGCATTGGCTCCTTCACCGGGTCAACGCCCAGGTACGTGCGCGTAAAGTCGGCGATATCCGGCAATTTGGCTTCGATATATTCGCGATCAATACGACGGTCTTCGCCGTCCAGTTCGTAATAATGGTTCACTGTCTCCGGCGTCACGTCCAGATGGACATATTTCTGACCGTTGATACCACGCCCTGCCTTCACTTCCAGGTAGATGGCGCGACTGACCACATCACGGCTGGCTAAATCTTTGATATGCGGGGCGTACTCTTCCTTCGCCATGAACCGTTCGCCCTCGCTGTTGATGAGAACGCCGCCCTCGCCGCGCACCCCTTCCGTAATCAAAATACCCAGCTTGTAAATGCCGGTCGGGTGGAATTGGAAAAACTCCATATCTTGCAGCGGAATGCCACGCCGCAGCGCAATCGCCGGGCCGTCACCGGTGAGGGAGTGGGCATTGGAAGTGACTTCCCAGACGCGCCCCCAGCCGCCGGTGGCGAACATGACGGCTTTGCTGTGGAAAATGTGGAACTCGCCGGTAGCGATTTCGATGGCGACGACGCCGCGCACAGTGTCGCCCACACGAATCAGGTCTACGACATGGAATTCATCGAAGAAGTTGACTTCGTTTTTGATGCACTGTTGGTACAACGTCTGCAAAATCATGTGGCCGGTGCGGTCGGCTGCATGACAGGCGCGCATAACAGGTTTACCCGTCTCTTTGTTGGTGTGACCGCCAAAACGACGCTGAGAGATACGGCCGTTGGGGAATCGGTCAAAAGGCAAGCCCATATGTTCCAGTTCGACAACGGTTTTGATCGCTTCTTGGGTCAAAACGTCCACGGCATCCTGATCGGCTAGATAGTCAGACCCTTTTACCGTGTCGTAGGAGTGCCATTCCCAATTATCTTCTTCCATATTGGCCAACGCAGCGCCAATACCACCTTGGGCCGCGCCGGTGTGGGAACGAGTAGGGTATAATTTCGATAAAACAGCCACGTTGGCGCTGCGGCTGGCGTACAAGGCGGCCATTAAACCAGCCCCGCCAGCGCCAACGATGACGGCGTCAAATGTGTGTACTTTTGGCATAATTTCATTCCTTTAGCTGTTAGCTAGAAGCCAATCGCTAATTGTTTATCTATTAAAAACTGGCGATGGCAAATCCGGCTGCAAGCAGCGAGACAATAAGGAAAATTGCCATAACCGTGTTCAGCGTTTTCACTGCGCTTTCGCCGTGAACGTAATCTTCCAGCACATTACGCAGCCCATTGATGCCGTGCGGCAAAGCGATGAAAAGCAGCAGCATATCATACACCTTCCAGCCCCATGACGACCATTGATCGGCCACATATTGCAGCGTTAGACTATGTACGTCATTCAAAATATGCTGCACAATCATATGACCGACAGCCAAAATAAGAAGGGCGATACCAGAAAGGCGCATAAACAAAAAGGCATAACGCTCAAAATTGCTTTGCACCTGAACTTTGCGATGTGTAACTCCAGAATATGTTGTCATTTGCACTGCTCCTTATGAAACAGGGTAGGTGGGGAATGCCCAACAGTTGGCGCCATGTCCACAGTGGGAAATAATGCCGCTCAACATGTATATGGCAATGGGAACAAAAACAACGAGGAACACGCCCCAAACAATCGTGACGCTTTTAGCCTGGTGACGCCACCATTCAGGCTTGAAATCCAACAGTGTAATCCGAATTCCATTGAAGGCGTGAAACAAAACCGCACCCATCAATCCGATTTCACCTAATCCAAACAAAGGATGTTTGAACACGGCAATAGCGTATTCATATACGGGAGGATTGTAGTTAGCCATTGCGGTTTCCCAGACATGAATCATCAAGAAGGCGAGTATGCCCAAACCGGCCAGCCGATGGGCTATCCAACTATAATGACCACCCCGGCCGCGATAGCGAACACTTTCGCGCAAGGTTAACATTAAACTTGACATAGATTTTCTCCTCTTCTCTGGCTCATCATGAGGAGGTGTTGCGAGGACAGAAAACCAGGCTTATCTTTCAATCTGCCTTCTCGAAGCGCCAGCTACCACAATGAGCAAGGGTAAAGATTGTTAAAAACTGTATTGCTGCCAGGATGAGCAAACAGTTTGCATGACAAGATTGGTGTAACGCGGCGAATTATAACAAGGTTTTCATAATTCGTTAAGGATTTCACACAGTTTGCGACAATTCCAAATCTGTCGCAGGAGTAGGCTGGACAGACGGATGCTTGCCACCCGCAAATTTGCGGTCTCCTGCGCTGTATTTTGCGTTTATAACTTACCCTTTACGGTTTCTCGATTTCGTATTACGATTTAATCGCGTCTGCCACCCTGGCATTAAGAGGCGGCTTTGCTGGCAACGCCGCACTCCGTATTTTTGAAGGAGACACCACGCCGCTGCGCGGCACCATCAAATGAACGAAAACGGGACACATCTCTTATCTGTGTCCATCCGTGTTAATCCGTGTCCCACGTTCACAGGAGAAATTAAATGTTCCGTCAACGAATGCTATGGTTTGCCATTGTCCTTTTGATTTTATCATCTTTGGCTTGTAATGCCTTTGCGGGCGGCAGCGTGGAGCCGTCGCTGGAGATGCCGCCGCCGCCCGTCACGGAAACGGAGATAACGGCCGTTCCCGAAGACGTCCCCGGCTTAGCTCCAACAGCCACGCTGCCCGGCGCGGTAACAGATGTGCCATTGGTGGATACGGAGGGGAATCCGCTGCTGGAAGCGCTGGTGGATGTCAATCTACGGGTTGGCCCCGGCGTGCAGTATGACCGGGACGGATTCCTCTTTGCCGGGGAAACGGCGCCGGTCATCGGGCGCGATCCGGTAAGCGGCTGGTGGAAGGTGGTCTGTCCGGGGCGGTCAACGGG
>JANTHP010000229.1 GCA_024762395.1 Anaerolineae bacterium | reverse complement strand
CCCCTACGGGAGATGAATCATATGTCATATGATCCGCATAAACATCATCGGCGGTCAATCCGCTTGAAAGGGTATGATTATTCTCAGGAAGGGATGTATTTTGTGACGATTTGCACGCAACATGGGCGATGTTTGTTAACAGACACGGCCGTTTGTGAAATGATCGAATTGTGGTGGAAGAAGTTACCGGAAAAATTTACGGCCGTTGTTCTAGACGCTTTTGTCATCATGCCCAATCACATTCATTTCATCATCGCCATCACCAAAAATGTGGGGGTGGCATTGGGAACAATTGTGCAATGGTTTAAGACGATGTCGACTAATGCTTATATTCGTGGCGTTAAGGAACAAGGTTGGCAGCCATTTCCCGGCAAATTGTGGCAACGAAATTATTATGAACAGATAATTCGTAATGAACGTCATTTAACGGCCGTTCGCCAATACATTCACAACAACCCTGCCAATTGGAAAGCAGACAAACTACACCCACAAGCGCCCCTGAACAAATTCAATCAAGATTGGCAAAGGAATTAAGAAATGCCACGCAAGAAAATCATATCTGACGCAATACGAGAACAAGTTGTCGCCATTGTTGACCAATTCAACGAAGAAAACGCTTTGCCGCCCCAGGCGGACCCCATGCGGCAAGTTTTGCAATTGTTGGGCCTGTCCTCCTCGGCGAAAGATGGCGCCCAGCGTCGTATCGGCGCTTATGCGCCCCGGTTCAGAGGCGCATATTTGTATTTGGATCGGGTGGGGTATGATGGACGGCCGTCGCCAATCTGCCGCCTTAAATGGTCTGGAGCGATGGACAATTGGGAATTTGCCATCTACAAATATAGCAAAAACGGTTACGATCCCGATGAATGGATGTTTTCCGGCTCTGGCGAAGTAGATGGAACAGTAATCGGCGCCATGCGGGCTGGCAATGAAGCGTATCCAGTTTAGACCAAAGCGGGACGATTTGGTAAATCATCGGGCGGGCGATTTACAAAATCGCCTGACAAGGAGCATCTATGTCACAATCATCCGCCATCGTGCAACGCCTTTGGAATTACTGCACCGTCCTTCGTGACGACGGCCTTTCCTATGGCGATTACGTCGAGCAGCTCACCTACCTCCTCTTCCTCAAAATGGATAGTGAGCGGCGCAAAATCGGCGACCCATCCACCATTCCCGACGAATACAGTTGGGCCAGCCTTGTTAATCTGGACGGCGGCGATTTGGAGAGCCATTACCGCAAAATTTTGCAGGAGCTAGGCCAGGGACGCGGCCTCATTCCCACCATCTTCCGCAAAGCGCAGAACCGGGTACAAGACCCGGCCAAGCTCAGACGCCTCGTCACCCTCATTGACGGCGAAAACTGGCATCGTCTTAACGTGGACGTGAAGGCTGACATCTACGAAGGATTGCTGGAAAAGAACGCCCAAGACGTCAAGTCTGGCGCGGGCCAATACTTTACGCCCCGTCCGCTTATCCAGGCGATGGTAGATGTGATGGTTCCTCAACCAGGCGACACGATTTGCGACCCGGCGTGCGGCACGGGCGGCTTCCTGTTGGCCGCTTATGAGCATGTTGGTCAAAATAACCAACTTGACCGCGACCAATGGCTGCATCTACGCAAAGAGGCGCTGCACGGCTGGGAAATTGTGGACAACACGGCGCGGCTGTGCGTGATGAACCTGTATCTGCACGGTATCGGGCATGAAAATGGACACAGTCCCATTCATGTTGACGACGCGCTGGCAAACAAACCAAGTACCACCTACGACATGGTGCTCACCAATCCGCCGTTCGGCAAAAAATCCAGCGTCACCTACATCACTGAAGAAGGGGAAGTGAAGCGGGAAGCGCAAACGGTTGTCCGCGACGATTTTTGGACTTCGACCAGCAACAAGCAGTTGAACTTCGTCCAGCATGTCCACAAATTGTTGAAGCAGCATGGCAAAGCAGCGGTCGTTGTGCCGGACAATGTGCTTTTTGAAGGGGGCGCAGGGGAAACGGTGCGGCGCAAGCTGCTGCAAGAAAGCGACCTGCACACCATCCTGCGCCTGCCCACTGGCATTTTCTACGCCCAGGGTGTGAAGGCGAATGTGTTGTTTTTTGACCGTAAGCCGGGGCGGGAACGGCCGTGGACGGAAAAAATCTGGTTCTACGATTACCGCACCAATATCCATCACACGCTGAAACAAAACCCGCTGGCGCGCGCTGATTTGGATGAGTTTGTGGCTTGCTTTAATCCGGCGAACCGGCATGAGCGGGCGGCGACGTGGAGTGAGGAAACACCAGAGGGACGCTGGCGCGCCTATACTCTGGACGACATCCTGGCCCGTGACAAAGTCAATCTGGACATCTTCTGGCTGCGCGACGAATCGCTGGAAGATACCGAAAATCTGCCCGACCCCGATATCATTGCCGTGGAAATTGTGGAAGAGTTGGAAGCGGCCCTGGAGTAATTTCGGTTGATTGCCGAGGATTTAGGCGAGCGTGTTGATTGATGGTCAAAATACGCCATCATGAATAATCGTATATAATCGGTACCGATACAACCTACCATTCCCAATGTAGTTGGTATTGTTCGTTCAATCGTGGTTGGTTGGTTTGCCAGGTGATTTGGAAACGGCCGTGGAGCAGGTTTGGGCGGCTTACGATCACATACACATCCTCATCAACGCCGCCGGCGGCAACCATCCCCAGGCCACACTGCGCCCGATAACAACTTCTTTGATTTGCCACAAGAAGCATTGGGCTTCGTCTTCGACCTGAACATTCTCGGAACCATCTTGCCCAGCCAGGTCATCGGCAAAATTATGGCCGAACAAGGCGCTGGCTCCCGGCTTTTTTAGCGGCAAACAAAACCGCGCCCTCTTGCTCAAAGACGATGGCAGCCTGACACCGCGTGGGCAAATGATCATCGACCACACACCAATGGGGCGTTTTGGCAATCCTGAGGAATTGTTGGGTACAATGTTGTGGTTGGTATCGCCAGCCTCCCAGTTCGTCACCGGCATTGTTGTGCCGGTTGATGGTGGATTTTCTGCCTTCAGCGGCGTTTAACAAGACTAGAGACTGGAGATGAGAGACTGGATCAATCTCTCATCTCTAATCTCCAATTGAGGCAACTATGATTGCACAAGCAGTTCAAACAGACGGATTATTATCAGACGATCAGGTGCGGCAAACGTTGTACGCCGGTTTGGAGAAGCAATTTAGCAACCAGCGGGTATTGGTGCTCATTCCTGACCATACGCGCACAATTCCGCTGCCTTTCCTTTTTCGCTCACTGGTTGAAATTTTACATGATGCCAGTCAGTTGGATTTTATGGTGGCGTTGGGAACCCATCCACCTTTGAGCGATCCGGAATTAAACCGGTTGGTGGGTATTAGCGAGGAAGAGCGGACGGGGATTTACGGCCGTATCGGATTACTCAACCACGCCTGGGATTCACCCGAAACGATCACGAACATCGGCACATTACCACAAGCCCAAATCCAAGCCATTGCTGGCAATCTCTGGCATCCCACATTGGGCGGCGATGTGGATGTGAACATCAATCGTGCCGTTTTGGATTACGACCACATCCTCATTTTGGGGCCAACCTTTCCGCACGAAGTTGTTGGTTTTTCTGGTGGGGCAAAATATCTGTTCCCTGGCATTTCGGGAGCCGAAATGATTAACGTGACGCACTGGCTGGGCGCGTTGGCCGGTGTGCGTGGCACAATCGGCATCAAAGAAACGCCGGTGCGTGACATGATTCACGCCGCGGCCGAACATGTGCCTACGCCAGTCACGCTGATTGCGCTGGTAGTCGTCGGCAAGGGATTGGCGGGCATGTTCATTGGTGATCATCTCACCGCATGGAGCGCCGCCGCCGATTTGTCATCGCAGCGACACATCATTTGGGTGGATAAACCATTCCAGCGGGTGCTGTCGCAAGCGCCGCCGATGTATGATGAGCTGTGGACAGGGGGCAAGGCGATGTACAAGCTGGAACCGGCGCTGGCCGAAGGGGGCGAACTGATCATCTACGCCCCCCATTTAGATGTGGTCAGCCATGTGCATGGCAAATACATTTATGAGATTGGCTATCACGTGCTGCCCTATTTTCTGGCGCAGTGGGATAAGTTCAAGCATATCCCGCTGGGGGTGTTGGCGCATAGCACGCATGTGAGGGGAGACGGCCGTTTCCAAAACGGCATTGAATATCCTCGCGCAACGGTCAAACTCGCCACCAAACTATCCCCTGAAGATTGCGCCCAATTGGCGCTGGGTTACGTGAATCCTGACGAAATTGATGTGGCAGCATGGAAGGATCGGGAGAATGAAGGTATTTTGTACGTGCCTAAAGCAGGTGAAATGTTGTACAGGGTGAAATCATGACAGTGTACGTGATAATGGGCGTTTCGGGCTGTGGTAAGACGACGGTGGGAATGGCGTTAGCCAAGAGATTGGGTTGTCCCTTTTACGATGGCGATGATTTTCATCCGCCGGAGAATGTGGCCAAGATGGCGAGTGGCGTGCCGTTGAATGATGATGACCGGTATCCGTGGCTGGTCCGGCTGCATGATTTGTTGGCGGAGCATGTGGAGAGGGGGGAAACGGCCGTTCTCGCTTGCTCTGCCTTGAAAAAAAAGTACCGCGATCAGCTGCAAGTCAACAACGAGACCCGATTCATCTTTTTGCACGGCAGCTTTGACCTGATCTGGCAGCGCATGCAGGCCCGCAAAAACCATTACATGAAAGCGGATATGCTGCAAAGTCAATTTGATACGCTGGAATCTCCTACAAACGACGAAGCGTTCATCATTGCCATTGACCAACCGGCATACGAAATTGTACAAGCAATTATGCGATTTGACTCGGGTACTTTATAGCACAATGGGTATGACCATTTTAACCGGCTTGATACTCTGCCTTACAATGTTGAAGCAAATACTGGATGAAAATGGGGCGGTTTATGCCGGATGGCAAAACAATACACTTATGCCCAGAGAGGTATCCAAGCCCGTCGCTTCCGCTCTGGGCACAAGAGGTACAAGATGCATAATTCATAACTTTACGTAAAGCCGGAAACATGCTATATTACGGTTGGTTATGTCAATGCTGGGCAAAGGTGTTATTGGCCCATTTTTTGGAGGTAAGCTCATGAAGGTTCAGCGACGTTTATTTTATTTTGCAGTTCTATTGTTACTACTTGGTCTTGTGTTAACTGCTTGCGAGCGCCCTGTTCCTGGCGGGGGCGGCGATGAAGCGGAAACAGCGGCTGAGGCGACGGCTGATGTGAATGTTGGCGGTGGCGAACCGGTTATGGGTGAAACGGCCGTACCCCAAACCGATGCCGATGCTGAACCCACGCCAGCGCCGGTTGAGGCTGGCGACAGCGATACGCCCCGTATGGAAGACGCAACTGCCACGCCCGAACCAGATGCTGAGAGTGAAACGGCCGTTACCGATACCGAAGAACCCGCATCTGACGAAACAGACACAGAAGCGGCAGACGCCGACACAAACACCGAAGAAACCCCGGCAGAAGAGACGCCCGCAGCAGAACCGGCTGAGGAGACACCCCAAACCCACACCGTCGCTGCCGGTGAAAATTTGTACCGAATCGGCCTGAAATATGGTATCTCCTGGGTAACATTAGCGGAGTACAACAACTTAACCAATGCGGACAAAATCAAAGTCGGGCAAGTGCTAAACATACCAGGCGGCGATGCGCCGGAGGCTGAGCCAACGCCATCCCCCTTGACCGAAACAACCTACATCGTCAAGGCCGGCGACAATTTGTTCCGAATTGGCCTTCAATATAACATCAACTGGACACAAATTGCAGAGGCCAATGGCATTGTCAATCCCAATCATTTAGAAGTAGGGCAAGAACTAAAAATTCCTGTTGACACGCCAGGCCCTACCCCGCAATTTACCCACCAGGTGCAAGCCGGGGAAACGCTTTTCCTCATTTCACTACGCTACGGGGTAGCGTGGACGGCGATTGCCGAAGCCAATGAAATCGGCTCGCCATATGTCATCTACGTGGGGCAGACGCTGGTCATTCCCGGCGGGACTGCTGAATAAACGCAATTTCTTTATAACTACCAAGCCCCAGAGGTGACAGTCGCTTAATACGGCGATTTGTCATGACCAACGCCTCTGGAAAAAGTGACTGTCACCTTAGTAGTTACCTTTAAGCTTATACAACCAATCATGGAGTGAAGCGTGATGCGTGAGGGTCTTTTACGCATCACGTTTCACGTTTCATAGACGAAATCAAACAAAATGCCGGAGATGTATCCTCATGAACTGGAACGGAGTCATCCATAAATACCGCGCTTACCTTCCATTCGCCGACGATGTGCAAATTATCAGCCTGAATGAAGGCAATACACCGCTTATTAAGGCCGACCGGCTGGCGGAAATGATTGCGCCGGGGGCTGATTTGCAGCTTTATCTTAAATATGAAGGGCTAAATCCGACCGGCTCGTTTAAAGATCGGGGCATGACGGCCGCTATCACGCAAGCTGTACAGGCCGGGTCGAAGTCGGTAATTTGCGCCAGTACGGGCAATACGGCGGCCAGCGCCGCCGCCTATGCCGCTCGCGCCGGGCTGCGCTGTCTGGTTTTGGTCCCTGAAGGCAAAATTGCGTTGGGTAAACTGGCCGCATCTCTGGCTTATGGCGCTGAGGTCATCAGCATTGACGGTTCATTTGACGATGGGCTGGATATGGTGCGGGAGATTGCGGAGCGGCAGCCGATTGAGCTGGTGAATTCGATTAACCCCTGGCGGCTGGAGGGACAAAAGACGGGGGCGTTTGAGATTGTGGATCAGTTAGACGGCCGTTCCCCCGATTGGCACTGTCTCCCGGTAGGTAATGCCGGCAATATCACCGCGTATTGGATGGGGTACAAGCAGTATGACAAGGGCCGTCCCCGCATTTTGGGCGGGCAGGCTGCCGGTTCAGCCCCTATTGTGACGGGCAAAGTGGTCAAAAATCCTGAAACGATTGCCACAGCGATTCGCATTGGCAATCCGGCCCGTTGGCGGCAGGCGTTGGCGGCGCTGGATGAATCGGGAGGGATTATTACGGCCGTTACCGACGAAGACATCCTGGCAAGCTGGAACCTGTTAGCCAAAATAGAAGGGGTATTTGTAGAACCAGCTTCAGCTACCGGGCTGGCAGCGCTTAAACAGCAGATCGAGATGGGGGCGATTGATCCCAGCCATAAAACCGCCGTCTGCATTCTAACCGGACACGGGTTGAAAGACCCCGGAACGGCCGTTGACCAGGCCTCTTCACCCACTGCACTCCCCGCAACCATAGATGCGTTGGAAACTTACCTGGCAGGCCATTCCTGACCCCGGCCTGCCTCCTTCATAATCTCTTCACAACTTCCGCATAACACGTTCACACAATCGAGCATACTAGTATCAGTGTTCAGTAATCTGTAAACAGTTATCAGTACGGTCTACCTCTGGAAAGTGCCTACTGAAAACTGTTTACTGACTTCTGTTTACTG
>JANTHP010000228.1 GCA_024762395.1 Anaerolineae bacterium | reverse complement strand
GAGTCTTCCGCTGGCGAGAAATTGACAATTATCCGTTATGCGTTATTCATTATCCGTTTTCTTCGCTTGCCGCTTGCGGCTCTCTTTTGCCAGTATCGTCTGGCACAAGACGTAGATACTTCTGGTGATGATCCGCCAGGATTGGTAAAATACCGCCCCATACCATTCAGAAAGAGACAGCTATATGCCCGAAATTGAAAATAACAACGCCGCCAACCTGGAAAAAACGATCTCCGAGCCTGTGCCGGAAGCAGCGGCGCCTTTTTACCGCCGCAAGCAGATGTTTGGTTGGATTGGAACGGCCGTCATCATCCTCGACCAACTCACCAAATGGAAAATCGAAGCCGTGATGCCGCTTTACAGCAGCATTCAACCCTATCCAAACCTGCACCCTTATTTTGAACTGTTCCACACGACCAACACCGGCACAGCATTTGGGTTGTTCCCGCAAGCCAAATGGATTTTTACCCTGTTGGCGGCCCTGGTGGCGCTGGCGATAGTTTACATAAATTATCAGTTACCGGCGCAAAGCATGAAGCTGCGGTTGGCATTGGGATTATTGTTTGGCGGCGGCATGGGCAATTTTATTGACCGGATGCGCATCGGCCATGTGACCGATTTTGTGCATGTGAATTTACGGCCGTTGCTCCATCCCCTCATAGACATCCCCATCCTCGACTGGCCCGTTTTCAACGTCGCCGACATGGCTATATCGGCCGGCATCGGCATCCTCATCTACATCATGCTGCGCGAACCGGCAACGATAGAGGGGGAAGGAATGAGGAATGAGGAATGAGGAATGAGGAATTCCTCATTAGAATAGAGCGGCTTGTTTCCCATCCGGCTGCATGGGAATGTCCAGATGTTTATAGGCGTGCGGGGTGGCGATGCGGCCTCTTGCGGTGCGTTCCAGAAAGCCCAATTGCAGCAAATACGGTTCCACCACATCCATAATCGTATCCGATTCTTCGCTGATGGAGGCGCCGATGGTGTCTAATCCTACCGGCCCGCCGCCGAATTTTTCGATGATGGAACGCAGCACGCGGCGGTCGAGGTCGTCCAGCCCCAGGCTGTCTATTTCCAGGAGGTTGAGGGCGGAAACGGCCGTCTTCCCCGTAATCTCCCCATCTGCCCGCACCTGAGCGTAATCCCGCACCCGGCGTAAAAGCCGCAGCGCCACACGTGGCGTCCCCCGCGCCCGCCGCGCAATCTCCGTCGCTCCCTCCGGCTCAATCGGCACAGCCAAAATCCCCGCCCCGCGTGTCACAATCGTCTCCATCGCCGCTTGTTCATAAAAATCCATCCGGTACACCGCGCCAAACCGGGCGCGGAGAGGGGCCGTCAGCAGCGCTAACCGCGTCGTTGCCCCGATGACCGTGAATTTAGGCAGCTTCAGGCGCACATTCTTGGCCCCCGGCCCCTTGCCTACCACAATATCCAGCACAAAATCTTCCATCGCCGGATACAAAATCTCCTCCACCGCCCGCCCCAGCCGGTGAACCTCATCAATGAACAAAATGTCCCCGGCCCGCAAATTCGTCAAAATCGCCGCCAAATCGCCAGCCCGTTCAATCGCCGGCCCGGCCGTGATGCGGATGTTGACGTTCATCTCATTGGCAACCACGTGAGCCAGCGTTGTTTTGCCCAGCCCCGGCGGGCCGTGGAACAGTACATGATCCAACGGCTCCTCGCGCGCCTGCGCCGCCTCAATCAAAATGGACAGATTGGTCTTCAACCGCTCCTGCCCGATAAATTCATCCAACCGCTGCGGCCGGATAAGGCCGTCCAGCCCGCGGTCTTCCGCCTTTTTCTGCCCTGAAATGTGTCGTTTGGGTGTCGGTTTATCGCTCATAAATCGTGGGTTGCCTGTCTTGGGTTTGCATGGGATTATAAACGTAAAACGTGAAACGTAAAACGTGAAGAGTCTGTTGCTCACGTTTCACGTTTTACGTTTCACGCTACAATTGGACGAGATTTTGGAGGTTAGGCATGGTTTATGAATCGCAGCACCCGTTGGTGAAGCATAAGTTGACGTTATTGCGGGATAAAAACACGAAGCCGAAGAAGTTCCGCGAATTGGTGCGGGAGGTTACGCTGCTGCTGACGTATGAGGCAACGGCCGATTTGGGCGTTCGTGAGATAAATGTGGAGACGCCGATGGGAACGGCCGTTGGTCATGAACTGGCTGATCAAATCGGCCTCATCCCCGTCCTGCGCGCCGGATTGGGCATGGTCAACGGCATTTGGGAGATGATGCCGGGCGCTGAAGTGTGGCACATCGGCCTCTACCGCGACGAACGCACCCTCAAACCCGTTTCCTATTACAATAAACTGCCCACCGCGCCCACCGTGCAGGTTTGCCTGGTGCTTGATCCGATGCTGGCAACCGGCGGCTCGGCGGCGGCTACGATTGACATTTTGAAAAAGTGGGGCGCCAATCGCATTAAATTTGTCGGCTTGCTGGCCGCGCCGGAAGGCGTTGCCCATTTGCAAGAAACACATCCCGACGTACCCATTCACATCGCCAAAATTGACGAACGCCTCAATGACGTCGGCTTCATCGTTCCCGGCCTGGGCGACGCCGGCGACCGGCAGTTTGGGACGGGATGATGCGTGAAGAGGTGAAGAGGTGAGCGGGTGATTCACCTCTTCACCTCTTCACCCCATCACCTCTTCAAGACATGGCTTATTTCGCAATTTTCGCCATCGCCTTCATCGCCTCGGTGGCGCTGACGCCGCTGGCGCGTTGGCTATCGCTGCGCTGGGGGGTGGTGGCTGAACCGGGGGGACGACGGCAGCATCACGGCCGTATGCCCAAGCTGGGCGGTTTGCCGTTGATGGGGGCGCTACTGCTGGTCGTCCCTGTCATTTACCACCTGCTGCCCCCCCATCCCGAAACGGATGAGCGGCAGTTGTTAACCGGTGTTTTCCTAGGGACGCTGGTCGTATTTGTCGGCGGTTTGCTTGATGATTGGTTCGATTTACCGCCCTGGCAGCAGTTCATCATTTACTTAGTGGGAGCCAGCATTGCCATTTGGTATGAAGTGTTTATTGAGCGATTTACCAACCCGCTGCCATCGGGCGCTGTGTGGGAATGGGGGCCAATGCAATTTTTGTTCATTTTTGAAGATCCGTTGGTGATTGTACGGCCGTTTCTCATATGGATTTTGACCTTGTTCTGGATAGTGGGTATGGTCAACACCGTTAACTTTTTGGATGGGCTGGATGGCCTGGCGGCAGGCGTTGGCACGATTGCCGCCCTGATATTTGCCTGGCACAGTTTCCAAATCGCACAGCAAACCGGTCAATACACAGTAGTCGCCTTTCCGGTGGCGCTAGCGGGCGCTTTGCTCGGCTTTTTGCCATTCAACTTCTCTCCGGCGCGCATTTTTTTGGGATCGGCAGGGGCATATTTGTTGGGTTACCAATTGGCAACGCTGGCTATTATCTCCCCGGCCAAAATCGCCACCGCCTTGTTGGTAATGGCTGTGCCCATCCTGGACGTGGCCTGGCAAATCATTGACCGTCTGCGCCGACGCCAAAGCCCGCTGCATGGCGACCGGGGCCATTTGCATTTTAGATTGTCGGATGGCGGGCTGCCTACGCGCCGGATTGTGCTGGGTTATTACGCCGTCGCTCTGGCTTTTGGTTTGGTTGCCATTTTTGCCCCCACGCCGTTGGTTAAATTGACCATGCTGATTGTTTTGGGAACGGCCGTTTTCATTCTCCTCATTTGGCTCAGTACTCGTTCTAACGAGATGTAAGCCGATTTACAAAAGGCCGGCAGCAGCCATTACAACGATTGGCGGGCAGGAGTGGTACGCTATGACTGTGATTGTAATGCAAATTGTAAGCAAGGTGTGTTATTTTTTAGGTGAGTAAAGGTAGATAGTATCGTAATTGAAAAATTGAGGATGTCGTATGATGAAGGAAATCTCAGTCTACCAACCTACAAATTTACCCTTGAGAAAAGCCAATCCTGTATTGATAGCACGGCAGATTGCCAGCTTGCGTGAGATATTGCGCCGGATGGAAGCTTCAGCGCGAGCGGCCGCTTTAGATCCGGTGATCAATCGCAAATTAGAGCAGTTAAGAAATCTGAACTAAACTTTTGTATCGGTAACTTGCCAGACTGAAAAGTCTGGCTTTTTTGTTTCTTGGCAGGTTTTCGTTTAAGGACAAGGGGGCGAGAGCACGGCCGTATCTTCCCAAGCAATCGCATACCAGGCCAGGTACTCCGCTAAATGTGCCGACCAGTAGGTGTTGTTGTGTCCGCCTTCATTAAGAACCCAGGTGTGAGGAATGTTGTTGGCCGCCATATCCTCATGTAATTTTCGCGTATTGACAATGCCGCCGTCGTTCGCGCCAATGTCCAGGTAAATCCGTAAATCGCCCAAATCGTTGTTGAGTCCGGTGTATTGGGGGTTGATGTTTGGTCCGGCAGCGGTGTCAAGCAGGCTGGCGCTGTGTCCGCCAACGCTAACAAACTGGTCTGGATGGCGGAAGGCGATTTCGAGCGCCCAATAGCCGCCACGTGATACGCCGCCGATGGCACGGCCGTTTGCCGCAGGCCAGGCGCAGTAGGTCGTCTCGATAAATGGGATAAGGTCGTCTGTGATGACGGTTTCGTAGGAGTTGGGGCCGCCGGAACTGTTATGGGCTATCCAACCCCCGTCAGGCATGACGATGAGCAGCGGCGGCAGATCGCCGTTTTTGATGCCGGTTTCGGCCGCTTCGTCCAGCCCCAGCGTATCCCAGATGGCGTCGGTTTGGCCGTTACCGGGGAGCATGTAAAGAGTGGGGTAGGTCTTGTGCTGAGCGGAATCGAAGGAGCCATCCTTCCCATAACACGGCGGTAAATAAATCCGATATGGAACCCTTCCTTGCGAACTGGAGAACACGCCCGTTTCAATGCGTCCCGATTCTGCGCACGGTGTTGGCGTTGGCGTTGGCGACGGACGAGGCGTTGGCGTCAGCGATGGCGTTGGCGTGGCCGATGGCGTTTCTGTAAAAAGCGGCCGTATGGTGGGCGGAAGCGTTGGCGTGCTGGTCAACTCGGCGGGGACAACGGCAGCAGTGGCCCGCGTTGGCAGCGGCGGCGATGGCGAACAGGCTGTGACAAGTAAAATAAGTAAAAAGGCGGCAAGGTGGCAGGGTTGCAAGGCAACTTTGCCACCTCGCCACCCTGCCACCTTGCCACCTTGCCACCTTACCACTTTGCCACCTCTAAAACGGCAGCTCGCCGGGCGGTTCCGACATCAATTTTTGATAGGCTCCCTGCCAGGCGCTGGATTTGCGAGTCATGTTTTTAATTTGAATATCGGCAAATTGGCCGAACAGTTCCGCCAATAGATTAGGCAGTAAATCCCAGGCATTGTTGCGGAGAACGTCTTCGATATTGGCCGCAGATTCGGCCGTCCATTCCCACTGCCGCAGGAACCGTTCTGCTTTCATCCAATAGCCCCGCTTTTCCCATGCTTCGATGGTTTGTGTGACGCCGTTGTTGATTTCGCGCAGCAAATAAACCAGCATGGCGGCCATATCTTTGGCTTCTAAATCCATTTCCGGCTTTTGGCTTAACCGGCGCAAAATTTCGGCAATGGTGCGCCGGTGTTGGTTGCGTATTTTGGTGGGGCTGTTGGGGTTGATGACTCGACTCATTCAGGTTCCTTTGCGAGCGTGCAACGTAAATTTTTCGTAACTATACAGCGACCAGAGGTGACAGTCACTTACCAACATCATGGTTTCGGCTAACACCTCTGGAAAAAGTGACTGTCACCTGTATAGTTGCAATTTTTCACGTTTCATGCCAATAAAATCTCTAATGTTTTTGCCGTATCGTTTAGGTTTTCCAGCAGGTGGTCTGGTTGGTAGCGGGCGAGCGTGTGGGCGGCATGCCAGCCGCTGGCGACGGCGACGGCCGTTGCCTTACTGGCCCGCGCGCACAAAATATCGGCCGGGGTGTCGCCAATAACGATGGTGTTTTGACCGGTAAACGGCCGTCCCGTTAACGCGCGCGCCCGCTGCATGGCAATGATCGGTAGTTGATTGCGTGTTGGCGCGTCCGAACCGTAAGCGCCCAGCTTGAATTGGGCCGGATCAATGCCGGCTGCCGCCAATTTCAGCGGAGCCGTGCTGCTGATATTGCCGGTGACCAATCCCAACAGCGCATCTTCATGCTGGTTCAGCGCTGCCAACAGCGGTTGGACGCCAGGACAGGCCGTCATATCGCTGGCGGGGAATGCGGTGTGGGCTTTTTCAGCCATCAGCGCATACACATTTGGTAAATTAGCCTCGATTTCGTCATGGGTCAGGCCAACGGCCGTTAACAAATCGGTGATGATGCGATAATCAATCTTACCGCTCATTTTGTAGCTGTCAATCGGCCCGGCCGTGCCAAAAAGCTCCGTCAAAGCGGCTGCCAATATCTCCCGGCCCGCGCCGTGACTGCGGATGAGGGTGCCGTCTATGTCAAAGAGGAGGAGTTTCATGGTGCAGGGGTGGCGAAGTTGCAAGGTGGCAGGGTGGCAAGGTCACTTGCCACCTTGCTACTTTGCAGCTTTTTCCATTTTGGCCCAAATGCCGCCGTTTGGCATGGGGCGAGGCGGCACGGCCGTTCCTACCGGGATGCCTCGTTCCGCCAAAATTGTCTTAATGGCGCCGATGCGCTGCGGCGGCATTAGATTTAGCAGTTGGTTGATGGTTTGATGCGCTTGCCGGGCGGTGGCCAGGTCGCCTTCTCCCATAGCGCGGGTTAAAGTGACGAAGGGTTCGGGAACGGCCGTACTCAAGCCGCTAATCAATCCATGCGCTCCCATCGCTAACGAACCGATGGCGATGCGCTCATTGCCGGCCAACACAATCAGGCGTTCCGGCGCGGCGGCGATCAGTTGGCGGATGATTTGGGCGTCGGGGCGGCTGGTTTTGATGCCCGCCAGCGTGGGAATTTCCGCCCCCAAACGGGTCAACAGCGTCGGGCTGATGCCGTTGACGGCCATATGGGGGATGTCGTACAGCAGCAGCGGCGTCTCCGGCGCGGCGGTGGCAATGGTGTGGAAGTAGGCGGCCAAGCTGTCGTCGTCCATGCCGTAAAAGGTGGGGGTGATGGCGACGATGGCGTCGGCGTTGATGCTGGCGGCGTGTCGGGCGAGGGCGACGGCCGTATCGGTTCGATTGGCCCCCACATGCAATAAAACGGGGACGCGGTTGTGAACGGCCGTCATCGTCCCTTCATGCAGGCGCATCCGTTCCACCATAGACAGCACAATCCCTTCGCCGGTTGTGCCGCCGACAAACAGCCCTTTCACGCCCTTTTCGATGAGGAAATTGACGAGTGGGGGGAGAACGGCCGTGTTTACCGTATAGCCTTCCTCAGTTAAAGGCGTTGCCATTGCCGGCGAAACGCCGTGTTCTAATTTTGCTTTTAGGTGTGTAATTTTCTCGTTCAAATTTATCCTACTTTTGTAGAACGATTTGGTAAAGGGTGCATTTCAAATGAGTTGAGAAAAGTGCGTGTTTCGGGAATTGGAATTCCCGAAACGTTGAGCCAAGTATCGGGAA
>JANTHP010000227.1 GCA_024762395.1 Anaerolineae bacterium | reverse complement strand
GAGATTCGCAGAGGGGAAAAGAGAAAATCTGCGTTCATACGCGTCCCATTCTCATGTCGTTTCTTCTTCAATCACCAGGCCCATTTCCGTGATTTGCAGGCGGATAATGCCTTTGAAATCAGTTGGATCGGCCGGTTCTCCCTTGCGTAAAATGGTAAGCAGGCCGGCAACGGCCAACTGCTTACTCATCAAACGGATGCGTTTGAGCAGGGTTTGCCAATGGTTGGGTAAAATCAGTTGGGCGATGGCTTCCGGTCGTACGGCGCCGTCTAAACCGGCTTCCCGGCACATGTTCAAAATCGTTTCACGCACTTCCTCATCGCTGACGCGGCGCGGTTTTTGCTGCCGCTTAGGTAATTCTCTTGTCATTAATTCACCTTTGTGACTATTGGACGATTTTTATTGCAAAATTTCAGTTCATTTTACCATAACCTTTGTCACCTTCCTCTAGTCGGCTAAAATTGGCGGAATGAATAATGAAACCGATTCCACTTTTCGCGGGGGAGCCACTTTACTCATTTTGGGTATCATCCTCATTGGCGCGATTTGGTATAGCTTTTTACGGCCGTCTGACGAACAAAAAGTACCGCCGCCTACTCTACCGATTACGGCCGTTCCCGACGGCGCGACAATTTACGAACTCATCCCCGGCGAATCGGGCGTGCGTTTTACGCTGGGCGAGCTGCTGCGCGGCCAACCGGTGACGGTGATCGGGGCAACGGGGCTGGTGTCGGGCCAAATTGCGTTAGATTGGGCCGATGTGTCTTCGGCGCAGGTGGGCGTCATCCAAATTAACGCCCGCTCGTTTTACACGGATGATATTTTCCGCGACGAGGCGCTGCACACGTTTATCATCGAAAGTCCAACCTATCCGCTGGCGGCGTTCACACCCACGAGTATCGAGGGGCTGCCGGAGCAGATTGCGGTGGGGGAAACGGCCGTTTTCACCATCGTCGGCAATCTCACCATCCGCGACATTACCCAAGAAACGACGTTTGCGGTAACTGCCGTCCCCATCTCTCCAACCCGCCTGGAGGGCCGCGCCGAGGCCACAGTCAACCGCGCCGATTTCAATTTAGTCATCCCCCAAGTAGCCAAAGTGGCCAATGTGGATGAGGCGGTATTGATTGAGATTGATTTCGCGGCAACGGCCGTTGAGTAAAAAACTGGAGTCTGGTGAAAATTGAATTTCAGTCGGGTGTAGGGGCGGTTTGTGAACCGCCCCTATCAGTACGATGAATTCCGACACAAATCAGGGCGCTGGCGGCGGCCCGGCGTCCGCAGGGATGGACACGCCATCGGGAATGCTGCGTAAATCATCGCAGGGGACAAAGTGGACGTCCCGCCAGACATAACCCCGGTCGTTGAACGTCTCAATATCTTCAATCCATCGTTTCTCGCCATGTTCCAGCAAATAAATGGGGTCGCTCTGCTTGCATTTGAGCAAAATCGGGTTGGGATAATTGAAAATGACATCTTGCACCGTCTCCGGCAGTTTCTCCACCTCGCCCTGATTGATGCCGAACAGCCAGGGAACCGCCAAAATCACGGCCAACGTCCAGACAACATAGGCCGCCGTTCCGGCACTGTAGGCGCGATGGAGGGCGCGCAGCCAGCCGGCCGCCTTCGCCCGCGCCTGGTAGAGCAAAATCAGGATAAGCAAAAGGATGTTGATGACGTTCCAACCGATGAAGGCGAGCCGGTTGGGCGTGAGCCGGTCAATGGCGGTGCGGTAGAGGATGGCAGCAAGGGCGTACAAACTGATGATGAGGGCTAAAGCGGCAACGGCCGTCATCCCCCCACGCAGCCAACGTCCCAATCGCGGCGGCAGTTCGCCCCGGCTGACCGGAGCCGCGCCCGCTAGCAAGGCAATAACGGCAAACAGCATCCCGTTGTACGTAATCAGCACATCCCGGTTATCAAACGGGGCGCGAAAATTAAAGGGGATGAAGGCGGTGTAGACGAGCAAAACCAGCAAGGTCAAAGGGAGCATTATTCGCAGCAACAAAGCGATCAGTTTACTCAATCCCTCATTAAATGTTTGCTCGATGGGCGGCGCAGCGGGGTTGTAGATGATGGCGACAGCTACCACCGGAATCAAGCCGCCACCGCCAGCGATGAATAAGCGCTGCACCAGGGTGGGAACGTTGACGTCAAGCACGGCAAAGAGGCCAAAGGTGATGGCGGTAAACAGGCCGCCAGCGCCGATAAATAGGCCGCCCATGATGAATATTTCCAGTGATTTGATGAGGAAGGCGAAGCGGTTGGCCGGGTCGCGCCGCCCGGCGGTTAAGAAGACGCCGACGCCGGCCCAGGCCAGCAGGGGCAGGTGCAAAGCCATCAATGAGAGATATTGTTCCTGAAACGGCCGTGTCCCCGCCTGCGGATAGGTCAATAGCACATAGCCGCCAACAGCCAGCAAAACTGTGCCAATAGGCAGACTCAGACGCCAGTTTTTACGGCCAACGGCCGTCAAATAAACCAACACAAACACAGCCGCAATCGGCGCGGCAAATAAAATAATGGTCGGAATATACCCATACCTATCGGCAGCCGCCTGCGGCATACTCACTATCTTGATCGTGAACCGCTGATCGTCGGAGAGATACCAAAACAGTAAGCCGTTGACCAGCGCCAGCGGGATGACCCACGCCCAGGCGATGGCAAACCCTTTGGCCTGCTCGGCGGCGTATTGGAACCGGTAAAACCAGGCGGCAAAAAGCAGATTGTCCGGCTCTTTTTTATAATTTTCGCCAATGGCTTGTTGGAAAACGGCCGTTTCGCCCGCTCCAACCGCTTCTTGATAAACCTGTTCCAGCCGCTCCGCATCTTCAGCCAGCGCGCTAACTGTATCCTGGTACGACATAATTACCTCCAATGCAAGTCAAGTTTGCAAACTTGACCTACGACGGCAAATTCAATCCTGTTATGGTGACGGCGGTTCGCCAGCGTCAGGCGGAATCGGAAGACCGGACGGAAGGCGCTCAATTGCCGCGCACGACACGATTTGCACGTCATCCCACACATAACCCTGCTCAACAAACGTGGGAATATCCTTTATCCACCGTTTCACCCCATTTTCGATGGCAAAAACATGCGGACTGGTCGGGCATTTATACAAAATGCTCAACGCCGGCCCCGATGGAAACTGGGCCAAAAAATCGTCATCTACCAGATTCACTTGTTCCCAGCGATAACCGTAATACGTAAAGGCGTCCAGCGAGCTGATCCAGCGCTTATGATTGTTTTCCAGCACGTAAATCTCCTCGCCGGAACCTTTCAACACCAGCCCATCGCGGATTACCAACGCCTGCGCGTCCGGCATCGCCCGCGCCAGATTGGTTCCGTAGCGATTGTAGGGGATGTTGACCAGCACAATGAGCGCCAAAATGACAAGCGCCAAACGGCCGATCATGCGATCAAGCTGGATAGACGGCAATTTTTCCGGGAGTTCAGGCTCCGCCAAAACCGCTTCCAGCGTTTCATTCTGCGCCGCTTCCGGTTCAGCCGGTATCGTCGGCGGCGCTTCGGTTACTGGATTTTCCGGCTCCGGCGGCGTTTCGATGGCGGCAAACGGCCTGCCACGCGCCGCCTGTCGTTCTTGCAGGGCGTCCAACAGCAAATCCAACAATTGGTCAATTTTGGAGGGATCGTTTTGTTTCATCTGACGCCTCCCCTACTGCACAATAAAAAAGCCGAGAATTTCACCAATGCTGGCAATGATGTTGGTATAGAAATTCCCGCCTAACTGACGGAACAACTCAAACGGGATGCTGGGCGCGCCGATGAAGGGGCGAATCGTCCAGGCCAATTGGCTGCCCACAAAAGCGTACAAAAACATCCACAGCCGCACCACCCAACGCCGATTTCTTTCCCCTTCCGTCCCCACGTTAGACACAATGCGCATCCCCTGAATGAGGAACATAATGCCCATACTGCCGGCGACGGCGAAGATGCCCACGTTGAGCAGCTTAAAAAATTGGTATTGGCTGGTGGTCAGCAGAAAAAACAGGGTGATGGGGGCGAAGGAGAGGAGGATGACGGCCGTAACGGTAACGGCCGTCATAATCAAAGCCACATTCTGCAACAAACTCTGGTTCGAGCCGAACAGCACATTAAAAAAGTACAGCGTCGGCGCGGTGATGAATAAAGTGGCAATAAACAAAACCGGCAGCTTCACCGCCGAGCTGAGCGCCTGCCACAAACTGTGCGTCGAACCCATCACCGCGCCGTAAAGGGCAAAAAAAGTCAGACTGGAAATCAACATCGCCCGTAATTTACGCTGTAGATCAATCCCATCCCGAATTTCATGAAAGAAAAACAGGCGGTTGCGTAAAATTGTCTCAATAACGCCGAGTTCTCGTATCATATTTTCCTCCGTATTTTTTGCTTTCAGCAATTCAGCAATTCAGCTTGTCAGCTTGTCAGCCAGTCGTTTTTGCTGACAGGCTGAAATACTGACGCGCTGAAAGCTAAAATGCGACAAAAATCAAACTGAGCGCCCAAAAGAAGCCCCAGACCGCCAGCGCATACCGCCAGCGATGATAGTAAAGCAGCGACGCCGCCAATACCAAGACAGACACAACCCATAAAGACGGCCGTAACAGCAAAAATCCCCACCCAGCCGCGGAACCGGCGGGCACAAAAGTCAACCAACGCAAAATCAGAGCGCCGGCCACAGGCAAAATACAGGCCACAATCGCATCCGCCGATTCCCAGGGCGCATGTTCATCTTGCAGCGCTTCGGCAACCACGGCAACGCCAAACCGCTCGCCCACTTCGCGTACAGCGTCGTCTGGGTCCTGGCCCCGGCGCACAGCATCGTCCACAGCGTCTTCGAGATGACCGCGTATCTCTTCCAACAGTTCCCGCTCCGTCTGGCTGGAAAGCCGCAGCCCGGCCGCGATTTGCCGCAGCGCCGATTCAATTGATAAATGGCTGTCTTGTTCGCTCATCATGAGAGATTCACTCCGGCCAAAACGCCTTGCAATTGGCTCATAAACATCTGCCATTCCTGCGCCTGTTCTTGCAGCGCCTCCAGGCCCGCTTTGGTGATGGCGTAATACTTGCGCCGCCGCGCTCCGCTGACCGTCTGCCACTGGCTGCTCACCAACCCCTCCCGCTTCATACGGTGCAGCAAGGGATAAAGCAGCCCCTCCTTCATATCGAAGTAACCGCCGCTGCGCCGCGCCAATTCCCGGCTAATTTGATAGCCGTACATCGGTTCTTCCGACAGGACGGCCAAAATCAGCAGCGTAGTGCTCCCTTTGCGTATTTGATCTCGAATGGACATGAATGCCTCTCTTTTCACCTAATTATCTTAGGCATAACTAATTTAGGTAATTGCGGGCAATTTGTCAAGGGATGGGGATTATTTCCGCCAACATCGTAGGGAAAACGCAGCCAATGGGTGGGGTTTGGACGCTGCGGGTCACGGCCGTTACTCTGTAGGCTCTTTGGGAATTCCCGTGATAACCACGACGTGAAACGTGATGCGTGAAACGTGACCAGAAGCGCATCACGTTTCACGTTTTACGTTTCACGCCATCATTAATCACGAGAATTCCGAAAGAGCCAATGCGTTTTAAGTGACTGTCACCTCCGGAGGTTAGCAGTTACGTATTTTGCAGCCAGGATGGGTAGCTGTATGAATTTTCAGCGGCTAATGCCGGCGCGCTGTCTTGCGAAAGAAGCTGCCGCGCAGCGAGTATTAACCTTTCGCGCCGATTGGCAGTTTGACCAAAGGCTTCAAAGCCGACTGTCCACCACATTTCGTTTGCGCCAATCAGGCGGACTTCTGTCAACTCGCAGGCGCAGCCCTGTTGGAGGATGAGATTACCAGGATGGGGGGAGAAACGGCCGTCATCCCCCACCGCCAAAAAACACAACCGCCGCGCCTTCCACACCCCCAGCCAATCACCCGAATCAGTCAATCTCTCATCAAATTCACGTAACCCAAAGCTCCATTTGCGCCACGACTCAACCAATCCTGCCGCCCGCTCCCCAAAACGAACAATTTCGCCCGGCTGCGTTCGCCGCTTCACCTCAATCCGCCCCTCCCGCAGCTTAATCCCCAGCGAGTCATCGCCGTTCAGCCGCAAATAATAATCCACACGAGGCGGCTGCACAGCCAAATCGCAGCCCTGCGCCGCCAACCAGGCCATCACAGTCGCCGGAATCGCACCCGTAAAAAACCAACGAACCTCATCAGTCGGAAACATCTCTCACCGCCAAACGGGGTCCGCTCAATCCGAGAACTGCGGACTTAAGGCATACAAGCCAAGCCCCAAACCCGATGCAGCGCCGCCCAGAATAAAAGGCCAGGAATAGCCGTACTGCCACAACAAACCGCCCAACAGAGGGGCGGGAATCGCCGCCAGCCCGCGAATCAGATAATAAAGGCCGACCACCCGCCCGCGATGCGACTCCTCCGCCAGATCAACAATGCGGGCTTTACGCGCCGGTTCGCCAATTTCCCGCAGCCCGGCGATGACGAAAGCCAAAAACAACCACCCCGACGGCAGGAGAACCAAAACAATCGGAAACAGGGCAAAAAAAGTGAATGTCGCCAAAATAAAAGGCTGCCGCCCAAAACGATCCGCCAAATGCGCCGCCGGCAAATAACCGGCAATCGCCACAATCATCTGTAAAGAAGTAAACGCGCCAAATTTTAGCGGCGTCTCCCCATGCACGTTGATGACCCACAGAACAACATAAATCGCAAACAGATTAGAGCCAAAACGCACCAGGCAATCGGCCAGCAGCAAGCGGCGCAGCGACGCGGGCATGATGCGCCAGATGCGTTTAACGCTTTCCGGCTGGACTTTTCGGTCGGGCGCTTTCTCGCGGTAAAAATGGGATTGCAGATAAATCGCCGCCAACGCCAGCGCAAAGGAGACGGCAAAGCCAACGTGTACGCCGGAAACAAAGCCCAATCGATCCAGCAAATAGCCCCCTAAAAGCGGCGCGATGACGATGGGGACGCGCTTCCAGATGGATTGGACGCTAAACCCCATCGCCCGTTTGGATTTGCCAAGCGTATCGCCGATCAGGGCGAAGATGGCCGGCTGCGACATGCTGCTCCACGCCAACACAAGCAGCGAGCCGACGATCACCACTTCCCAGCGTGAGGTGAGGAGATAAAGCAGATAGCCGGCGGCGGCGATGAGGTTGAACAGGGTTAACGCCCGTTTGCGGCCTAATTTATCGGCCAGCCAGCCGCCGGGATATTGGTACAGGGTGTCTACAATCCGTTTGAAGGAGCCATAGGCGCCGATGGCAACCGCGCCGGCTCCCAGCGCTTCGAGGTATTTGGGCATGAAGCGCACCCAAAGCTCTTCCCCCATGCCGATGACTAAGAGCGCGCCCAATAAAACGACGATGTTATGCTCTAACGCTAAAAATTCTTTGATGGAACGGCCGTGTCGTTGCTCACTCATCCTGTCCCCCATGCAATTAGAGACTGGAGATTGAAGCTGCCAATCTCAATAGAATTCGCCTGACCCCCGTGTAAGGCGGCCCGTAAGATAACCGAAAGATAATACACGATGAGCAACAGCATCCATTATCAGGTGCGTTCGATAGCTTTATCGAAATTATACAGCTACTAGAGGC
>JANTHP010000226.1 GCA_024762395.1 Anaerolineae bacterium | reverse complement strand
TGATGGCCATCAGCTCCTTATTGAGCGTCTCCGGGCCGTTATTTGTAGGTCGAGCGATTGACGACGGCATCCGCGCCGGCAACTTTGACACCCTGCGCCTGTGGACCGTCCTGTTCATCCTGGCCGCGCTGGGCGAATGGGCCACCAACCGCGCCCGCATCGCCATCATGGCCTTCGTCGGCACCAAAGTCGTCGCCGATGTGCGCAGCCAATTGTTCCGCTACCTGCACAGCCTGTCGCTCACCTTCCACAACAATTACAGCGTCGGCCGATTGATGAGCCGTCTCATCAGCGACGTAGGCGTCCTGCAAGATTTCATCACCTGGTCTATTACCGGCCTGTTTCGCTCCGGGTTTGCCCTGCTGGGCATCATCATCGCCATGTTGGCGCTGAACTGCCGGCTGGCGCTGGCCGCCTTCGCCGTCATCCCCCTTATGATTTGGCTGACCAGCTTTTGGCAGGCGCGGGTGCGGCAGGCGTACCGGGCGTCGCGGCAGCGGCTGTCGCTCATCAACGGCTATCTCAACGAATCCATCGGCGGCATCCGCGTCACCAAAAGCTTCACCCGCGAGGCGCAGAACGCCCGTTTTTTCAACGATCTCAACCTCTCCTTTTTCGACGCCAACGCCGACGCCGCCCGCCTGTCGGCCATCTTTTTCCCTGGCGTAGACTTTATGGGCGCGTTGGCGACGGCGCTCGTCGTCGGCTTCGGCGGCTGGCTGGCGCTGGGCGACGCGCTGACGACGGGGACGCTCATTGCCTTTGTGCTCTACGTGGGCCGTTTCTTTGAGCCGATTCGGGAGTTGGCGCAGCGGTACAATGTCTTCCAGGCGACGATGGCCGCCAGCGAACGGCTTTTCCGCCTGCTGGACACGCCGCAAGATTTGACCGACGCGCCGGATGCGATTGAGCTGCCGCCCATCAAAGGGCAAGTGGTCTTCGATAACGTCAGTTTCTCCTACAATGACGGCGAACCGGTGCTGAAAAATATCTCGCTGAAAGCGGAGCCGGGACAGCGGATTGCGCTGGTTGGCGAGACGGGGGCGGGTAAAAGCACGATTGTGCGTCTCATCGCCCGCTTTTTTGACATTAACGAAGGGGCGCTGACGATTGACGGCTACGACATTCGCCGCGTGACGCAGGACAGCCTGCGCTCGCAGTTGGGGATTGTGCTGCAAGACCCGTTCTTGTTTGTGGGCACGATTGCCGAAAATATCCAATACGGCAATCTGGCAGCGACAAAGGACGACATCATCGCGGCGGCAAAGGCTGTGGGGGCGCATGAGTTCATCAGCAAGCTGCCGGATGGTTACCAGACGGATGTGGGTGAGAACGGCGTCAATCTCAGCGTGGGGCAGCGGCAAATTGTCTCGTTTGCCCGCGCCCTGCTGGCTGACCCGCGCATCTTGATTTTGGACGAGGCGACGAGCAGCGTGGATACGACGACGGAGAAAATCATCCAGCAGGCGCTGGATACGTTGATGGAAGGGCGGACGAGTTTTGTCATCGCCCACCGGCTGAGTACGATTGTGCATGCGGATATGATTGCGGTGTTGGATAACGGCCGTATCGTCGAACGCGGCACACATGAAGAGCTGCTGGCCCAAAAAGGGCGCTACTTCAACCTCTATACCATGCAGTGGGCGCAAACGGAAACAGCGAATGAAAACCGTAGGTCAAGTTTGCAAACTTGACCTACATTTCATCTGTTGTTGTGTAAACGATCTGTTAAAATGATTGACAGGTCAACGAATATGTCGTATAGTGCCACTGTAACATTCTCAAACTGCGTGACCCTCTATTTCCAAAACCAACCGAAGTAGTCGAAAAAGTCATAGGCAGAAGAACCCTATCCGGGCGTTGCTGCGCGTCGGATGGATAAACCTATTAAATTTAAACTTGGCGGTAAAATCGCCAACTATGTAGGAGAGTTGCTCCTTTATAAAACTCGATCGCGTCATTCCCGCGAAGGCGGGAATCCACTCTTATGAACAAGATGGATACCTGCCTTCGCAGGTATGACAACAACGGGCTTTTGCTAATCAGGAGCAACGCTAAAAAACAAGGATACAAATTCACAAATTTTATGAATAAACAACTACGAATCATTCCTCTGGGCGGCCTGGGGGAAATTGGCAAGAACATGACAGTCTTGGAATACGGCCGTAACCAAATCATCATTGACTGCGGGGTGATGTTCCCCGAAAACGACATGTACGGCATTGACCTGGTTTTGCCTAATTTCGATTATGTCATCGAAAACCAGGACACACTGCGCGGCATCGTCTTGACGCACGGCCACATGGACCACATCGGCGGGCTTCCCTACTTACTGAAGCGCGTCAAAACCACCATTTACGGCACGCCCCTCACCCTGGGCATGGCCGAGCGGCAGTTGGAAGAGGCTAACGTCCGGCAAAACGCCAAACTAAAAACGGTGAAGGACAAAGGCAGCATTCAATTGGGGCCGATTAAGATTCATTTCTTCCCCGTCGCCCACTCCATCCCCGGCTCGGTGGGGCTGGTGATTGACACCCCGGCGGGCATCGTCGTGCACACCGGCGACTACAAGCTGGACGAAACGCCGGCTGGCGGACGCACCACCGACCTCAAACGGCTCAAACATCTGACGCAGAAGGGCGTTTTGGCCCTACTGGCCGACAGCACCAACGCCGACCGGCCCGGACGCACGCCGACCGAACAGGTTGTGGCTGATACATTGGATGAGTTATTTGCCGAGGCAGACGGCCGTATCATCATCGCCACCTTCTCCTCGGTTCTGGCCCGTTTGCAGGCGATTATGGATTTGGCGGTGAAACACGGCCGTAAAGTGGCCCTCACCGGCCGCAGTCTGCAAGAAAACGTGGCCCTGGCCCGCGAATTGGGCTACATGAAAGTGGCCGACAAGGTGTTGGTAGACATCAAATCCCGCATTCCCGACGACAAACTCATCATCCTCTCCACCGGCTCGCAGGGCGAACCCCGCTCGGCGCTGAACCGGATGGCGAAGGGAGAACACCGCCAGATTAACATTCACGAAGGGGATACGATCATCGTCTCCGGCGGCACGATTCCGGGTAATGAGGAGGATGTGGGCCGGATGTTGAACCGGTTGTTTGAACGAGGGGCGAATGTGGTGTACGGCCGTCTGGCTACCGTCCACGTTTCCGGGCATGGCAGCCGCGAGGAGATGCGGATCATGCTGGAAACGGTCAAGCCGCGCTACTTCATCCCCGTGCATGGCGAATCGCGCCACCAACATTTACACGCCCGCTTGGCGGCTGAAACAGGTTTTGTTGCCGACGAAACGTTTATTTTGCAAAATGGGGCCGTCTGGGCCAGCGACGGCGAAAAGGCGCAGCAAACCGCGTCTGTTCCCGCTGAAGATGTGTATGTAGACGGCCGTCTCGTCGGCGAAATTGGCGAAGCGGTCATGAAAGACCGGCAGCGGCTGTCGCAGGATGGATTTATTGTGGTGTATGTGCCGGTAAACGGCCGTTCCAAACTCGTCGGCGAACCGCAAATCATCAGCCGGGGCTTTGTTCACATGCAAGAATCCAGCGATCTGATTGATTTAGCCCGCAAAGAGTTGAAACGCCAGTTACAGCGTAAAGGGCGCAAAAACGACCCCAAAGAAACGGTGCGCCACACCTTGCAAAACTTCTTCTACCGCGAAACCCAATCGCGGCCGGTCATCCTCTCCAACATTGTTCGCGTCTAACACAAAAATTAGCAAAAAAGTGTGATGCGTGATGCGTAATTCGTAAAAATCACGAATTACGCATCACGGATTATGCCGTTACCAGTTCCTCTACCGCGCCATTAGCCAACGGCCGTCCCGCAAACTGCGTCAAATACAACTCAAAGTAACGGCCGTGCTGCCCCAACAACTCCTCATGCGTTCCCCACTCCACAATCTGGACCTTGTCGATGACCATACCATGATGCGGTCGGCGTAGCGGATGGTGCTGAAGCGGTAGCGATGATGAACACCGTACCCAACCAAAGGAATGTTTGTTGACTTGACAGAGAGGGGGGGGGTAATATCATTGTGTGTACTTGGGATTTCAGTTGAAAGATGCCATCAGCATGATGTTATCACAAAGTCGCTAAACTGAATTTATGTAAATGCCATATTAGTGAAGAGGGGTTCCAAATATGATACGTGTACTATTAGCAGATAATCACCAGTTGCTTTATCCTGGCATTCAGGCCATTTTCTCTCAATCTAATACGCTAACGCTCATTGGCACAACAACCAGCAATCAGTTAAAACATCTGCATGATGAATACCAACCCGATGTATTGTTGTTGGGCCAGAATATTTTCACTGATCGCAAATCAAACACATTTGATTACTTGCAATATAATATGTCAAGTCTCAACATACTGTTTATGTTAGACAGTGGTAATAGTGTTTGCCCGCGTCAATTATTGGAGCATGGCGCAACTGGTATCATCCTCAAAAGCGACTCGCCAGAGAAATTGATAGAAGCTGTTCTGTCTGTTGCTCATGGAGAAACATGGGTTAGTCATTCTTTATTGCCTAAATTTATTCAGCCACTAACTAAGGAACAGCCTTTTGAGTTGACAAAACGTGAGTTGAATATATTACAATTGCTGGTAGCAGAAAAAACAGGAGTGGAAATTGCCCAGATACTGCATATTGGTGCGCGTACTGTGCGCGACCACTTAACCAATATTTATACTAAGTTGAGGGTTAAGTCACGGGTGGGCGCAACTCGCGAAGCTGTCAAACTAAATTTGGTACAATCATGAACTCCTTTCTCCTGCAAAATGTACAACAATCGCTGATTTCGGCAACAGTCATTGCACAAATTAGCAAAAAAACCGCCTGATTATACGGTGTGTTCTATGGTTAAATCTTGTAGCATAGCCAAGTGTCGACACATTATTTACACTTAAAGCAAGGAGAATCAAAATGAAAAGATTCAATGTATTAACAAGATGGATACAGCAAATAGAGCCATCTAGAGTCAAGAAAGATATCTTGATTGGAGCTATTGCAGGTATCACGCTAACAGCTATTTTCATCACTTTTCAGTTAGGTGGTTGGCAAACTGTAGCTGCGGAGCCACCGCTCACAATCCCAGAAATCGCCAGGAACGCTTCACTACCCAAAACGCCATTAACGATTGAATCGAGCACGGAAGATGTAATAGCTCTTATGTTGAATAGCCATACCCAGTGGCACACATTGCAGGCTCATGCTATTACAACAATCAACAATCAACAATTAGATGACAATTCTTGGCAAACCAATATCGAGCTAGAACAATATGGAAAAGGCCGGGGGGATTATAGTCGCGTTGGGAATGAATCAGATTTTGCTTGGGTTAGCGATGGTAACACGCTATGGAAAGTAAAACCTACCGCCAACGTCTATAGTGAAATTTCCCTTCCTGAAGATGTCAAGACGTTGGAGAATTACGGCCCCACCAGCCCGCCGACAGAAGACAACCAAGCGTTTATTGTTATACACCCGCTTGATGGTGTATTTCCCTCAATGTTATCTTCTTTTGCCTTCCCTCATGGATTAGCTCAATCATTCCAGCAACAGGTAGTAGAGATAGTTGGATCCGATATTGTTGCTGAACGAGATACAGTAATTGTATTGTCTCAAGTCTTTGATGATGAAGGAAATCTAGTTAAGAAACATGAATATTGGATAGATACCGATACAGGGGTTATCCTGAAAAATCGAGTATATGCGGAATCATCTGGATGGGACAAATGGTATGAGCAAACTACTGTTACTGAAATTGTATACGATGTGACCTTTCCAGCCCGTACATTCCAATTCAAATCGGAACACAATATGCGACAAGTATCGCCAGATGACTTTGATAGCGCCAGGATAAACCAATAACAGGAGGGAATAACCGATGAAGAAGCGAATATCTTTAATACGAATTTTAACGGCGACATTGATTACATTTTTTGTGACCACAACAGCCTATGCCGGTTACATAATTCATGAGAACAGTTCCAATTTTTCCAAAAGTGGTACGATGTGGTCTATTACTCAATACGGACAAAATGGTCATGCTTATCAATATATGCAGTACACTAGTGGCAACAACAGTTACTCCAACGGAAATTGGTATGTTAACTCAGGCGAGCCATCAGGAACATATTATTGGTGGGCTTACATTCCATATAATCTCGGACAATCAGATGCCATAATTGACTATCAATTAAAACCTTCGGGACCAACAACAGTAGTAAATCAGGAAAGCTACGCGAATTACTGGGTTTACTTGGGGAATTTTTCTGGCACTAGTTCTGCCTATGCAAAAATGGACAACAATTGCGTAGGGGGGTATTCTTGTGACTGGACTAGACAAGTTTGGTGGGACGGTATGCTGTTTTCTAACCCTTAATCAAACAACTTATGAGTAAACTCATTGAAAAAGACTGGAGATTTTAGTTATCTCCAGTCTTTTTTTTAATGTGGTTACAGTGCTAATTCCTTCACCTGGCTGTTTGACGGCCGTCCCGCGAACTGAGTCAAATACAAGTCAAAGTAACGGCCGTGCTGCGCCAGCAGCTCCTCATGCGTCCCCCACTCCACAATCCGGCCCTTGTCAATGACCATGATGCGGTCGGCGTGGCGGATGGTGCTGAGGCGGTGAGCGATGATGAACGCCGTCCGCCCTTCCAGCAGCGTTTCCGTCGCTTGCTGGATGATGCGCTCCGTTTCCGTGTCCACGCTGCTCGTCGCTTCGTCCAGAATGAGGATGCGCGGGTCGGCGATGAGGGCGCGGGCAAAGGCGATGAGCTGCCGCTGTCCCACGCTCACCCGATTGCCGCGTTCGCCCACGTCGTGGTTGTAGCCATCTTCCAATGATTCCACGAAAGGATGGAGATGGATCGCTTTGGCGACCGCTTCCACCTCTTCATCGCTGGCGTCCATCTTGCCATAGCGGATGTTGTCGGCAATTGTGCCGGAGAAGGCAAAGCCATCTTGCAGCACAATCGCCATCTGGCGGCGCAGGCTGGCGACTTGGACGTCGCGTAAATCACGGCCGTCCACCCGCACCGCGCCCTCAATCGGATCGTAAAACCGCGACAGCAGGCTGACGATGGACGTTTTGCCGCTGCCGGTGTGTCCCACCAGCGCAATCGTTTCGCCCGGCTGCACCGTGAAATCAATCTCATGCAAAATCCAATCCTGATCGGGATCGTATTTGAAATTGACATGATCAAACTGCACTTCACCGCGAATGGGCGGCATTTCCGGCGCGTCCGATTTGTCGGTGATTTCCGGCGCGGTGTCCAGGAAGCCGAAGATGCGCTCGGCAGAGGCCATCGCGCTTAACGTCATCCCGTACAGCTTGCTCATCGCGCTCAACGGCGCCCAAAAGCGCCACAGGTAGTTGATGAAGGCGATGACGAAGCCGACGGTCAGCGTCTCGTTCAAAGCCATGGATGAGCCGACGATGACGACCATGCCGGTTCCCAGCACGCCGATGAAATCGACTGAAGGCCAGATGGCTTCGTCTGCGCGAACGGCCGTCATCCAGGAATCATTTGCCGCCTGGGTGAGGCCGCCAAAGGTGCGCTTGTTTTTCTCCTCGCGCACAAACGACTGCGTGATTTGGACGCCATTCACCGATTC
>JANTHP010000225.1 GCA_024762395.1 Anaerolineae bacterium | reverse complement strand
CACCCAATCCATGGGGATAGCAAGCTCAATGCCGGCCGATGCGCTGCCAACAAACCGCCAATTGTCGGCCAGGCTGCTGGTGGGTTGGGGGGATGGTCTGGGCGGCGAGGGCGGAATTTCTGATGGGGGCGGGGTGTGGGTGGGTGTAATTTGTTGGGTAACGGCCGTTACCGCCTCCTCCGGCGCTTGAGCCGTAAGCGCCGGTTCCGCATCGCTAGAAGCGGTCTCCTCTTCTGTCGTTGTCGGCCGGCAGCCGCCAAGCGCGATAAAAACTACGCCGACAACCATCAAAGAATGAACACATTTCCTCATCATCACCTCGCCAACGCTGTCGAAGCGCCTACGGTTCAGGAACCGCCCACTGCTCGCCGATGATGACAAGTATGTCGTAGTCGCCTTCAGGATTGCGATCTTCCCGGACATTCAACGGCGGCACGTTCATCAATTGGGTCAGATATAAGGTTGTATTGGGATGGGAACCGTAATCAAATATCTGCGTGGTACGATAAGCGGCCGAATCAGCGTTGCCGATTTCGGTTACGTTTAGGCCGCGCTGCTGCAAGTAGGTTTGCGTATCGCCGGCCAGCCCAAAAACGGCCGTTCCATTCAACAGCATAATCCGCGCATTTTCAGCCTTGGCCAGAGCGGGTAAATTTTCAATAACAGGGGTTGGCACAGCGGCGGGGACAAACAACATCTCCCGCAAACGGCGGATTTCATCTCGATTGGGCACTAACACCTCGCGCCCATCCGGTGTGGTTTCATTGTAGACGAAATTGTAGTCAATAACGGCCGTTTGAATACTCTCCCGGGGAATATCTTGCATCAACAGCGCCAATTGCAACCCTTCATCCAGCGTCAAATTCGTGCGGACATTATCTTGCAGCGTTTGCCATAAACGCGGCGATTGGGCAATTAATTGCGGCAGCATATTCAATTGCAAAATTTGATCGCGCGCAGCCAGGATCACAGCCTGCTGCCGCCCGGCCCGATCCACATCGCCGCCAAACGTCGCCCGCGTCCGCGCATACTTCAACGCTTCCGCGCCATTCAGGCGATGTGTTCCCGCCGTAATCGAAAAAGGATCATACCCATAACAGCGATCGGGATATGTCGGATCGTTTATCGCCTCCGGCACAGTGACGGTAATACCGCCGATTAAATCTACGATTTCGATAAATGCGTCAAAATTGACGGCCGTATAATAATCTATGGGCACGCCTAACGTTGCCGCGACAGTTTCCATCGCCAAAACCGGCCCGCCGCCAGGATATTCATGCAATTCGCCAAAATAATAAGCCTGGTTAATTCGATCTAGTCCAAAACCAGGAATTTCGACCCACAAATCACGCGGCAAAGATAGCACAGCGGCGGATAAACCAACCGGGTCAATAGTCAAGACCATCATACTGTCGGTGTGCGGCGGGCCGGTTTCATCACAGCGCTGATCAATTCCCAGCAGCAAAATAGAGATGCGCTCTTTGCCAGACCAGGGCTTGAGCGCTTCGGCAGAAAGCAGTGGAATTGTGTCGTTGGGGGGATTGTCTGAGGGGGCGCCAACCACAATTGAGGCGCCTGGCGCCGGTTCAGCTACTGCGCCAAAGTCAGGATTGCTCATTTCCAGGGTAGAAGACATGCCCCGAATGGTGTTGAAAAGCCACCAGGAGCTTCCTCCCACAAGGAGTAATCCAAAAATGATTATGCCTATAAGCGCCCATGAAGGTAAACGAATACTTGATTGGGCACGCCGCGTTTTAGAACGAGATGTCATGAATGCCGTCTGCTCCTATTTTGCGTTCAGCATTATAACATAAAATAGCCTGTCAGCATTTCCGGCTGACCGGCTAACTAGCGGCCCGGTTGACTAGCGGCCCGGCTATCTATTGTGGCACTTGGGGAATGGCAAAGTGGAAGGTGGTTCCCTGGCCCAACTGGCTTTCGACCCAAATACGGCCGTTATGCAATTCCACGATCCCTTTTGTAATGGAAAGACCCAGCCCGGTTCCTGTCGCTTTGCGGATATTGGGGTCTTCGGCGCGGAAGAATTTGGTAAATAATTGCTTTTGATCCTCTTCAGAAATACCGTACCCCTTGTCCTGGACGGAGCAAACAACCATTGGTATTTCAGGCTGGTCAGGTTTTGGCGGCAAATCATCCATCTTTACCCGCAGGTACACATCTGTGGCTGGCGGGGAATATTTGCACGCATTGCTAAGCAGATTGGTCGTAACCTGTACCAGACGTTCCTTGTCGCCTAAAACCAGTGGCAGGTCGGTTGGGAGATCCAAATGGAGATTGATGCTCTTGCCATCGCAGGGGCCGCGCACAATTTGCAATGTATCGCTGATGACATTGGTAAAGGAGACGGGGGCCAGTTCGACGCGCAAATGTTTGGTTTCGATGCGGGAAATATCGGTCAAATCCTGGATGAGCTGGCCCATGCGTTTGATGTTGGCCGAAATGGTTTCTAAAAAATTGCGCTGCTGGTCGGTCAAATCGCCGGTCATGCCGGTTAGCATCAAATCAGTGTAACCGCCGACGGAAGTCATGGGCGTTTTAAGTTCATGCGAGACCATCGAGACAAATTCCGACTTGGCTTCATTGGCTTCCTGGACTTGGGCGTAGAGCAGGGCGTTGGAGATGGCTACAGCGGCATGGTTGGTCACGCGAACGGCCGTTTCCAATGTCACACTATCAAACGCGCCCAACGTATCCCCTTCAATGGCAATAGCGCCAATTAGCTGCTGTTTGTGAATGATGGGTACTGTCATTTGGGAGTGCGTGGCAAAAGACATGCTTATGTAATCGGGCTCCTCATGAACATTGCCCGTTACATGCGGTTTGCCCGTGCGCAGCACGCGGCCGATTAATCCTTTTTCCAACATGCTGCTGTCAATAGCGTCAAGGTCGAATTCATCGCCATACCCGTGCGCGGCTCGCAACTGCGGCTGCTGTCCGCTGCCGTTAATCAACGCGATTGCACCGGCTGAACCGCCGCAAATCCGCAAGATCCAATCGAGTGTCAAATTCAAGACGTTATCCAAATCCAGGGTAGTGTTCAAATCGCGGTCAAGCTGCTGCAGCATGAACAACTCGTTGACACGTTCTTGCAGCGCTTTGTCGGTTTGTTCCCACAGCCGCGCATTTTCAAGGGCAACAACGGCCTGCCCGGCAAAAGCGGTTAACAGTGATTGGTCTTCTTCATCAAATGGCGCGCCATCCCGTTTGTTGATGAGTTGGACGACGCCCAATACGGCGTTTTGGCGCAGTAAGGGCACGGTCAAAATGGATTGTGATTGGAAATCGGTGCTGGCGTCTACTTGATTGAACCACCGTTTATCATCTTGTACACGATTGACGAGAACTGGACGGCCGGTTTGAACGGCCGTTCCCGCCAATCCAGTACCAATGGGCAGGCGTTTCCCCAATAAGTCGCTGCTGGCAGGGCCGCGCACAACACGGAATTCCAGTTCGCCGGTATCTTCGATAGTGAGCATGAAGGTACCGGCTTCGGTGTCCAACAGTTCGATGGCTTTGTCCAAAATGAGGTTGAGCAGCGGTTCCAATTCCAGTGTGGCTGCCAATTGGGAGGTTACTTCGTTGATGATTTCAAGCTGCTGGGCGCGTTTTTCAAGCTGGCGGCGGGTTTGCAAGCGGTCCAGGGCAACGGCCGTCCTGTCGGCAAACACGCCAAACAATTGTTCCTCACGGCGGAGCAAAGTCAGTCCCGGTTCACGATAGTAGGTGTGGATGGCGCCAATTGTATCGGCTCCGGCATTTAAGGGCGCGATGATCCAAAAACGGCCGTCCTCATCCTCTGTCGTTAGCATCTGACCCGTTTGTACAACCTGCAAAATACGCGAATCGCGCACAACCTGCGCCGGGCCTTCCCGTTCAGGAACCCGCTCGCCATCTTCAACGTAAAAAACCGTGTAAATACGTTCCGTATCCAGATCGCGCCAGGACACGACAAAATTATCCAAATTTAACAACCGTTGGTAGTTGATAAACGCCAATTCAAGCAAATCATCAAAATCAATTGTGAAATTCAAATGCTGCGAATACTGGCTCAGCAAATCCAATTCGGCAACGCGATTTTCCAGCCGTCGAACCACATTGGCGCGTTCCAGGCCAATCAACGATTGGTCGGCTAACGAACTCAGGTAAGCCAATTCCGGCGGCGTGAGATGTTGGCCGCCCTGCTTAGGCGATAACGATAACCAGCCTAACAACTCCTGCCCGTTGTTCATGGGAACAATCGCCGCCGATTTTAACGCTTCAATCGTCTCATAATGCTGGCGGAATGTGTCCGGCCAGGCACGCTCCTCTGCCAGGTCAATAACGCCGGTTTGTGCGTTTAGAAATTGAATTACCGGCGAATCTATATCCACCATCGGCCCATCGCCATTGTACATGCTGTAGCAGCTCATTTTATTATCAGGCAGGTAGAGGTTTAGTGTGATGTCGGGAATGCCGGTTTGTGCATATTGCAGCAGCATCTTCGCAACTTGGTCTGGATGAACGGCCGTTTTCAATTCCCGATTATACGTGCGCAGCAATTCGTCAAACGCTGCCGGCTGTCGGAAGAAGGCATACTCCAATCCTTGCTGCAGCCCGTTGCGAATCGGGTCAAACACCAACGCCATCAAAACAATAAACGCCATCAAAAAAAGCGGATTATTAAAGTCCCAATATGGCGACAGAACCGTCCGCAAACTGCTGGCGACAATTGCAAAAACCCCGACCAAAAGAGCGGTCAGCGCTCCTGATACCCACCCTTTTCGCAAGAAAATATCCAGGTCTAATAAACGATAACGAATAATGGCATACCCAATTGTCAGCGGGTAAATCACAACAGGCGGCACATAAAACGCCTCGGTCAACCAGCTAAATCGAAGCGGGATTGAGGCCAAAATAAAAAACACGATCAACGGCGTAAACCCCAAAAGCGCGCCAACTAACATCAGGCGGCTTTGCTGCCGGGCCAGCGGCGAGGGCGACCGGAAAGCGCGATAGGCCAGCAGCAGCAGCGATGCGACCAGCGCAATGCCGTTAAGCGCAAAAGCGGCCCGCCAGGGAATCGCATACGCCCAGGGATCAGTTGGGTGATGCAGCCAAAGCTGCGCCCAAACAACGACGACGACGCCTGGCAAAAGAAATACCCATTTTAATCGGGGAAGTCGCTCCACCAGGTTGATTTTATATGGAAAAACAAATGCCAACAGAAGATTAAAACTGCCAAATAAGGGCATGGCAATGAGCCAAAGGCGCACAAAGTATTGGTTGGCGTTCTTGTCGAACAGAAGCCCGGCTGCCAAAGCGCCCAAGGCAGACAACACCGCAAATATCTGGGCGGATTCGACATCCGGGCGCAGACGAAACGTCCAAGTCCCGATAAGCAGCATGACAATGCCCGCAATGTAAAATACCCAAAATTGGTTCCAGATGCCGCCGCCTCCCAATCGGGCCAAATTCAAAGTAACAGTTCGCTCTACGGGCGACTCTTTTGCCGCTGAAATACGGGAATTGCTGGGTTGAACAAGGGTCAAAACGACTGCCTCGCCAACATCATGCCTGGCGAGGCTGGATTGGACATCGGACGCGCTGTTAACGGCGGCTCCATCAATGGTCACTAATCGTTCTGGATATTTTATGGGCGGAATGATTTGTTTGGCAGGCCAGCCGTTTTCCTCGATGTCGCTGCTGACGAGATTGGGGTCCATTAAAAATCCGAGGAAGGGAGTTTGCGCCCAACGCACGGCCGTAAAGGGCAGCAATACGTAAACAAATCCGCTTATGAGCAGAATGGCAGAGACAATACCTATGCGGATTTGGCTGAGACGCTTGTCTGTCACTTAAATGGTCCTGTCATTAAAATGCTAAAGGTGGGCGCGTTCGAGGAGGTCTTTGTTTTGAAATCAGGTGTCTACTAAGGTGCGACGCACTTTTTCCAGAGTGATATGCGGCAACAGTGTTGTTTACAAATGCGTCGCACCTCTGGAGCCTGGTAGTTACAAAATCAGATAAAAAACCGCTACGGCCGCATTCTATCCAACTATCATAAGCAATGATCCCGCTGCTGTCTATCCTTTGTGTTGTTATTTTGTGGGCAATTGGTCATATAGTCTATCAAGGCGACGTGAATTCAATAGGGATTTGCAGGTATTCACGCCCATCTTCGGTAAGAATGCGCTGTCCGGTCATGGGGTCGTATAAGCCGAAAACGGCCGTTTCCACCGCTGCATCCTCTGGCGCATTGAACCAATGCTGCTGGATAAACAAATCACCAGGCTGCAAACCAGTCGGATCAACCCATAACCCATCGTCACCCGTCACAAAGCTGCCGTCAGTGTCCCACAGTTGGCCGAAAACGGCCAGACGCGGCCCGGCGTACACGCCCGGCGGCGGTGGATTACTGATGAGGGGAATGTCGGGCAGATCGAGTTCCCGCCCTACCTGCCAGCCGAGTTCTAAGATTTGTGTATCGGGATGGTAAACGGCCGTCACCCAGCACAGCCCATTCTCAAAACAAACCCGTTCCTGCACATCAACCAAGCGCCTCACCCGGCTCAACGTATACCCGCCAGCGTGTACAGCGCCCCCATTTGGATACGCCACCGGCTCATACCAATCCGCAAACGGCGCATTCACATCCGGGTAGCCGGTAAAACTCAGCGGCGGCTCCAACAAAATCGCGCGTTCCGGGTTAAACCACCGCGCCCTGACCGGCGAACCATCCGCCAGCTCAATCCCAAACGCCAGCTTCGTCCAGGGGCCGTCCAACAAACTGGAAATACCCACATCCGTTATCGGATTCTCATTCAAATAACGGGCGACATCGCCTGCATCGGCGTGATAAAGAAACCGCGTCATCCCTCGCTGCGGCCATTTCACAAAATAATCGGGCAAATCGCGGATGGCGACGGCGGCAACAAACACAAGCATCAGACCAACGGCCGTAATTGAACGCATCAATCCGCGCTCATCCGCATTTATCCGCACCCAAACAGATAGCTGCCAAATCGGCAGCGCCGCCAATAAATACGCAGCCGGTTGGGCCATAATCGTGTGCCCCAGGCTGGCCGGGGGCACGCTGATGAAACCCGGCGAAATGCCTGCCAGCCACCACAACAACAAAAAGGCGGCGGCATGAGAATGTGGGTACGATGCGTGATGCGTGAAACGTGAAAAGAGCGGTTTTAGCGTATGCCAGAGCGCGATAGCGACGCCTGACCAAAAGAAAATGGCGCCGATGGGGCCGAAAACGGGACGGTTAGGGATGTTGTAGAGCCATTCATCATCGCCGGCGCTGTGAAACATGCTCAGGGTGACGCGGATATGATGCCACAATGGGGCAAAGTCACCTTCTTGCGCTTCCACCAGGGGGACGGCCAATTCGGCTACCCGCGCTTCCGATTCCGGCTGTTGGCGCAGGGTGACGAGGAGGGGGATGGCGAGTACGGCCGTTACCCCCAACATCATCGCCCAGCCCCGCCAATGCCGCTTGACTCGTTCCCGGTCAAACAAAAACAAATACCCCATAAACGCCAGCAAAATCAACGGCAGCCCCCGTCCGGCAAAATAAGTGTAGAAGCCGAGAGAGACGAAAAGGGCAGATAATAAGTAATTAGAGATTGGCGATTGGAGATTGGAGGCTG
>JANTHP010000224.1 GCA_024762395.1 Anaerolineae bacterium | reverse complement strand
ATATTTTCCCATCGTCTGTGGTATTTTCGAGGATACTGTTATGCTGACCCAAACGATTCAAAACGTGTTAGACACGGCCGTTCCCACCGCTGAAAAAGTCCTCAAAGACCATAACCTGCCCGGCCTGGGCGTCGGCATCGTCTACAAAGGGGAGATCATCTTCGCCCAGGGGTTTGGTAAGGCAAATATCGAACAGGAGATTCCGGCGACGGCCGATACCGTCTTCCGCATCGCCTCCGTTTCCAAAACATTCGCCGCTGTAGCTTTGATGCAATTGTGGGAGCAGGGCAAGTTCGATTTACACGCCCCCGTCAACGATTATTTGCGCGATTACAAGGTCACGAACCGCCGTTCCGACGCACCGCCTGTTACCTTTCATCATCTGCTAACGCATACGGCCGGATTGGGTGAGTTCACCAAACTGTATAATTATTTGCGTCCTCAGGCCCATTTTAATGTGGTACGGCCGTCCAAACCCGTGCCGCCGCTGAAGAAATTGTACGGCCGTCGTCTCTCTGCCGAATGTTTACCCGGCGAAAAATGGTGCTACGCCAACAACGGCTTTGCCACCGTCGGCCAGCTCGTCGCCGACATCAGCGGCCAACCCTTCCCCGCCTACGTCCGCGAACACATTCTGGCCCCGGCCGGGATGGCACATTCCGATTTTTGGCGCAGCGAACGGGTAAAGGACGCACTGGCAGTTGGTTACAACTACAAAGCCAAGAAAAAGCGATTCAAACCGGTCATTGATTTGGAGCAGGTGACGACGGCCGCCGGCGCGATGTACGCCACTGTCAACGACATGGGGCGGTACATGATGGCCCTGATCGGCTGCGGCGCGCCCCTCCTCAAGCCGGAAACGCTGGCGATGATGTTCACCCCCCAATACCAGCTTGACGCGCGGCTGCAAGGGATGGGCTACGGCTTCAAAGTGGATGATTTTGACGGCCGTCGCGTCGTTTCTCACGATGGGCTGTGGCTGGGCTTCGTCTCCTCCATGTTCGTCGCCCCCACTGATGAGTTGGGCGTCATCGTCCTCACCAATTCTGCCAACTCCATCGCCATCGGCCTGGCCCGCAGCTTTATGCGCCGCTTATTAGGCATCTCGCGCGCCCTCAAAAAAAGTTCCGACGAGGCGCTGCCGGACACGCCGGCGCTGTGGCCGTCGCTCGTCGGCCATTACGGCCCCAAACCGGGCTTCAACAGCAACTTCCGCCTCTGGACCAGCTACGGCGGCGAGCTGGAGGTGTACGAGGAGGAGAATCATCTCAAATTGCGTTCGTTAAAAGGAAGCTGGAAAACGGGCAAAATCCTGCGCCGCGCCGAGGCGGACGACCCGCTTTCGTTTACGATTGGCGGTCGGAAGATTATTTTTAAGCGCGATCCGGATCGGTTGTTGATGGGATTGAATGCGTTTGAGAAACGGCCGTACGCCCGCAGCATCCGCTTTCGCCTCAAACTCATTCCCATTGCCATCGCACTGCTGGCAATTATTCTCTGGCTGATTTTTTAGGAACGAGGGATGAGGAGTGAGCATTCTCTACTCACTCCTCATCCCTTATCCCTTACAACGCTCCCGCCACCTTCGCTAAACGTTCCACCGCTCGTTCTAACTCGCTCATCGCCGTCGCAATCGAGAAGCGCACATGCCCCTCGCCGCTTTGGCCGAAGGCGATGCCCGGCGTGCCGGCAATCCCTGCCTTTTCCAGCAGCGCTTCCGCCAGTTGCAAACTGTTCTTGTCGCTGTTGGGGAAACGCGGGAAAAGGTAAAACGCCCCTTCCACAGAGCGCACTGACACGCCGTCAATCTCATTCATGGCCTTGACCATAAAATCGCGCCGCGCCTGGTACGAATCGCGCATCTCCGCAATGGCGTCTTGCGGCCCGGTCAACGCCGCCACGGCCGCGTGCATCGTAAATGTAGCCGCCGAAGAGACGGTCTGGCTGTTCATGCGAATGGCGCTTTTCAAGATGTTAGCCGGCCCGGCCAGCCAGCCCAGCCGCCAACCGGTCATGGCGTATGATTTGGAGAGTCCATTGACGGTCAATGTCCGTTCTGCCATGCCGGGGGCGGCGGCGATGGAGTGGTGGGAACGGCCGTCAAACACCAACTTTTCATAAATCTCATCCGAGACCACATACAAATCCGCTTCTGTCGCCACTTCCACAATCGCGTCCAACTCCGCCTGCGTCACCACGCGCCCGGTGGGATTGGAGGGGTTTGTCACCATAATCGCCTTCGTTTTGGGCGTAATTTTGGCGCGGAGCAAATCGGCCGTGATGCGGAAATTATCCTCGCTGGGCAAACTCACCGCGACAGGAGAACCGCCAGCCAGCGTAATCATCGGCGGATACGAAACCCACACCGGTTCCAGGTATAACACTTCATCTCCCGGATTGATGATTGCCGCTAACGCCAAAAACAGCGCCCATTTTGCCCCTGGCGTCACCACCACATCGGTTTTGGGATTGATGGCAATGCCGTTATCGCGCTTCATTTTATCGGCAATCGCTTCCAGCAAGGGATTGATACCTTTCATGGGGGCGGGATAATGGGTGGCGCCATTGTTGATGGCGTTCATGGCGGCTTCGATGATATGCGCGGGGGTATCGAAATCGGGGTCGCCGCCGGCTAATGCGATGACATCGTGGCCGGCGGCTTGCAGCGCTTTGGCTTTGTCATTGACAGCCAGGGTTACGGAGGCGGGGATACTGCTGACAAGTTGGGAAAGTTCTTTCATAATGGTTCCTCTCGGACAAGTTCATGGCTGACGATAAAATAAGATGTGGATTTGCATCGTCAGCTTAAAGGAACGGCAAGTAATTTTCGTTCCTTAGCCTTTAATTCTAACAAAGGGCGTTTTCCTGTCTACAGGAAAAATGCCCAAAGAGAATCCTTATATTTTTAGATGACGTTCTACAAGGAAAATCAACGCCGATGCAATCAGCGCGGTGTGGCTTATTTGTGGAAGGGATAGGAAACCGGTCCAATCGTATTCATCTTGAGCTGTGTCTATTATCCCAACAGGATCAAACGCGGCTAGTTCCACATCCGTAACAAGGTGTGAAATGTCTTTGGGATATTGGTCGAAAAATGTTATTCGTGTATTTTTCTGTTGGCTTATCCAAGCTAACAAGGAGATGCCGTCTGCTTCAATGATGTAATGCGGCAATGCGCCATCGGCTCCGGTTTCTTGATGCTTGGTGATGATGGCGTAAACGGCATGGTTGAGAATGAGGGGATAGCTGGTAGGGAGACGGCCGTTTCGCGCCTGCTCTTCTTCCGATAAATCAAGTAGAGCAATCAATTCGCCGCCGGGATCGGCAAAGCGCGCCTGCTGTTTCGCATCTGAAGGCAGCCACACGCTGCCATAATCTACTACCAACTTCAACGCACGCTTATCATCATGCAAATGAAAACGCCGGGAAGATTCCTCATCGGTATGTAAACGATTTACGCCAAAATTCATAACAGATGCATTTTACAAACCATCGCCCAAAAGGCCAAACATTAACTGATAAGGAATGCAACGAAACCCTAAAGAGCCTGAAAATTCAGGCCCTTTGGAAGTTCGCAGGGATTTAGGCTGCGAGTGGCGAGTAGCGGGTGGCGCGTCCAAAGAACATACTTGCTGCTCGCCACCCGCTGCTCATACCAATCCCATAAAATCCTAAAGACACAGAATTTAATAACGCACACTGCGGTTGGCGTAAAAGAGGAACCCAACCAGAACGACGCCAATCCCCACCAATCCGACCGCCAACCAGTTGTTGTTTTTTGCCGGTTCGACTTCGGTTTGGAAGGCAGCCTGGCCGGAGACATCATCCAGGGTTGTCAAATGGAGGCTGATTTCATAGCTGCCGCTGTCCGGGGCGGCGAAATCGGTTTCATAATAAAGTTTGTTGGTGGAGCGTTCGGTAGAAGCGGGACGGGATAGGATGGTTTGACCGGTCGCCAAATCGGTCATCTCCATCATGACGGCCGCATCTAAAACAGGGGCGTCATCTTCGCCCAAAACGCCAACGGTGATGTGCATGGTTTTTCCGGCCTGGGGCTGCGGCGGGTTCATCCAGACGGTCATTTTGTAGGGGCCGATGGGTTCTTTGGCGATTTTGATTTCGCCGCCGCCATGGGCGTGTAACGGCCGTGCTCCCCACACCAGGCCTAATCCCACCAGTAATCCCACTAAAAAACGTTTCATTTATCCCGCACACCTTTGTAAATATAGGCCACATACATCACACCTAAAATTGCGCTAAAAAGAAACCATTGAATGGCATAACCCAGATGCGGCCCTTCAGATAAATCTACTTCGCGTTCGCTGCGGAAAGGGGGCTGGGTTTGGTCGGCGGCGGGGGCCTGGTTGATGTAGACCGGCAGCAGTTTGTAGGGCATTTGGGTTTGGATAGCGGCAATGTCTACTCTGTACCAGGCGAAGTCGGTGGGAACGGCCGTGCTGAGCGGAGCCGAAGTAGCCGTTGCCGCGCCTGTATCGCGGTTAATGGTCTGAGTCAGGCCAATGTAACCGTTGACGGTCACAGGGCCGGATTCGTTGTAGGCGTCGTAGCTGTCTGCCTCCGGAACCCAGCCGCGATTGACGAGAACGGCCGTTTCCCCCCCATCAATCACCAACGGCGCCACCAAATGCACGCCCGGCCGTCCCTGATACGTTTGCAGCTTCACAAAACCTTGATAATCAAAATCAAATGTCCCCTGCGCGATGGCTTCACGGTCTTTCAAAGCAGCCAAATCTTCCGGCAAATCTGCGGCGGCCAAGTCCAACGGCGCCGATTCCAAAACAGCCATCAGTTGGGCATTACTGGCGCGGCGTTGTTCTAACCGGTCAAGCTGCCAGAAACCCAACCGCGCCAGAAATATCATTCCGGCCGCGACTGCCGCCGTAGCGATGATAAATTGGCGGCTAAAAATGGCTTTTATGACCCTTCCCATCTGTCTCATGAATCCATCCCCGGCGCAGCAATCGCGCCGTCTTCAGCCCACACAGTTTCCGGCAGGGGCGGTTTGTTTTCTTCACCTTGCAGCAGTTTGGCGACCAAAACGAGTGCGGCGATGATGTACATCATGCTGCCGGGAACCCACATGATGAACCCGCCTACCCGTTGATCGTCTATGACAGACAGACCGCCGATACGGGGAACGGCCGTATAAAACGTATACACCGGCTCCGAAGCAAACGCCAACGACACCCCCAGCAGCATATTCGGTGGAATCGCCGACAACACAAACACAATCCGGCCAATCAGCCCCACCTGTTTGTGGATACGCGGCCCGGCTCCTGTCACATGCCACCAAAACAACATCCCTGTCAAGAAAAACGAGAGATGCTCTACATCATGCAGCCAATCATAGGTTAGCGCCGCATTGTACGCAGTGGGATCATGCCAGCCCACCAGTGACACCGTCCAGGCCATCCACACAACTCCCATCGTCGTTGCCGAACGCAGCCAACTGCGAAACACGCCGTCTTTATGCAGCAGCCGGCTCAATCCGCGCCCAAACTTGCGCCGCCAACCGGCCGGCAGACCCCACAAAATAAACGCCATTGGATTCGCCACCAACAGCAGCGGCGGCGCAATCATAATCAGCAGCAAATGCTGGATCATGTGAAAATAAAACAACTGTCCGCCCAACACATCAATGGGGGACAGCAGCGCCAGACCGATGAAAAACAGCCCGGATATATATGCAATTAATCGCCAGTGGACAGCCAAACGAGATTGCTGCTGAGTGCGCTTACGCAGGCGCCCCCACCCCGTTACATAGAGCCATCCCGCCAAAACCAGGGGGATGATGACGTCCACACGCCAGTCCCATGATAACAGGACTGCTTTTAGGACAGGATCCATTTTTTAAGTGACTGGAGGCTGGAGATTAGAGACTGAAAATCTCCAATCTCTAGTCCCCAATCTCCTAAATTAACCTACATGACCAATCAAATACAATGCAGGATAGAAGAAAATCCAGATAACGTCAACGTAATGCCAGTAGAGGGCTGTGCCTTCCACACCCCAGTGCCGGTCGGAGGAGTAGTTACCTTTACGGCCGTTATTCCACACAAACAAAATCAATGCCACGCCAGACAGCACATGCAGCGCGTGCATCCCCGTCATGGCAAAGAAAACGCCGCCAAACACGCCGTCAGTCGGTTTGAGATGGCCGAAAAGCTCCACGCCTTCCACATGAATGCCAAACACATTCCATTCCACCACCACCACGCCGACAAAGAAGATGATACCCAAAACAGCCGCAATCAGCAGGCTGGATAAAAACGTCTTACGGTCATCGTGGGCAATAGCCGATTCGGCCCGGTACATGAAAAAGCCGCTCAAAAGCAAGATGCTGGTCACAATTAGACCCACAACCTGGCTCAATTCCGGCCGCGTGTTGCCCCACAGCGAAAAACGAGCCACGAACAACGCGCCAAATAGAAATAATTCCGAAAAGAAAAACAACCACAACCCTAACCGGTTACTTTTAATCTGCACCGCGTAGGGCGGTTCATGTCCATGATCATGATGCGTTACAGCGCTCATCAATGACTCTCCTCACGCCACAGGCGGTAAATATGCATAAAATTCTGAACCACCACGGCCGCTTTCACCAACGCAATCACAAACAACACAGTTGCCGGATTGGTCATATTAACGCCGATGATGTATTCGACGGCCGTTAACACCGCCAAAATCAGCAAAGTAATCAATCCCAGGCGGTAAGCCGCCGCTTTACTTTCATTCATTCCAAATCTCCTTGTTAGAGATTGGAGACTGAAGATTAGAGATTCGCGGCTAAAACGCCAATCTCTAATCTCTAATCCCCATTCTCTAGTCCCCTGCCGCCGTCGGCATCATCCGAATGTACTCCGAATCCGCCAAACCATAATCATACGGTTCGCCAACCACCTCAAACGGCACATCATAGTTGAATTCGGGAGCCGGCGACGGAATCTGCCATTCCGGCGACCGTGACCGCCAGGGATTCATCGCCGCCTTTTCCTGGGTGCGAGCGCTGCTAATCAAGTTGTAAACCATAATCAACACCGACCAACCAATCACCAAGGCTGAGATGGTTATCAATAATTGCGTCGTGTCAACACCTAAAGCCGGGTCGTAATCGGCGATACGGCGGCGCATACCCAACAAACCGGCGCGCATCTGCCCCAAACTCATCACCCAAAAGGCGGGCGTCATCAGCCAGAAATGCAGCTTACCCAGCGATTCCTTGTACATCTTGCCCGTAATCTTGGGATACCAGTAATACAACGCCGCAAAGAAGGGGAAGACAAAACCGCCAAACATCGTGGCATGGAAATGGCCGACAACCCAATAGCTGTCATGCAAATGCAAATCGGTGGGCACATTGCCCAAAATCGGGCCAGTCACGCCGCCAATCAGGAAAACCGAAATCGAACCCAGCACAAACAGCATCGGTGTTTCAAACGAGAGCTTACCTTCCCACATCGTGCCAACCCAGCTAAAAAACTTCACGCCGGTCGGCACCGCCACAAACATGGTAGAGATCATAAAGGTAATGCGGAGGATGTTAGGCATCCCGGCGGCAAACATATGATGAGCCCAAACCAGGAACCCAACCAACGCAATCCCCAAGCTGGAAAGCGCAATCCATTTGTAGCCAAACAATGGCTTGCGCGAAAAGACAGGCAGCAGCTCACTA
>JANTHP010000223.1 GCA_024762395.1 Anaerolineae bacterium | reverse complement strand
CTGTTGTTGTCGTTGGTGTTATCGTTGTCGTTATTATTTCCGCCGCCGGAACCGCTGTTGTTGTCGTTGGTGTTATCGTTGTCGTTATTATTTCCGCTGCCGGAGCCGCTGTTGTTATCGTTGGCATTATCGTTGTCGTTGTCATCGCTGTTGTTATCGTTGGCATTATCGTTGTCGTTGTCATCGCTGCTGTTGTCGTTGGCATTGTCGTTGCCGTTGGTGTCATCATCGCCGCTGTTGTCATTCACGTTATCGTCGCCGTTGTTGTTATTGGCGCTGCCGTCGTCATCATTGTCATTGATGTTGCTATCGCCATCGTTGTCGTTGACATTGTCGTCGCTGTTGTCGTTGGCGTTATCATCGCCACTGTTGTCGGGAATGGGGGTTTCCGGTGGCGCTGGCGGTGATGTTGTTGTCGGAGCCAGGGTTGGGAAGGGCGTCTGTGTGTCGGCTGGCCCAGGTTCGTCTGGCATTTTCACAGGCGGTTGGTCGTCGCTTAAAATGGTGATGGTAATTGCCCGGAGGACGCCGTTGTGGGTACGGCCGTTAACCCGCACCAATAACCCAATTTCCGGTGTCCCGACAATCCGGGTGAATCTATCCACCTGCACTTGAATGCCGGCAACAAGCCAGCTATCCGCTTGAATTGCATGGATGGCCCCTTCAAATTCAACCGGCACATCGCGGTCTGTCCGCAAGATCGCCTCCACTTCACGGATACGCTCATTCTGAGTTTGTTCTCGCAAAGTCTTGTCGTCGCCGGTTTGGGTCAGACGAAACTCCTCAAAAAAGCGCTTCGTGCCGTAAAGCGCATCGCCGGGCAAGGCGGCAGCAGAGGCAGTGATGAATACCGCTCCCACGATGAATAAAACCATCGCCAATGACGCCAGCGGCACAAGCACCCGCCTTAAGCGGAACCAGGGGGAAGGAGCGGCGGCAGCGGCGCGCATTTCGGCCGCGCGTTGGAGGAATCGCTGTTCTGATTTTTGTTTGGCCGCCGGTGTAGGTTGAGATGTTAGCTGTGAAAGGTGAACGGCCGCTGCCAGAAACGGCCGTAACGCCTCCGCCGATTCTGGATTTCGCGCCAAAATCTCATCAACTGGTTCGCCCGCATCCAGCAAATCCAGGCAGTTCACTAACGTTTGCTCGGCGATCAATTTCATGCGAAGGCCCCTGCAGCAGCAGCGCGGCGCGACAACGAAGCGACGGCCCGCGCTTGCAGCATCTTGACCGATCCCTCGCTTTTACCCATCGTTCGCGCCACTTCCCGAATAGGCATCTCAAAACCAAACCGTAACGCCAGCACATTTTGCTGATCATCCGTCAACTCTCTCATGACCGCCTGCAAATTTTCATTGAGCAGCCGCGTTTCCAGCCATTCATCGGGGCTTTGACCGCGGCTGGGAACCGATTCGTCCAGTGCGGCTAAATTGGCGCGTTTTTTCTGACGATAGAACTCTTTGACGATATTGGAAGCGACCCCATACAGCCAGCCGCGCAGCGTTTTTTGCGGCGCAGACTTATCGCGGAGGGCCAGCAGCAGCCGTAAAAACACCTCGCTGGTTAAATCTTCCACAGCGTGATGTTCATCCACGCGAAAGGAAATGTAGCGGTAAATCTTGGCGTAAAAACGCTCGTGTATTTCCGCCAGCGCTTCCTGTTCCAGTGCGCGCGCTCTGCTTAACAGCATGAATTCTTCTTCTTGCGTCATTCCCGATATTTCCTAAAATTTGGACTCGTCATTTGAAAACGTCATGGTCGCATTGTAAAAATTGAGCGGGTGGTTCCACAATGGGAGAAGGTCTTGATTCCGTTCAGACCCTTGTTCCTGGCTTTTCAGACCTTAGTCCATATCCGGCAGGCGCAAAAATCGTTATAATCGGTTAGCTGCCTTGACGATAAAATGTAGGAGACCCGGATGTTTGCTTTTAGAAAATTGACGCTGGCGCGCCAATACATGCTCGTGAGCCTGCTGGTGATGCTGGCCGGGATGATTGTGATTGGGAGTTGGATCAGCCGGCAGATCGAAACGGCCGTTACCAACCGCACCGCCGCCGTCACCGCCCTTTACGTAGACAGTTACATCTCTCCCCACCTGCAAAGCCTGAAACAAAGCGATTCCCTGAAACCAGAAAACATCCAGGCCCTTGAACGCCTCCTCACCGACACCTCCCTGGGGCAGCAAATCGTTTCCTTCAAAATCTGGTCGCCGGATGGCGTCATCCTCTACAGCCCCAATCCCGATCTGATTGGGCAGCAGTTTGAAGTTAAAGGAGGGCTGGCAAAAGCAATGTGGGGCGCAGTCGAGACCGAAGTCAGCCATCTAACCAAGCCGGAGCAGGCGTTTGAGCGGCAGTATTGGGACAGCCTCATTGAGACCTACGCGCCCTCCCGTGCTGCCGGCAGCGATGACATTTTGGCCGTTTCTGAGTTTTACCAGACCAGCGACAGCCTGGAAGCAGAAATTCGGGCGGCCCAAATTCGCAGTTGGCTGGTGGTGGGGGCCGTAATGACTGTGGTCTATCTGCTGCTGGCCGGGCTGGTAAATCGGGCCAGCAGCACCATCGTCGCCCAGCGCAACCAGCTTCAAGAAAACGTGACCCAACTGCACACGTTGTTGGAACAAAACCGGCAGTTACACGGCCGTGTTCGCCGCGCCGCCGTCCGCACCACCGCCCTCAACGAGCAGCATCTCCGCCGTATCTCCGCCGATTTGCATGATGGGCCGGCCCAGGATTTAGCCCTGGCCCTGCTGCGCATCGAATCCCTCACCGACGCCGTCACCGAAACACAGCCAGATATCACCCGCGACTTTGAAACCGTACACGTCGCCATTGAATCGGCCATGCAGGAGCTGCGCACTATCTCCGCCGGGCTGCGCCTGCCGGAAATTCAGGCCATCCCGCTGATCGAATTGGTACAGCGCGCCGTCCACGATTTCGAGCAAAAAACACAAAGCGATGTCGTTATCGCAATGGGCGATTTACCGGAAGACGCACCGCTGCCGGTAAAAATCACCCTCTACCGCATTTTGAGAGAATCACTGGCCAACAGCTATCGCCATGCGGGCGGTCAGGAGCAGGCGGTTCATATTTACGCCAATGAGGATGAGTTGCTTGTGGAGATTTCCGATACGGGGCCGGGGTTTGAACCAGGAGAAGCAGTTGGAAACGGCCGTTTAGGTCTCAGCGGTATGCGCGAACGAGTTGAACTGCTGGGCGGACAGTTTGAAATCAGCAGCGCGCCCGGTTATGGCGCGACCATCCGGGCCACCCTGCCTTTACACATCCCGGAGGCCGATAATGTCTGAACCCATCCGCATCCTCATTGCCGACGACCATCCCCTGTTCCGCGACGGCGTGGCCCGCTCCCTGGCTGCCGAATCCGATTTCGACGTGATTGGCGAAGCCGGAACCGGCGAAGAAGCGCATGATCTTGTCGCCGATTTACTGCCTGACGTGCTGTTGATGGACATCACCATGCCTGGCGCGGGCGGCATCGCCGCTGCCCGCAAAATAGCCGCTGCCTGGCCTGTCGTAAACATTATGATGCTAACTGTTTCAGAAGAACAAGATAATTTAATGGCTGCGCTCAAAGCCGGTGCACGCGGTTATGTTTTGAAAGGGGTAACCGCGCGGGAACTGGCAAATGCGGTGAGAATCGTTGCTGGCGGGGGCGTTTATATTTCGCCTGTCTTGGCCGGTGGTATCTTGTTTGAAATGACGGCCAAGAAACAGGATGACCCCCTCAATGAATTAACCGGACGAGAACGCGATATTCTAAATTTAGTGGCTGAAGGCTTGACCAACCGAGAAATTGGGGAACGATTGCACCTGGCTGAAAAAACCATCAAGCATTATATGACTAATGTTTTGCAAAAGTTGCAAGTTCGTAGCCGGGTAGAAGCGGCTTTATTGGCTCAAAAACATAGTTTACAAAAATGATGGGTGCAAAGGTGCTTCTAGCGGTGGCGGGGTTTGTGTCGTATGCGTTGGGGAATTTCCGGTTTCATTAACACGCCACTGTTTGCTTGAATTATCCACGAATATACATTATGTTAACTATGTTTGTGAAATTACCTTATGATGACGCTGCTACGCTCCCGGCTTGAAACGCTCCCTCAGCGCCGACACCATCATCCCCGACCCATTCCCGCTTATGTTTTAAGCGAAGTTGCTTTTTATTCGAACCAGCCGTTGAACAGGGCTGCGACGCCGCCGATGATGAGGAAGAAGGGCCAGACAAGCCCCCAGTCCAGATCGAATAGGAAAGCGCTGGCGATGAGGGTGAGGATGGCGCCGCCGGTCAGGGAACGTCGGGCTGAATGGGTGAAACGGCCGTTTCGCTGATATTTCTCCCATGCTTTGCCAAAGTTGGAAATGGCCGGAATGAGAATAAATAATGCCCACCAATTTTGAAGGTAAAATCCTGTCAGGTTGGCGAATAAGAAGATAACGCCAACAGCAATTAACACCACGCCGGGCAGCCAATTAGGATGTGCATGGCGGTGAGGGGATTGGCTGGTGTGGATATAGTCATCTTGTTTCTTTTCTTCTTCTTTTAAGCTGTCAATATCGTCGAACATGATACGCTCCTCGTAGAACGATTTGCCAAATCGTTCGCCCGATTTGCCAAATCGGGCTGCGGTTTCCATTTATTTGCCGGTGCGCCGTGGGCGCGCGGCGTTTCCTGTGTTAAATGATGAATCTGTTTGCAGGCTATACGGAAGGAGGGTGAAGAAGTTGCGGATGGGGGTTAACGGCCGTACTTACCATTCCCGTATCGCTTTTTGTTTGTCTCACTTTCTTCGATTATACTTGGTAACAACATACGCAAAACGCGCCGCAACGAAAAAAACCCACGTTTATCTGCGTTAATCAGCGCCCCATTTTCAAGAAGGAGATAGTTATGCAAAACTTTGGCCCGTTTATCAGTAAATACGGTGTAGAAAATCTGGGCATCAAAAATGCCGAAACCGTCTATTGGAACCTGACAACGTCTATGCTCTACGAACAAGTCCTGCGACGGCGTGAAGGACACATTGTCCATCTTGGCCCTATCGCTGTCACAACCGGCGATCATACCGGCCGTTCCCCCAACGACAAGTTCACCGTCAAAGAGCCAACCAGCGAGCAAGATATTTGGTGGGGCGATGTGAACCGTCCCATTTCGCAGGATCGTTTTGACAGCTTAATGCGCCGTGTGATTGCCTACACCCAAAACCGCGATCTTTTTGTCTTTGATGGCTATGTGGGCACAGACCCTCGTTACCGGATGCCGGTACGCATTATCACCGAATACGCCTGGCACAGCCTGTTTGCCCGCAATATGTTTGTCCGCGAGCACGATCCCGAAAAATTGATCCACCACGTGCCGGAGTTCACTGTCATTGGTATGCCACGTTTCCATGCCGAGCCGGAATTTGACGGAACCAACAGCCCCACTTTCATTTTGATTGATTTTAGCAAGCGGCTGGTGCTGATTGGCGGCAGCGAGTATGGCGGTGAAATTAAGAAGAGCATCTTCACGGCGATGAATTATTATTTGCCCCGACGCGGCGTGTTGAGTATGCACTGCAGCGCCAACTATGGCAAAGATGAAAATGATGTGGCTTTGTTCTTCGGTTTGAGTGGCACGGGCAAAACTACGTTGAGCAACGACACAAACCGCACGCTGATTGGCGATGACGAGCATGGCTGGAGCGATGACGGCGTCTTTAATTTTGAGGGCGGCTGTTACGCGAAGGTGATCCGCCTTGACCCGGAAGGGGAGCCGGAAATTTTCCAGACGACGCGCCGTTTTGGTACGATTTTGGAAAATGTGATTTATGACAGCAGTACGCGCCGCGTGGATTTGGATGATGGTTCTCTGACGCAAAATACGCGCTCCAGTTATCCCATCACCCATATTTCTAATGCGGATTTGGACGGTATGGGCGGTCATCCCAAGAATGTGCTGTTCCTGACGGCTGATGCGTTTGGCATTCTCCCTCCCATCAGCCGGTTGACGAAGGCGCAGGCGATGTATTACTTCCTGAACGGTTACACGGCTAAGGTGGCGGGGACGGAACGCGGTGTAACGGAGCCGAAGCCGGAGTTCAGCGCTTGCTTTGGCGCGCCGTTCATGCCGCTGCATCCGGGCGAGTATGCCAAGCTGCTGGGCGAGAAGATTGAGAAGCATGACGCGAAGGTGTGGCTGGTGAATACGGGTTGGACGGGCGGCCCGCATGGTGTTGGCAGCCGGATGAAGCTGGCTTACACGCGCAAGATGGTTACGGCCGTTCTCAATGGCGACCTGGACGATGTGGAAACAGAACCGGAACCCTTCTTCGGCTTACACATCCCCAAACATGTGCCGGGCGTGCCCGACGAAATACTCAACCCGCGCGACACCTGGGCTGATAAAGAAGCGTATGACGCCCAGGCGACCAAGCTGGTGAATATGTTTGTTGATAATTTTGAGCAGTTTAAGGATGGCGTAACGGCCGAAATTCTGGCTGCCGGCCCGCAAAAGAAGTAATTAAAACGGTCATTCCCGCGCCTATGTGAGGATAGGCTCCGTATCGGCGGGAATTCAATCCAAGCCCTCGCAGGTTTCCAAAACCTGCGAGGGCTTTTTGCTTACAAAGCATACAAGTCGCCAAATTTTGTTTGCAGGTAGCGAATGTATGGGTCAATCGTCAGCGGGCCGCCGGTGACGCGCTCTATCAGCTCGTCGGGGGTGAATTTGCTGCCGTGCTGGTAGATATTTTCCTTGAGCCAGCCATGCAGCGCCCCAAATTCACCTTGTTCGATTTGCGCCGGGATGTCTGGATGGGCCTGTAACGCCTGATCGTAGAACAGGGCGCTCATGATGTTGCCCAGCGTGTACCCCTGGAATGAGCCGCCAATCAAGCCGAATCCGTACCAATGCACATCTTGCAGGACGCCGTCTACGTTGCTGGGGGCGTGGATGCCTAAATCGGATTGGTAACGGCCGTGCCACGCATCCGGCAAATCTTTTACCGCCAACGTTCCTTCCAGTAGTTGCAGCGCCAGATCAAAACGGATCATGACATGTAAATTATAGGTCACTTCATCGGCGTCGGTGCGGATGAGGGAGCGTTCTACTTTGTTGATGGCACGGTAAAATGTGTCCAGCGACACATCATTTAACTGCTCTGGAAATACAGCTTGCAGCTTTGGGTAATAATGGGTCCAAAAGCCGCGGCTGCGTCCCACCAGATTTTCCCACAAGCGGGATTGACTCTCATGAACGCCGGAAGATGTGCCGCCGCCTAAAGGAGACGCTTCATAATCCATGTTAATGCCCTGTTCGTACATGGCGTGCCCGGCTTCATGTAAGGTGCTGAACAGCGCTTCAGATAAATCATTTTCTTTGACGCGGGTGGTGATGCGCACATCGCCCAGGCTGAATTTTGTCATGAAGGGGTGGTGCGTCATATCCTGCCGCCCGCGTTCAAAATCATAGCCAAACTGACGGATGATTTCCTTGCCAAAAGCAAGCTGTTTTTGGACGGGGAAGGGTTGGTGGAGGCAGTTGTCGTCGGCCGTTTCTTGCGCGGTGATGGCTTTAACGATGGGGACAAGCTGCGCGCGCAGGTCGGCGAAGAGGGCGCGGATGGTTTCGGCTTTCATGCCTTCGTCGGATTGGTCAATCAGGGGGTCGGCGATGTGGTCGTAGCCGGGGAAGCAGTTGGCGATGCGGCGGCTGAACTCGACGGTTTTTTCCAGGTAGGGCTGTACGGCCGTAAAATCATTATTCGGCCGCGCTT
>JANTHP010000222.1 GCA_024762395.1 Anaerolineae bacterium | reverse complement strand
TTTTACCTGGAATTTATCAGAATAGATTGGAGAACCAATCCGTTTACAGTAAGGGCGAGGTTGTTGGAGACCAACTTATCTTGCTAAGAAAATGTGGAATCTAACTACCTCGTCCTTGCAATTAGGAGAACGCCATGAGCAGAACAGCTACATTAAGTCGAAGAGCGCGGCGTGAAGCGTTCCGCCGCAAAGAACGCCAGCGGAAAGCAATTACTATATCCATCCTGGTTGTAGGTCTTCTAATGGTTGCCTGGGGTATATACGCTTACGTCGCTGACCGGCAAGTTGATCAAGCGGCGATGGATTACACGGCTGCCGATATTGTTTATGATCGCCCCATTTCAGCCATTCACGAGATGGGGGAGGGGCCGCCAATTCCCTTCCTGTCCAGCAGTCAGCCGCAACCGGCAATTTTAGTTCCCGAAAAGTCTTACAACTTTGGCAGCATTGGCCCGCAAGACGTGGTCGAGCGCACATTTATCATCCGCAACAACGGCGAAGCCCCGCTGACCATCAGCCGGGCGTATACCACCTGCGGCTGCACCACGGCCGAAATTTCAGCCAGCGTCATCCCTCCGGGTAAAGTGGCCGAGGTGACGCTGGTTTTTGACGCCGGGTACCATGACGCAGCTGGGCAGACGGTGCGCCGAGGTTTGATCATTGAGAACAACGACCCGCGCCAATCGCAAGCAGAAATTTGGGTGCAGGCGGCCGTTCTGGACAGCTAGAGGATAGAGCGAGAGCCAGAGGAAAAAACGTTCAATAATTGGAGCGAAAATGAGGCCAACAAGACGTTACTTGATCATTGCGACCCTTTTACTACTCATTCTCAGCGTGGGGGCGGCTGGTTGCAGCGGCAATCAGCCGCAAGCTGTTGAACATAGCTTTGACATGGCGCCACTGTCAGAGATGCCGCCAATTGTGCAGGAAGCGCCGGTGACGGTTCAGGAAGCTTACCAGTTTGCTGTGGCCAATCCGGATGTGGCTTCCCAAATCCCCTGCTACTGCGGTTGCGGCCCGATGGGACACACGTCCAATTATGCTTGCTTTGTGGCTGATGACAGTAGTGGCGAAATTGCTTTCGACGAACATGCCTTGGGCTGCTCCATTTGTGTAGACATCGCTCAGGACACGATGCGGCTGCTGGATGAAGGCAAGTCGGTGGATGAGATTTTTGCGATTGTGGATACTACCTATTCCCGATTTGGCCCGCCGACGCCGTTGGAGCAACAGTAAACAGTCAACAATCAACGGATAACAGCCAACGGTTAACGAAGAAATGAATGTTGAAACGGCCGTCCTCCCCCAAAAACGATTCACTATCAAACATGGCTCGTGGCTCGTTCTGAGTTTGTTAGCCCTAGCTGTTGTATTTGCGCCGCTGCCGACGGGAACGGCCGTGCCCACAACCCACACTTTGCACCTGGAAGCCAGCAGCTTTGCCTTCAGCCCGGCCATTCTTGAAGTCAATCCGGGCGATTTGGTCACCATTGAACTAACGTCTACCGATGTCGTTCATGGCCTGTATCTGGATGGCTATGACTTGGTCGTAACCGCCGATCCCGGCGAGACGGCAATATTGACCTTCACCGCCGACAAATCTGGCACATTCCGCTTTCGCTGCTCCGTCACCTGTGGCGCACTGCATCCCTTCATGATTGGTAAGCTCAAAGTGGGACCAAACTTGTTGCTTTGGCGCGGTATAGCTCTATCTGTGCTGGCGGCTCTCATTGGATTGTGGAGATTTCGTCAATGAGCCGCTACGACCTGACCCGTATCCCGGCTGTCAAAACGTTAGTCGTGAATCGGTGGCCGCAATTTATTTTGCGGGCTATCGCCCTGGCGGGGTTTGTCGTTGCCATTTTGGCCGGACTGTTCGGCACGCCCGTAGGCAGCCGCAACCTCAGCATCGTCTTTGTCTGGATTGCGTGGTGGGCGCTGTTGATTCTGGCGGCCGTACCTCTCTTTGGCCGGGGTTGGTGTACGGTGTGTCCCATCCCGATGGCTGGGGAATGGCTGCAAAATGGGGCGGTGTTGGGGCCGAGGAAGAAAGAGACTGGAGACTGGAGATTAGTGACTGGTAATCTCCAATCTCCAATCCCCAGTCTCCGATTACGCCAGTGGCCCAAACGATTCCGCAATATCTGGCTGCAAAACGGCGGGTTTGCCCTGCTGGCTTTGTTCAGCGCGGTGGTGTTGACGCAGCCGAAGGTAACGGCCGTTATCCTCGCCATTTTCCTTTTTCTGGCCGTTGGGACAGCGTTGATCTACGAGCGGCGGGCTTTTTGCCGTTATCTTTGCCCGGTGGGCGGCTTTATCGGCTTGTATTCACAAGTTGCGCCGCTGGAAGTGCGGGTGCGGGATATGGCCATTTGCGCCAGCCACACCGAAAAAACCTGCTACACCGGGAATGCCGATGGGTACGGCTGTCCCTGGGGCGTTTTCCCCGGCGGGTTGGTGAAAAACACCACCTGCGGCGCGTGCATGGAATGTTTGCGCACCTGTCCGCACGACAACATCGCTATTCAAATCCGGCCAGTTGGCGCTGATTTGACTGTGGCGCGAGGCCGCAAGCTGGATGAAGCATTTAAGGCATTCATCATGCTGGGCAGCGCGGTGGTTTATTCGGCCGTCATGCTGGGGCCGTGGGGATGGCTGAAGACAACCGCTTACAATGTCGGCTCGTTGGCCTGGTTGGGATACGCATTGGCATTCTTGCTTTTTATTTTGGGCTTGCTCCCGGGGATTTTCTATCTGGTGACCTGGGCCGGAATGGGACAACGGGTCAATCTTCGCGTCGTGCGTCAACGATTTACGGCCAATGCGTATGCCCTGGTCCCACTGGGATTGGCAGCCTGGATTGCTTTCAGTCTTTCCTTTGTCTTTGCCAACATCTCCTATCTCTGGCCGGTTTTGTCGGATCCGTTTGGCTGGGGCTGGGATTTGTTGGGAACGGCCGTCACCCCCTGGACACCTTACCTCAGCCGCATCGTCCCCATCTTGCAAACGCTGGTTTTAGTGGGCGGATTGGCCTGGGCGGCTGTCACTGCCCGCAAAATCGCCGAAGAGAAACGTGGGGGAACGGCCTTGCCCGCCATCGCATATTGCTTTTTTATCACGGTAGGAATGTTATGGCTGCTCATTGGTTAGGAAGCAAAACCACAGTCAACGTGGAAATGGCTGCTCAGACGGCCGTCTCTTCCTCTGACGATGCCCTTGCCAAAGACCGGGAATGGCTAGCTCGTGCGTTGCTGATCCATCTCATCTTCGGCCTGTTATTGGCTATTTTCATTGCCAACCGGCTCGATCGGTCGGTTGAAGTGCGCGCCGTCATGCCCGAAAAGGGCGGGTTTTTGCCGGACACGCTCACCGCCGAAGTGGGCGTGCCCTTGGAGCTAAGCCTGATTTCAGATGATGTCATGCACGGTTTTGCCGTTGGTCAGACTGATTGGCCGGCCGTAGATGTACTGCCAGGTCAAATGACCGAAGTGACGTTGACCTTTGACGAACCGGGGACGTATACCTATTACTGCACGCGTTGGTGCGGGGCCAATCATTGGCGGATGCGGGGGACGATTGAGGTAACAGGGGATGAAAAAGGGGAAACGCCTGCACTGAGAGCGGACGCAGCGTCCGTCGTCGAAGTGGCCATCGCCCAACCTTCGTCTCCACCGCTCTATGTAGAACTGGAACTGGATATTGACGCCCCCCACACTGTAGACGTACATCTTGATAATCCTCCTTCAGCCGCTCGGGGTGAAACTCTGGACGCGAACATCTCCTCATCGTATCTGAGCCGAGACGTTTACCTGACTCAGCCTCCATTTGAGGTGTGGCAGGCATTGCGTTTAGAGCCGGAAACGGCCGCTTTATCCAACAGCGATGTGTGGGATTTAGTCGCCGCCAGCTGGCATTCCCAAACAACCGACGAAAAGCTTCAACTGGGCCAAACCCTTTACAACCAAAACTGCGCCGCCTGTCATGGCAACAGCGGCGCCGGCGATGGCGTATTTGGACAAGAATTTGACCAGGCCACTGCCTTTACCGATGCCCAAATCATGCTGGGCGCCAGTACGGCCGTACTCGACGGCAAAATCCGGCGCGGTGGCATGGGCACAGGCATGCCCTACTGGGGCACTATATTTACCGATCATGAAATCGAAGCCATCATAGATTATTTATGGACATTCCAATTTCCACGGGAGTAAATATGCGTAAACTGACATTTGTTTTTCTTATCTTCACCGGCTTGTTTTTGGCCGCCTGTACTGCGGAACAACCAAAAGTCTCGGTCGAGGCCACGCAAATTGATTTGGGGAACGTCGTTAACGGCGAAATCATCAGCCGCGATTTGGTCGTCAGAAATGAGGGCGAGGCCGATCTTGTCATTGAGGGCCTCATTACCTCCTGTACCTGTACAGAGGCCACCGTGACGCCCATGACCATACCCGCTGGCGAGAGCGGCGTTTTGCACATTGAATTCGATTCCGGTTTTCATGGGCCAGAACTGACCGGCGAGTTGATTCGCCAGGTATTTATTAACTCCAACGATCCCGAACAACCGGAAGTGAAGGTTGAGCTGAATGTGTTTGTGGAGGCTCCTGTTTCGTAACAGGAAGTCAACTTAATGCGGAAGCGGATCGGCCCAGCGGCTTTGATGACATTCGGCGTGGCGCTCATTGTGGCCAGCCTGGCCTACTGGCAGTTTACCCAAGCTATTGCCAGGCCAGACGCGGCTGCGCTGCCGGATTCAATTGCCGGATTATCCCAGACGGAGACCAGCTACGGGCCGGAGGCTGTAGACGTGGTGGCGCAGTTGCATGGCCAGGAATTCCCGCTTTCTTCGGGCGCGTATGGCATGTACGGCCGTCGCGGCAATATGGTCATGTTGTGGGTGGCGGGCGCGCCGGCTAAGGCGATGGCCGCAAGGATGGTTGGCGAGATGGAACAGGCCATTGCCGCCGGGGAGTCTCCATTTACGCCAACAGGGATGCGAGAGGTAAACGGCCGTACCCTTTACGAACTCACCGGCATGAGCCAGCGACATTACTACTTTCAATCCGATTCCCTCGTAGTCTGGCTGGCAGTGGACGAACCCATCGCTGAAACGGCTTTGGCCGAAACTTTGAACTTTTACCCGTAATTATTTCCCCGGAAACTTCTATTTCCAGGGAAATGATGGAGGAGATATGACTGAATTGGCACCCCAAACTATCCCTGAACAAATACAGGTGCAGCCAAGGCGCCGCTTTCCTTTTGGAACTATCATTGCCTATGCCCTGGTATTAGGGTTGTTGGGCCTGGTAGGCTGGCGACTGGTGAAGGTCAATAGCGGGCAGGTGGATTCCGGCATGGCCCCCGATTTCACCATTACCAGCTTTGAAGGCGAGACGATCACCCTAAGCGAATTGCGCGGCCAGGTTGTCATCATCAACTTCTGGGTTTCCTGGTGCCCACCCTGCCGTGAAGAAGCGCCCTACCTGGAAGCCACATGGCGCAAATATAAAGACCAGGGCGTCGTTTTTATCGGCGTAGATTATGCGGATGCAGTATCCAAAGCATTGGCCTACATTGATGAGTTTGACATTACTTACTTCAATGGCCCAGACGTCGGTACGCGCATTTCGCAAATGTACAACATGGATGGCGTACCGGAAACGTACTACGTCGCCAAAAACGGTGAACTGCGCGGCGTCAAAATCGGCCCGCTTTATCCGCCCGAACTGGATCAGAAGATTGATGAGCTGCTGGCCGAACCCTATGCTGGCGAGTAGAGACTAAAGACTACTCGACTACAAGACTGGAGACGAAAGACTATGTTAGCTGATATTGGTTTTATGGCCTTGAACATCGCTTTTTTGCTGGCGCTGTATGCAACGGTGGTTTCTGCTTTGGGGGGCGCACAAAAGCGGCCAGAGTGGGTTAAAAGCGCCCGTAATGCCACGCTGATCACCTTCCCCATGTTGACGATTCCGGTCATCATCCTGGTGTATAAGCTGTACACAATGGATTTTTCCCTGGCCTACGTCGTAGACGTTTCCAGTCAGGCGATGTCGCCATTCCTGCGCCTGACAGCGTTATGGGGTGGACAAGAGGGTTCTATTTTGTTTTGGGGCTGGTTGATGGCCGGTTTTGTAGCGACCGTTCTGGTTCGTAAATGGGATCGGGACCGCGAGTTGATGCCTTACTTTATCACGGCGGCGATGTTAACGACCGCCTTTTTCATCGGCATATCCGTTGCCATTGCCAACCCCTTTGCCCGACTATGGCATGTGCCCGGAGCCAATGAATTGATTCAGGCTGTTTTCCAACCGGATGGAGCCATGCCTTACGTGCCCCAAGATGGACGAGGCTTGAATCCTCTGCTGCGCCATTTTGGCATGATTGGACATCCACCGACGACATACCTGGGTTTTACTGGTTTCGTGATTCCTTTCGCTTTTGCGATTTCGGCGCTTATTACCGGTAAATCACGGGAAGACGAGTGGATTCGTACCAGCCGCCGCTGGACATTGGTGGCCTGGATTTTCTTATCGGTTGGGTTGATTTTGGGTGGCCGTTGGGCCTACGACGTGCTGGGCTGGGGCGGTTTTTGGGGATGGGATCCGGTAGAGAACGCTATGTTGATGCCCTGGCTGACGGGAACCGCCTTCCTGCACTCGGTTATGATTACCGAGGAGACCTGTTCACATGAAAGTTTACTCTGGCTGGAAGTAAAACTCCGTCATAGATTTTCCCGAAATTTGTAACAAATAAGGGTTCCCCTTCCGAAAACCATCAGTTACCAGAAAAACAGCATACAAAACAGGGCAAATAATGGCAATTGTTCAGCCGTCGGCCCCCCTTTGGCATGGTGTTTGTAAGGGGGGCGATGGTATATTTTTTGCCACTGTATTTCATCCAACTCAAATAGTTCAAGTTGAGCTGAAGCAAATGGTGTTTGGTAAAGCTGCGGCTCAGTCACCGACTTCAACGTCTTGCTTTTTCGATTCAGCTTGCAAGTATATTGAGCCAGCAAGGTTTTCTGGTGTTCAACATGTAATTTACCTTGATGTATCCAGATCGAAACCCGCTTGTTAGCCAGGCCACGCTCGGCATAAATATAGAACCGTTGCACACTGACCAGTCCATGGTGATTCACCACGCGCACAAATTGCAGATGGCGAAAGGCATTTTCCAAATCATTCCCAGCGATAGGTCGGCCCATTGCTCCTCCAAGAACGGCCATCGGTGATCGGCGTCCATCGAATCTTTTCTCATGAGCGCCATGCCGGGTCGTGTTAAACAGATGGATAAACTTGGCATGTTCCGTTTGAATCTGCTCGATCGAGTCTGCATTTTCCAATTTGATGTCCAGATAAAGTCGCTGGATGTTGAATTGTGTCTCGATCAGATTTTGCCATGATTGCCGTTTCTCGATACGACAACGATTGATAATCAATTTTTTCAACAAGTCTTTGTAGGCATCGGCCTTGAAAACCCCAGCATTGTCCGAAACAATCGCTTTGGGACGGCCGTATTGAGCCAAAGCAGCATGGAGCAGTTGTAAAATGGCGATTTCATCTTGATACAGGGAGACCATACCAGCTAAAATTGTGCGGGAATACCCTTCCATTAGACAAATGCTGTATACCCATTTCCCATCCAACTTGGCCAGATACCGAATGTCGATGAACCAATATTGATGGAGATAAAGCGGATCATAAGGTAGTGGTTTCTTCTCTTTCTTCTGCTTTTTCTTTTTCTGATAAGGGTTGGGGGCATTGCGGAAGAAACGATTGGCCG
>JANTHP010000221.1 GCA_024762395.1 Anaerolineae bacterium | reverse complement strand
TACAGCGTTGTCGAAAAGATTTGTCAAATTTTCTAGCATGATCAGGCGCTTACCAGACTAAATTTGACAAATCTAAGGGGGACACCTGAATAGTCACGAAAGAATGAAAAAAACAGGCCGTTGGAGAAACGGCCGTTTACAACCAAGAGGTATACAAAATGACAGCAGAAACAACAAAAATAAAACCAGTACGCGAGATTCCATTCATCCTGCGCGTTATTTGGTTTTTCGTCTTTGGCTGGGAATTAACCGGCGTTTGGATATTAATCGCCTGGGCGCTCAACATAACCATCATTTTCCTGCCCATCGGCTTATGGATGATTGATCGCGTTCCCCAAACCTTGACCCTAAAAGCACGCCCCGGCGTGTACGTGACCGATTCAGAGAGCGGCGCGCGCCATTTCGTCGCCGCCGGACAGCCCCCCTTCCTCCTTCGCGCCATTTACTTCATCGTCATCGGTTGGTGGGCCAGCCTGATTTGGGCGGCGCTGGCCTGGCTCCTGTGCATGACCATCATCTTCCTGCCCATCGGCATCCCCATGCTTAACGCACTCCCCCTGGTCACAACCTTGCAGCGTTCATAGCGTGAAAAAATAAAACGTGATGCAGCCGCCGTTACCCTATTTCTTGCGTCTCCAACCAGGCTAAAATCGCGTCGGCGACAGATTGCCAACCCGCTTCCAGCATCATATCGTGAGCCATGTCAGGGAAGATTTGAACCTGTGCGTTATAAGCAGCGGCCGTATCTTTTACCTCTTTCACGCTAAAAATAGCGTCGTCCTCCGCGCCCAACACCAACATGGGCGCCTTGACACGCTTGGGATGGGGCAAAGACAGCCCCAACATATCAAGATAGACGCGGTATGATTCTGATTGGAGACGGCCGTGATACAGCGCCACAGCTTCCTGTTCCATCGTTTCCGAAAAGAAAAAATATCTTGCTAAATCTGAATCGCTGACCACCGGATAGAGGTCGAATTGAAGATTGACTTGCAGGAACTTAAGCGGCGCCCGGCGCGCGACGCGGAAAGTTGTGCCTAAAATTGGTTTAGGTGGAGACGACGCCATCAAAACACCCGCCGGCGCATGGTATCGTTCCAGATATTTTTGCACCACAAACCCGCCCATCGAATGCCCGACAACGACCGGCGGCGCAGAGAGCTGTTGGGCCGCCTCGGCCACATCGGCAACATAATCAGCCGCGCTAACCCAACTCAGCCGCCGCGGGCCAGAACTACCGCCGTGTCCGCGCAAACTTACTGCATGGGCCGCATAACCTCGCTGAGCAAAATAAGGCAAAAAGCGTTCTTCCCAACACCATGCGCCATGCCAGGCCCCATGCACAAACAATATCGGCGTCTTGTAGGGATCGCCCTGCGGTTCATAACTGATAACCTCTAACATCATTCACCTCCAAATGCGTACCCCCGCCGCTTTATGCCGCTTACTCGAAGCCCGTTCGCCAATTCCGCTAACTTGTTTGCGAACGGGCGCTTAAACCTGCGGTTTACAATTACGCCAGCGCCGACCATACCTCAATTTTACTCATCACCCGGCGAATCACCTCATTCGTAAACTCATCCGTGTGCGCCGAACCGCCCAAATCAGAGGTACGGACGCCGTCATAAACCGCTTCCAGCGTCGCTTCGTAGATGGCGCGGCTGGCCCGCTTGGCTTCACTCTCCTTCATGTGGCCCAGCAGCCCGGCCGTCGCCAAAATCATCGCCATCGGATTAGCCACGTTATGCCCTTCCAGCGCCGGGGCCGTACCGTGCGGCGCTTCGGCCATGACGCAATCCACCTCGCCTTCTTCATCTACCGAAATCACCATAGATTCCGACCCGGCAATGGAACCGAACATTTGCAGCACCATGTCGGAAAGCAGGTCGCCGTCCCGGTTGAGGCTGGGGATGACCAGCGGCTCGCCCGTCGTTGCCAGCAGCAGGGCGAAGGTGGCGTCAATCAACTGCGGCTCATAGCGCACATCGGGATGGCGTTGGGCCGAGGCGTCCATCTCTTCCTTGAACATCCCTTCGTACACCGGGCTGACGGTGTATTTGGAGCCGCCAAACACTTTGCCGCCACTGTTGCGGGCATGAAGGAAAGCGTAATCGGCAACGGCGCGGCAGACGCGGCGGGAGACTTTTTCGGTACGGTAGGCCATTTCCTCCAACGCGCCAGCTTCCCCTTCGCGCCATTCCTTCGCCCCGTAGGCGTCGTCGCGGGCCATGCGCACCACGCTAATGGGCGAGTAGACGCCGCCGATGGGGCGCACGCCGGGAATGCGCCGCCCGGTGCGCAAAATGACTTCGGCGTCAATCGCTTCGCGCAAGATGGCGTTGGGGCTGCCTACGTCGCCTGTCGCTTCCGGGGTGACGGTGGCCGCTTTCAGGCCCAGCCGGTGTTTGCGGATGGCGCGGCCGGCTTCGTAGACGACCTCGTTGTTGGTTTTACGCCGGTTTTCCAGGCTCAAATCGAAATGCAAAAAATCTAAATCAAAACGAATGACGTGGGGCTGGATAACGCGCAAGGCTTCATCCAACAGTTCTTGTCCTGTTTGGTCGCCTTCGAGGATGACGATGGTTCTGGTCATGGTTTTACTCCTATGCGTGTAGGTCAAGTTTGCAAACTTGACCTACGAGAGCGTAAAAAATCGAGATATTTGGGCAGGGCGACGGTGTAAAGCCAATAGAGGGACGGCCGTACCACAAAATCCCACGCGCCAATGTGTCGCACCACCTGGCCGTTGAACCCCTTTTTGAAGCGCCAGACACCCCACAGCGAGTCTGTTTCTACGAATTCATCGGGCGCGCCCCAGAAGTCGTAGATTTCGGCCCCCTGCGCTTTGGCCCAGCGGATGGCTTCCCATTGCAGCAGGTGGTTGGGCATCCGTTTGCGTTCTTTGTGGGTGGAGGCGCCGTACATGTAAATGACGCGGCTGCCGGAGCGGACGAGGACGACGGCCGCTACCGGATCGCCTTCATACTCAGCCAGCAGGGGCTGGGCCAGGCCCGCCTCGTAAAAGGCTTGCCAGATATCGAGATAGTAGGCGATGGGGCGAATGGTGAAGCCATCGCGCACGGCCGTTTCCCGGTACATCTCCGCAATCACAGCAAAATCATCTGGCGTCCCTTGCCGAACCGTAATCCCTTTGCGTCCCGCCAGACGAATGTTGTAGCGGGTTTTGGAGTGCATCGCCGCCAGCAGTTCTTCTTCTGGGCGCTGGACGGCCATTTCGACGGTGTTGCGGAATTGGATTTGCTCGCTGGAGAAGCGCCAGCCCCGCTGTTGTAGTTCTGTAATGAATTTGGCGCCGATGGGAGACGGCCGTTCCGGTTCTAATCCCCAGCTTTTGACCACATCGGGGTCAATCTTGACAAAAATGGCCTTTTCGCGGGTGGCGATGGCCTCCAGCTCGGCCAGAACCACGCGGCGCAGGGCAGCGTCGTTGTAATCCAGCGCCGGCCCTTTGGGAACGTACAAGATGCAGTAGGGCAGCCGGGGCAGTTGGCGTTTGAGTATTTGGAAGGCGGCGAGGGGACGGCCGTCAATCTCCAAAACATAGCGCATCGCCGACCAGCCCCAGCGGGATTTGAATTCGCCCCACGTCCAGCTTTGCAGCGCGTGGGCGTTGGGCAGTTGGGCGAGGGCGTTTTGCCAGGCAGCGGAATCAGGAATAAGGGTAAAAGGTTGATGGGACATAGAAATTGTCAATTGTTAATTGTCAATGGTCAATTGTCAATGAAGCCTCGTTGACAATTAACAATTAGCCATTGACAATTGACAATTTATTATCTTCTCCTCCGCCACTCGTACAACTTCTTGACGCGCTTGTTGTAGACGCGGTCTGTGGCGCCGACGGTGCGCTTGATTTGGCCGCCGAAGCCGCGTTTGAAGCGGTAGACGCCCCAGAGGCCGTCGCGGCGTTGGGTGAAGTTGGTTTCCAACTCGTCCGGTTCGGCGTCGGGGATGCCCCATAAATCGTATTCTGTACAGCCGCGCGCTCTGGCCCACTGGATGGCGGCCCATTGGACGGCATAGCTGGGCATGCGCTGCCGCTCTTCGTTACCCGATGCGCCGTAGAGGTAGACGGCTTTTTCACCCACAGCAGAAACGATAATGGCGGCTAACGGCCGTTCCTCAAACTCGGCAATAAACATGGCCGCCTGCTCCGGGGCAAAAATCTCGAAGAACGCTTTGTAGTAGATGGGTTCATGCACGCCAAAGGCGTCCCGCTGGCCGGTAACGCGCATCAATTGGTTGAAGATGGGAATGTCTGCCAGCGTGCCCTGGCGCACCGTCACCCCTTTTTTGGCCGAAAGGCGGATATTGTAGCGGGTTTTGGATTTCATGTTAGCCAGGATGTCGTCGAGAGACGGCCGTAAATCCACAATACTCGTGCGTGGCGGCTGGATGGTGTCGCTGTCCGGCTGCGTTGTCACTTCCTGCCGTTGGCAAAACGTCTGCCATGCCGCTGCCGGCATTTCATCCTGCCACAGCAAAGGCTCCATCTTCACCAGCCCGGCGCGATTTTCGTAGCAAGCCCAATCAATTTGATTGAACAACGCCGCAACCATTTCCTCATCTTGCCAATCCACCAGCGGGCCATGCGGGATGTAGGCCATTTTGAGGATGCCAAACGCTGCCGAACGGAACAAAATCTGCGCTCCGGCAACCAATTGGCCATCTTTCTTGAGCCAGACGCGCTTGGCCGCCCAGCTAAAACGGTTCTTCAGCCGCGCCCAGTTCGTCGTCTGCAAAATGCTGCCGTTGGGGTGGGCCGCCACGAATGCATCCCACTCGGCGTCGTCTTGCGAGTAGGGCTGTTCGCCTAAACTAAGAAATTTATCAAGCATGTGTGAATTATAAGCTAGAGCTAGAGCTAGAGCACGTGGGAATTCGAAGCAAAAGAAAAAGAGCAAATCAACCCCAATCAGTCACATCCCTTGCCAAAATCTCCATGTCAGGCAATAGCATAAGGTATATCCGCTTCCCTGCTGCAAGCGCGGAGAGCCAGAATGGACTCCTGGATTTGTCAAATTTAGCCTGGTAAACGCCTGGTCATGCTAAAAAATTTGACAAATCTTTTCAACAGCGCCGCGCAGTGACAAGTTATGTTTGCTTGTACGCAAATCCGAGATTAACGTTCAAATCGATCTACCGTGAATGACTTGATATGGTATACTTGTGGGTTGAAAATGCTTGTAAGGAGAATTTAAGCAAATGGCTCAAAATAAGAGAAGAAAACCGGTATCAAAAGGAAAAACAGCGCCTAAATTTCAACCTAAAAAAAGAAAGACTTTCTCGGAAAAAGTGTTTGTCGTGCTGGGGGTTATTATTGCCCTAAGTATGATTGTCTCTTTGATTGTGAACTTTATTCCCCAACTTCATTAGGAAACTGTTCCATCGTAACTTCTCAATGACTCGAGGTCTGAGCTAGTCGAAGAATAACGACGCTTCAGAGGTGACAGTCACTTAGTATTAGAGAAAGTGACTGTCACCTGACCTCGTTTCTTCCGATAGTTTGAGAAGATGCGTTCTATCCGAATAAGACGCCCCCAACACCTACTCCTGCGGGGCAGCGCCTTCGGTTTCCTCTGGCGTTACCAACGATAACGGCTCGACGATTGGATTAAACGAACGCGAATTACACACCCTGTTTTCTGGGCTTAGTGAATCCTGCCATTCTTCTAACGTCAGCCCGTCGGCATACTGCCCCAGGCCAAAATAGGCCGCCATCACATTGCACGCCACCGGCGCGGCCCACTGCGACCCTTCCCCGCCATTAAAAATAAAAACTGATACCACGATTTCCGGGTTGTCATAGGGCGCATAGCCCACATACCAGGAATGTGTGGGCAGCACTTTACGCTGCGCGATGTCCTCGAACCGGCACCACCCCCGCTCGATGGCAATGTTGTCGCAGTATTCGGCCGTTCCCGTCTTTCCGGCGGTGGCGATGCCAAAATCGTCCAACCAATCGGTGTAGGTGGCGCCGGTGTAAAACTTTTCTTCGTCAATGCGGGTGTTCACCAAGCGCATGCCCTCTTGAACGACTTGCAGGTATTCTCGGTCAACGTCTAAAGCATCAATGACTTCCGGCTGGAAGATATAATTACCGTTTTCGTCAAATTCCACATTGAGGGTTGGGTCGTCCAGGGGGTTGCCGTCGGCGTCTGTGATGCTGATACGGCCGTTTCCCTCCAATCGCGCCCTGGCATACACCTGACTATTCTCATCCACAAACACGACATTCCCATCCTCATCCGTCATATGATGAATAATCGAAGGGCGGTACAAAAATCCGCCATTCGCCACCACCGCCGCCATCTGCGCCACCTGCATCGGCGTCGCCGTCATAAACCCCTGCCCAATACCAAGATTGTAATTATCGCCCGTAGACCAGGGTTCGCCATACGTCTGCACCTTCCAATTCTCATTTGGCGGCAAATTCCCAGCCGCCTCCAACGGCAGTTCAATCCCTTGTACCCGACCAAACCCAAACTGATACCCGTAGCGCCAGATGCGAGAAACCCCCAATCCCTCAACAAACTCGCCATCCTGGTCAAAACCGCCGCTGAGTTTGTAAAAATAAATGTCGCACGAATTAGCAATACCCCGACGCATATCCATCGCGCCATGCTCCTTTCTGGGCGTGCTGTAAACCCAACAGACAAATGGCTGTGCCCGTCCCGGATCGTTTGGCGCAAAACGGTTCTTGATTTCAATAATTCCCGGCGCGCGCAGCAAACGATTGGCCGATACAATCCCCTCTTGCAGCGCCCCTGACGCCGGAACCAGCTTAAATGTTGATCCAGGCGGGTATGTGCCGGTAATGGCATGATTGACCAGCGGCGTATAATCATTCCGCGCCAGGCCCAAATAATATTCTACCGGCACTTCCGTTCCGAACCGGTTGTTGTCAAACGTCGGAAAATTGACCATTGCCAACACTTCCCCTGTTTGGGGATTCATCACCACCACCGCCGCCTGTTCAACTTCTGGGAATTCGCGTTCGCCGGTGATGTTATCAACTCGCGCCGTTTCTCGATTGGCCTCCATGAATTGGCGCAAAATTTCAAATGCCTGTTTTTGCAAATCAAGATCAAGCGTCAGATGCAAGTTCAAGCCCGCTACAGGGGGCCTGGCCAGACCAATTTGACGTAACTCACGACCAGTCCAGTCTTGTTCAATTTGACGCTCGCCCTTTTGCCCCGCCATTTCAAACTCCATTGACGATTCCAGGCCGGCCCAACCAACGCGGTCATCTCGTTCATAGCCGGGTAAATTCAGCCAGTTTTCATTAGGCAGCGGCCCCATGTAGCCAATGATGTGGGATGTATATTCACCGCTGGGGTACTCGCGCAGCGGTTCTTCCAGCACGCGCACGCCGGGCAAAAAGACGCTTTCTTGCTCAATTGTGTAAGCCAGGGTGATGGGGATGCCGGATGTGATGACGGCGGGAACGTAGGGCGCGAAACTAAAAGTGTCCACAATGCCGGCGATGCTGTCCGGCAGTTGGGGCACGATGCCGGCCTGATCCAATGTTTCTTCTACTGGCGCGCCGTAAATTGTGGCGAGACGGCCGTAAGTACTCACCAATTCAGGATTAGCCGCTTCAACCAATGCTTGCTGCTGCACCGTATTCGTCACCGGCACACTGGTCAGCAGAGAAAGACGCTCAAACACCGCCTGTCGTTCAGGGCTGTCAACCGGTGGTAAAAATGCAGGCGTAATGGTGACATTAAAGCTGGGCAAATTCACGGCTAACGGCTGACCGTTGCGGTCAAAAATAACGCCGCGCGGCGCATCGCTAAGCAAGCGGGCAATGCGATTT
>JANTHP010000220.1 GCA_024762395.1 Anaerolineae bacterium | reverse complement strand
GCGCCATCTGCGCAATCTGTGGATTTTCATTCATTCGTGGTGGGCTGTGCCCATGTTGTCTCCTGTGAAAATGGGACACGGATTAACACGGATGAACACAGATAAGAGATGTGTCCCGTTTTCATTCATTTGATGGTGCCGCGCAGCGGCGTGGTCTCTTCTGTGAGGTCGAACGATGCAAATTAAAGCGCTGTCCCAACGGACAAATTTATCGGCCAAAACGATTCGTTATTATGAAGAAATCGGCTTGCTGCCGCCGCCCAAACGGCTGTCCAACGGCTACCGGGATTATGAGGAAACGGCCGTTCCCCGCATCAAACTCGTTGCCGGGGCGCGCACGCTGGGGCTGTCGCTGGACGACATCAGCGAAATTTTGGCCCTGCGCGACCGGCAAGAAGCCCCTTGCCGCACCCTGCTGGACTTGTTAGCGGCCAAAGCGGACGAAATTCAGCGGCGCATCGCCGAACTGAAGCGGTTGGAAGTAGAACTACGGGAACTACACGCCCTTGGCCTCACTTTCCCCACCGATGATGTGGATGGCAAGAACTGCGTTTGTCATCTAGTAAGCGAACGAGCGAATAAATAGCGGCCCGCAGCCCCCTTCTCACATCCTCTTCTTATCTCTCCCCCTTGACCTTCCTGCCACTGGAAGGTGTACCATACTGGCATGGACGAAAAAATTGTAACCCGAACTAACTTGACCTGCCCTGAATGCGGGCATGTGGTGATGCTGGACATCCCACTAAATTATTGACTGGCTTTTCACACGTGTACCAGTTGTGGTACCAAATTACGGCCGTTACCCGGCGACTGCTGTGTGTTCTGCTCCTATGGCGATCATCACTGCATCAGCAAACAAAAAGAGGCGGCAGCTGCTAAGTCTCAAAGGTGACAGTCACTTAATATGGCGATTTGTCATGACCATTACCTCTGGAGAAAGTGACTGTCACCTTGCGAGCGCTGGAGTCTATTGATTGAGTACGGCTAACATTCCGGCCAGATTTTGATTCCAATCCAGCGATTCGTGGTTGGTGAGTTCAACGCTGACGGCCGGAATGCCCTGTGTTGCCAGCCAATCGCCGGCATCGCCCGTTACCGGGTAAGTATCGAAGGAAGTGTAGACGGGATAGCCGGCGGCCTGACTGTAAACGAAGGCCAGATCATAGGAAGGCTGGTACAAATCGGGACAACCGGCGGCGAATACACCGTTGAACGCGCTGTGCCAGAAGACGACGGCCGTCGGCTGTAACGCCACAATAAAGTTGCGCAGGGCGACATTTTCCGGTTCTGAGAAAGGTTTACTGCCGGCGCCGATGGGTTGGTCCCGCCAAACGGCCGTTGCCGACCAGTTACAGCCCCAGTTTCGATTCAAATCTACTTGATTGCCGTTCACTCGGCCCGGCAGCGTGTCCCAAGCCACGTCGGCACGGGAAAAACGGCCGTCTTTCCCCGTCACTACAAACTGCCCGTCAGGATTGGCGCTGGGGATGATGTGCAGCGTAACCGAAATCGGAATCATATTGGGATTCTCGGTGAAATAGTCAATCGCGTCATACGCCAGCAAAATCGTGTTCCACTCATAACCGCCGTGAATGCCGCCGATAAAGACGATTTGGGTGGGGCCATTGCCAAACGTGTAGCTGATTAACGGCCGTTTCTCAACCGACAGCCCAATCGTCTGTGTGATAAACCCATTGGCAGCCGGCGTGGGCGGCAGAGTTGTCGCGGGCGAAGGGGGCAGCGTTGGGGCAGGCGGCGCGGTTGGCAGCGGTTGGGTTGGCGGCAGAACGGTAGGAATCGGCGTTGCCGTATGGGGCGCGGGGGGGAGCGTGATTGTGGGCAAGGGAACGGCCGTCGCCAGTTGCGTGGGCACAGCCGGAGCCGCATCCGACGTTACCCGAATACAGCCCGCCAGCAGGATGAACAGGAAAAGCAGCCCCATTCTTCTCCTCGTATAAAGCAATTCATCCTTCATCCTTCACCCTTCATCCTTCATCCTTCATCCTTTACTATTGCCCATACGCATCCAATACCGCCAAAATCCCGGCCAGATTACTGTTCCAATCAATATCTTCATAATCCGGCAGCAGCACAGAAATCGTCGGGTAGCCTTGCGCATCCAGCCAGTTGGCCCCATCGCCGTTTAGCGTTTGGTCCGTCAAATTTTCATAATCAGCCACAGAATAGCCGGCGGCACGGCCGTAAATTTCCGACAATGGGCCGGAAACTCGACTGTTTTCGCTGCAAGCGCCGGCCGAGGAAAGCCCATTGGCGACCCGCGCTTCCCAAAAGATGACCGCAGCGGCCCCTTTGTCTTGAATGAAATTTCGCAAAGCCTGCGTCTCCGGTTCAGAGAAGGGGGCCGAGCCGCCGCTGACCGATTGGCCGCGCCAGGTGGCCGTCGGCGACCAGCGGCAGTCCCAGTTGCGGTTCAGATCGACTCCGTTGGCATTGAGACGGCCGTCTAACTGCCCTGGCGCATACAGACTGTCTGGATTGGCCGAAATGATAATGTAAACAGTCGCATTGGCGGGAATCATGTGCGGATTGCTTTCAAAATAAGTGACGGCTTGCCGCGCCAGCGTCACCGACCCCGGCGCAGAACCGGCGTGCAGCCCGCCGACAAAAATGATCGCCTTGCTGCCCGACCCAAAACTGACCGCTTCGATGGGCCGATTTTGCACCGAACGGCCGATTTCCAGCGTAACCGGCCCGGCAAAAGGCGTGTCAGTCGGCGGGGGCGCTGTGGGTGGGGCCGCTGTGGGCGGCGGATTGGTTGGCGGCGCGGCTTCCGTTGGTTCAGGCGCTGCCGTTGGCGGCGGCGGTTCGGGGGTTGGCGTTACTTCAACCACCACAACGTCGGTTGACGGGCTGTTTTCTGGTTGGGATGCGCCGCCGCCATTTTCGGTAACGGCCGTTGCCGGTAACGAGTTGGATGGGCCGATTCCGTCGGAAAAAAAGGCAAAATAGGAGCCGACAGCGGCCAGCAGCAGCACAAAAATCGCCGCCAGCCACCAGGGGCGTTGTTTAACCGGCTCATCAGCCACCGGATGCCCAGCCACCGGATGGTCATAGACCAGCGGTTCTGTTGCTGCGGGCGGCTGCCAGGGCTTGGGGCGGGGGCGCTCAGGTTTCTTGCCGGCCAGCGCCCGGTCAATGGCGGCGGCCAGTTCGCCGGCGGTTTGATACCGTTGATTGGGGTCTTTTTGCAGGCAAATGTCTACCAGCCGGTACGTTTGCTGGGAGAGGCCGCTGCGGCGTTCGGGCAGTGGTTGGGGCGCTTCGTAGACGTGTTTGTGCAAGACGGCCAGGGATTCGGTGGCTTCAAAGGGACGACGGCCGCACAGCAGTTCATACAGCACCACACCCAGCGAATAGAGGTCGGAACGGCCGTCTACCGGCTTACCGCTAACTTGTTCGGGTGACATGTAGTGGGGCGTGCCGATGAGCGTGCCGGTTCGGGTCAACTTCTCGCCGGTTTGGACGGCGGCGATGCCCAAATCTACCAGTACCGGCTTGCCGTTGGGGCGCAGCAAAATGTTGCTGGGTTTGATGTCTCGATGGATGACGTTGGCATTGTGGGCGACGCTCAGCGCGTCGGCGACCTGGCGGATGATGGTGAGGGCTTCTTTTTCGGGCAGAGGACGGCCGTCTAAGGCTGTCAACTTGTCCTTCAACGACCCGCCGTCAATGTACTGCATGGCGATGTACGGCCGTTGCCCCGGCGTACTGCTGATTTCATAAACCTGCACAATATTGGGATGGTCCAGCCGGGCCGCCGTGCGCGCCTCCCGCCAGAACCGTTCCACAAACTGCTTGTCGTGGGCATAGGCAGGCAGCATGATTTTCAATGCTACCTTGCGCTGCAAATTCATATCCTGCGCCAGATACACATCCGCCATCCCCCCGCGATCAATGTGCGCCTCAATCCGGTACTGCTTAATCTGCTCGCCAACCAACTGCTTTGGATCCAGCATCTTGTCTACCCTGTCACCTTGCTACTTTGCCACCCTGCCACCTTGCCACTCTGCCACCTTGCCACTCTGCCACCCTGCCACCTTTTCAAACCACAACCTTGCCATCCTTGTAAAACAGTTCACCATCCACCAGTATCTCACTTTCGGCCATGTTGCAGAGCATGTCCCAATGCAGGCCGGACACATTTTTGCTGCCCGTTTCAGGGAAGCCAGCGCCTACTGCCAGATGGATGGTGCCGCCGATTTTCTCATCGAAGAGCATGTTTTTGGTGAAGCGTTGGATGCCGTAGTTTGTGCCAATACCTAATTCGCCCAAAATGCGGGAGCCATCATCAGTGTTGAGCAAGGAGGTAAGCAGCTCTTGCCCTTTGCCCGCCTTTTCTTTGACCACTTTGCCATCTTCAAACCACAGTTCGATGTCTTCCACTTCGCGCCCGCCAAAGATGGCCGGGTAACCAAAGCGAATCCAGCCATTGACCGATTCTTCAACAGGCGAGGTGTAGATTTCGCCGTCGGGAAAGTTTTCTTTGCCCGCCGCCTGCTTGAAACGACGCCCGTTGATGGACATCTGCAAATCAACGTTGTTCCCTTTAATCACGATGCGGTCTTTACCGGCCAGCCAATCAATGAGTTTTTGCTGCCGCTCGGCCTCAGCCCACCAATAAGCGATTGGGTCATCGTTTTCCAACATGCCCGCGCCGTAAACAAATGCTTCGTATTCGCGCAGGCTCATATCGGCTTCTTGGGCGGAAGCGTGGGTAGGAAAGACGGTGTAGCACCAGCGCAAATCACGTGTCGCCATCCGTTGCATGAAGGTTTTGCGTAAGTCGGCTCCAGTGCGGTTGACGCGCTGCTGCCGCTCCGGGTCAACGCCGGATAATTCACGGGTATTATGAAAGGCGCCAATGTTGAGAATGGCGTTATATTGTTCGACGACGATGCGTTGGCCCGGCGCGATATAGTCTAGCTGCTCGTCGTTAGCATGTCTGAAAAACAGTTCACGCGCGCCGGGTATCTGGATACGGGGTAACACATGCGCCCCGGCTTTGACGGCTTCTTCATAAACAGCCAGGTTGAGTTCATGGGCCAATGGGCTGCTGGACATCATGAATTGGTCGCCGGATTTTAATTCCAGCGAATAATGGACGAGGACTTGGGCTAATTTGGTAATGCGTGGGTCAGACATTTCAATTCCTTTGGGTTCGTTCGTTTTTAACTTTTTGGCATGTTTCGGGAATTGGAATTCCCGAAACACCAAAGTTGTTTACGATTGAACCCTTTGTAGTTGTAAGACAAGTTTGCAAACTTGTCTTACAATCCGGCCGCTTTGAAGGCGGCTTGAACGATGGCTTGAGCTTCGGCCTGGATTTGCTTGAGATGCGCTTGCCCTTTGAAGCTTTCGGCGTAGATTTTGTAGATTTCTTCGGTGCCGGACGGCCGTGCGGCGAACCAGCCGTTTTCTGTGACCACTTTCAACCCGCCGATGGGGGCGTTGTTGCCAGGGGCGCGGGTGAGTTTAGCGGTGATGGGTTCTCCGGCCAGTTCGACGGCCGTTACCATCTCCGGCGACAGGTTTTTGAGGACGGCTTTTTGTTCGCGGCTGGCGGGGGCGTTGTCTCTTTCGTAGACGGGACGGCCGTACTTTTCCTCTAATTGTTGATAATGTTCGGCGGGCGTTTGGCGGGTAACGGCCGTAATCTCCGCTGCCAACAAATCCATAATGATGCCGTCCTTATCCGTCGTCCAGACTGTGCCATCGTGCCGCAGGAAGCTGGCGCCCGCGCTTTCCTCGCCGCCGAAACCGTAGGAGCCGTCAATCAAACCGTCCACAAACCATTTGAAGCCGACAGGCACTTCCGCCAGCCGGATATGCTGCCCGGCAGCGACGCGATCAATCATAGAACTGGAGACCAGGGTCTTGCCAATGGCGGCATTCGGGTTCCAGTGGGGGCGGTGGGAGAAGAGGTAGGAAACGGCCGTTGCCAGATAATGATTTGGATTCATCAAGCCCGACCGCGTCACAATCCCATGCCGGTCATAATCCGGGTCATTGCCAAACGCGACGTCAAACCGCTCCTTCAAGCCAATCAAACCCGCCATCGCATACGGCGACGAACAATCCATCCGAATTTTGCCGTCCTTATCCACCGTCATAAACGAAAATGTAGGGTCAACGACGCGGTTAACCAGTTCCAGGTCAAGGCCGTACATCGCCGCAATCGGATCCCAGAAATTGATACCTGCGCCGCCCATCGGGTCAACGCCGATTTTTAGACCGGCATTGGCGATAGCTTCCATGTTGACGACATTCTTCAAATCGGTCACATAGGGCGTGATGTAATCATACGCTTGTGTCGTTTCGGCGCGTAAAGCGCGGGCCAACGGCATCCGTTTGACCGCTTTCAGGCCATCGCGCAGGATTTTATTGGCGCGATCCTGGATTTGCTGCGTCGTACCCGTATCAGCCGGGCCGCCGCTGGGCGGATTGTATTTGAAGCCGCCATCGTCAGGCGGGTTATGGGATGGCGTGATGACGACGCCATCGGCCAGCCCTGTCGTCTTGCCCCGGTTATGGGTGAGAATGGCATGGGAAATGACCGGCGTGGGTGTGTAACCCAGTCCCGCCTGGATGACGATGTGAGTCTGGTTGGCGGCAAAAACCTCAACGGCCGTTGCTAAAGCCGGTTCCGACAGCGCGTGCGTATCCATGCCAATGTACAACGGGCCGGTAATGGCGCGTTCCTGGCGCAGTTCCACAATTGCCTGACAAATCGCCAGAATGTGCTGTTCGTTAAAGCTGTTCTTAAATGAGGTTCCCCGATGCCCTGATGTGCCGAATGAGACTTGTTGGGCCGGGTCTTCCGGGTCGGGGAATTGGGTGTAGTAAGCGGAAACGAGGCGCGGAATGTTAGGTAATAATTCGCGCGGGGCAAGGTTGCCAGCTAAAGGGTGTAGGGGCATGGGGTCACTCCTGTAGGTCAAGTTTGCAAACTTGACCTACTTACTGTTAGTTTTGCGGGAACAGATACTCTTTCCCTGGTTGATATACATAGCCATCGTCCACCAAATGGGGGTTGTAGCGCAGGGCTTCATCCTTGAACTCTTCCCAAGTGATGCCGATGACCTGGCCGTCTACGTATTGCAGCCAGGCGTCCCAGCGGCTGCCGGAAAAGCCGGTGACGGTGCGTGTCCAGCTAATGCCGCCGGTTCCGGTTGTGGGTGGGGGAACGGCCGTTGCCGGAGCGGGCGGTGATCCCAAAACCAATTCCAGCGGGGAGCCATCGGCGGCGTGGGTGATGATTTTGTTATCCGCCGTCAGCGTGGTGGGGTTGTTCTGGAATTCATCGGGCAGGTCAGACAACGGGACGGGAATGATGACCAGCGTGTAAGCGATGCGTTTGACAGGGACGGGAATGGTTACATAATGGCCCGGCTGCACATCGCCCAGCCAGGTGTAGATGTATTTGACGCCCAAAACGCCTTCCCCTTCCTGGAAAGTCATATCTGGTTGCGGGGGGATGAGGTCAACGGCCGTTAAATCATACGCATTCTTCACCTTAATAAAAAATAGGCCGTCATGCTTGCCCTCGCCGCTTTCCGGGAATTCGCCCAGCTTGGAGACATCCCGCCCCACTTCCTCACTGTCCTTGTAGACAATCGCCACATAATCGTTAAGCCATTGACGGCCGTCAGGACTGGTCACTTTGCCGGCAAAAGCCAACTGAGGCGCTTCCACCAACGCCTCATCCAGCTCAGCGCTGACTTTAGTAGCCGCACCAATGAGCGCATTCTCCTGCGTTTTGGTGCAGGCGAACAGCGTAATAATGCTTAATACAGCCAGAATTTGTAAAATTCGTCGTGATTTGCTCCGCAACCAGGTCATTTCTTGATCCTCCGAAAATGGTAACTACTA
>JANTHP010000219.1 GCA_024762395.1 Anaerolineae bacterium | reverse complement strand
GCGTGTTTCGGGAATTGGAATTCCCGAAACGTTGAGCCAAGTATCGGGAATTCCAATTCCCGATACATCAACTGAGATGAAACACACCCTTTGGTAATTACACGTAGCTGCTGATACACAAAGTACACTAAAGCGCACTGGGGAACGCGCGCGGCCTTGCTTCAACGCGCTTCAGCGCGTTTCCTGTCTCAGCCGCCGGTTTGCAACCGGCGGCTTGTTCCCATTTACGCTCCCGCCGGCAATAATGCTTTGGGACTCCGGCCCGCAGTTAAACAACAAATCAATAGCCGCCATATAGGGCATAAACTCGCCATGCTTTTGCGGATAAGTCGGATGATTAAAATCATTGAACTCAACCGCTAAACCGCGTTCATCAAAAAAGCCGGATTCCAAATAGTCGCGCCCCATCGGGCCTGATAAATAAACTGTCCCATTAACGGCATGGGTCAGATCGGCTAACAATTGGCTGCTCTTCCCCTCAACCCCTAATTCAGAAGCTCGGTACATGGGCCGATTGATGTTTAGCAACCTGGCAATCGTTTCCACCAGTCTGATGTTCAGATCGGCAATATACTCCCACTCTTGTTGGTAAATAGCCGATAAAGCAGCGGCGTTTTCTTCAAAAAACGGCGTCCGACGATATTCAAGCTCAATTGATTTCCAATGACTCTTCCGCCAATCCTGGGAATTGTTAATTTCAACATCTTTGATTTGTTGATGGTAACGGCCTTTCGTAATAATGGGGACTGACAGCCATATCGGCCCGTGCTGCCCCCTAATTCGATTACGGCGCACAAAATCCCGCTTAGCTAACTGCACATTGTCCAGAAAAATCCAAGCATCGGCGTTCATCATTTTGTTGTAGAATCCCAGATACCCTAGATGTTCTGGTTGGTGAATAGCTACTTTCATTCGGGAAACCTCAAAACTATGTTTGTAATTGTGCCAGCACAGTGACTGTCACCTGAGTAGTTACTCAGAATCATTCATGCCCAGCAAAACGATCAGATCATCATGCCGCCAATGGCCCCAATGAATGGGATAATCGGAAACGTAATGTTCCAAACGGCTCGTATATTGTGTCAAATCAGCCAACAATCCGGCCTCAGAATTATCACTATTGAGAGTCATCGGCGGTTCAATGATCATGGTAAACTCTGTTTCACTGCGAGGTATGACGAAGAAGGGCAGGATGGATGATTTCAGCCACCTGGACAACCGATAAGGGCCGGTTTTCAAAGGCAGGCTGTGCCCCAAAAAGGGCGCTCGCAGCCCTTGCGGAAAAGCCAGAGTCAGTGCATCGTCTTCCAGCGTGTCGCCGCAAATGATCATGATCTCGTTATTGCGCAGGCATTCAATCATGGGGCGTTGGGGCGATCCGTCGGGGTCTATCACGTTGAAGTGCTGCCAGGTGCGGCTGCGGATGGGGTAAACGAGATTTTTGTACACCCAACTGTCATCAGCCTTGATTTCGGCATTGACAACGGCCGTATACCGATACCCCAACCGTTTGAGCAGCATCAGCGGCGTAAAACCATGCAATCCAAAATGAGACGCCAACAAAATAACCCCTTTACCGCCTTCCAAAGCCGCCTGTAGATGAGACAATCCTTCAATATGCAAAAAACCGCTGAGTTGTTCCACCGTCAGGTCGGGCAGCGTATCATTGATGATCTTGTGCCAGGCAACCAAACGATAAACATCCTGAACCATTTCTTCAATCGCCTGTTCCGACAAGCGATCTCCCCAAACTGCTTCGTAATTTTTTCGAGTCAGCTCAGTTCCAGCGCCATCCACACGACACCAAACCCGACCAACGAAGTTAGCCAGCGCATAACTGCGCCGAAATCGTTGGGCCGCAGGCAGTAAACGAAGAGCCAGCGTGATCGCTGTAAAACCCAGGAACGGTATGTCGCTTTTTCGGATAAACGTCATCAGTTTATGCCCCTGGTGGGAGCAATCTCATCATGTACTGTATTTATGCCTCTATGCGCTTGTTTTCTATAAAGCTGTTAATGCGGTTAACGGTCTTGAAATTGTCAACCACAATATCGCCATCAGCCACATTCAAACCAAGCTTTTCTTCAATGAACACAACCAGACGCAGCAAAGCCAACGAATCCAGGATGCCGGCGCTTACCAGGTCTTGATCCGGATCCGCTAACACGCTCCGATTGCCTAACAAAATTTCATCAACAATAAATTGTTCAACTGCTACTTGCGTACTCACGATTGATAACCTCCTACCAATTCTTTAATTCGACCGATAGATTGAAACTTATTGGCATCAATATCTTCCTCGCTAAGAGAAATGTTAAAAGTGGATTCGATAAATTCGATCAAGCGTAATAACGCTAACGAGTCGAGAATCCCGCTGCTAATCAGATTTCGATCCGAGGCCAAATCTACACTTACATCTTCAAACAAAATTTCGGTTCTGATAAATTGTTCAACGGTTGCTTCAATACTCACTGCAATTTCCTTTTCCTAAACTGCTCCCCAGGGCTCATGGCTCCTGAAGAAATTATTTTAAGCGGCGGCAACGGCCGTTGCGCCGGCAAACTCAGACTCACTATCCATTTTCGCCATCGCCCCTGCGGCGATCTTCTTCATAGCCACTAACCCTGGCGATTCCTCATCCGTGTAAATACGCCCGGCAAACATATCCACAAAATCATCCTTGTAGCGGCTGTGCGCAAAGAATGCAAAAGCCAGCGGTTCATTCCAAAACGCATCAATCAACGCTTGAATCACATCCTGTCCCACCTCCGATTGCCGTTGATAATCAGCAAAAGGATTCGCCAGCCCCCGCGTTTCGCCATCCAAATACGCCTTAATCGCCTTAGCCGAGAATTCCCCCTCTTTAATGCCAAAATAAACGCCAAACGAGAAGATCGGATCAATAAACCGATGCGAATCGCCAACACAAAGGAACCCATCGCCTGTGAACTCTTTGATGTGGTAAGAGTAATTAGAAATAGCCCGCGCTTCCTCAGTCAGCACAACTTCAGGAATACGCCGCTTGATTTCCGGGTTGACTTCGTGCAATTCCCGCACCAAAAAGTCGTGTTTGCTCTCATTCTTGCTGAGGAAATAATCCGACGGAACCGTCACGCCAACACTCACCGTCCCATCATCCAGCGGGATAAACCAACTCCAATGGTTCTTCTTCTGGAAGAAAATGAGCGTATCGCCGCGCGTAGGGCCTTCGTCGCGGATGGCATTTTTCACCTGAGAAAAGACAGCAATCTGCCGGCTGTAGTTGCCGCGGCTTTTCTTGCCCGCCACACCTTTGTTAGATAAAAAGGTAGCAGGGCCGGACGCATCAACAACCACCTCAGCTTCGATACGGATATTTTTGTCATCGGCCGTGCGCACTTCCACCCCCCGCACACCGCCATTCTCATTTAGAATAGGCGCGGTAGCGCGGCCTTTGACCAATGTCGCGCCGCGAGCAATGGCTTTATCCATCATCATCTTGTCGAAGGCATCTCTGGGCATAGACCAGGTGCTGGATACAGCCAATTCACCTTCATCCGAGCGCGTCATCACAGGCACATAAAAGGCATTTTTGCCATTAGGGCCATAGACTTTCACGCCCCGCTTAACAGGATGTTCATACTGTTTCATTTCATCGGCAAATCCCAATGTACGCAAGCATTTACCACACTCGCCAGTCAGCGATTCACCGATGTGGTAACGTGGAAATTCATCTTTTTCCACAATTACCGACGGAATGCCTTCCTTCTCTAAATACAAGGCCGTTGCTGTTCCAGCAGGGCCGCCACCAATAATTACTACATCCGTTTTCATACCAATTACCTCCAGATGTGATCTTGAGAACAAACTCGCCTAATCATGACATCCCCCAATAAACCTCAACTATTGGCCAATAAAACCCGGTTTATTTTGCCTGTGGACGTTTTGGGTAAATCATCCCGGAATTCGATGCGCTCAGGAACCATGTAGCGGGGCAAGTGTGCCACGCAATAGGCTTTAACATCATGCTCTGATAGTTCATCACCATCCATGGGAACAACAAACGCTTTTAAGACGCTGCCGATTACGCTGTCGGGAATTGCTACAACGGCCGCTTCTTTGATGCCTTTGTGGCTGTAGAAAGCTGATTCGACCTCCCCCAACTCGATACGATAACCGCGGCTCTTGACCATATGGTCTCGCCGTCCAATGTATCGCCAATTAATGCCGTCATCATCCAAAGTAACGATGTCGCCAGTACGATAAGCGACTTCATTAAAGTGGGGTTGATATGTGTTGGGAACAAATCCTTTGGCTGTTTTTTCAGGGTCGCCCCAATACCCTTGCGCCACACAGGAACCACGCACCCACAATTCACCTTCGACGCCTGTTTCGGTCACCAACTGCCCATCATCGCCAACGGCAAACGCTTCCATGTTCTCGCAAGAGATACCGATGGGAACCGGCTCGGTACGGTCGGGGGTCAGGTCTTTTTCCTGTACCTTGTAATAGGTGCAGACGTTTGTTTCTGTAGGGCCATACAAATTGAAGTAATCGGCGTGGGGAATGGCTGCTACCAGTTTCCGCAAGTATTTGATGGGGAATACTTCGCCGGCAAACAGGATGGTGCGTAATTTGGAAAAGTCGTATTTGCTTAAACGGCCGTAATTCACCATCATCGCCAAAATAGAAGGCACCAAATACGTGATGGTTATCTGCTCATTCTGCAATAAAGCCGCCAATTGGGACGGAAAGATTGACAGCTTTTCCGGCACCAGAACCACCGTCGCCCCCGCCTTAATCGTCGCATACACATCAAACGTTGACAGGTCAAAGTGCATCGGGGCATGTCCCGTCATGCGATCATGCTCCGTCATATTGAACGTCTCATAGCACCAATTCACAAACGTAAAAATCGTGCGATGAGAAATCATCACCCCTTTGGGCGCGCCAGTGGAACCTGATGTGTAAAGGATGTAGGCCAAATCTGTTTCAATCGCACCCGTCGGCGGCAGCGGGCCGTCATCGTTGGCGGCAATATCGCTCCAGGCCGCAATATTCAGGCCGCCGGGCAGTTCACCCGTGTCATCATCAGTATATTCATCCAGCAAGATGATGGTATTAAGCGGGGTTCCTTCTTCAAACATGGCCGGGAGTTCAGGGAGTTTGTTAACGGCCGTTAACATCACCTGGATGTCACAATTGCGCGTAATATAAGCCAACCGATTCGCAGGCGAATTCGGATCCAACGGCACATAAGCTGCCCCCGTCTTCATAATGCCAAAAACCCCAATCACAGAAGCAAACGATTTATGAACATACAAGCCAACCCGGTCGCCGCGATGCACACCCGCCGCCTGCAAAGCGCGGGCCACTTGATTCGTCAACGCATCAAGCTGTGCATACGTCAAGCCTTCGCCCTTAAAGCGCACAGCCTCCTTTTCAGGCAAACGGGCCGCGCTTTCTGTAAGTAAATGAGGCAACAAAAAAGCCATAATAGACCTCCCGACAATACAAACCGTTCCTACAAACCCATCCAGCGGGCAATCACCATTCTTTGAATATCAGACGTACCCGAATAAATAGTGCCGCCAATCGCATCCCTCAAATCGCGCTCCACCTCAGATTCCACCATATATCCATAACCACCATGAATACGTATGGCATCCTCACTGGAACGAACAAAACATTCACTTAAATACAGTTTGGCAATAGCCGCTTCCATCACGGCCGATTTTCCATTCGATTTTAACCAGGCCACCTTGTACAAAATCAGCCGGGCCGTCTCCAAACGCACCTTCATATCCGCAATACGATTGGCAACAGATTGAAACTTGCCAATCGGCTTGCCAAATTGTTTGCGCTGCCGGGCATAACGAATCGCTTCCTGCAACTGCCGTTCCATCGTCCCCACATTGCTGGCTAAAATAGAGCTGCGTTCCCATTCCATGGAGCCATTAAAAATACTGACCCCTGCCCCTTCCTTACCCAAGCGGTTCTCATCAGGCACAAAACAATCTTCCAAAATCAGTTCGCCAATCGGAGATGTTCGCAGCCCCATTTTGTGCATGTTTCGGCTCATGCTAAACCCCGGCGTCCCTTTTTCTACCAAAAAAGCCGTAATGCCACCGATCCCCTTGCTGGGGTCAACCGTGGCAAAAACAACCGCCATATCCGCAATAGGGGCGCTGGTAACATAGGTTTTGGCGCCATTCAGCACATAGCCGCCATCCACTTTTTCGGCCCTGGTGCGCAAACTGTAAGCGTCAGACCCCGAATCAGGCTCTGTCATACCATGAGCGGCAATCAACTCACCGCGACAAAGACCAGGCAAATACTTTTCCTTCTGCGCCTCCGTACCAAAAGACAATATCGGCAGTTGCACACTCCACATTTGGGCGTTCAAAGCAAAAATAAGCCCGTTATCACGACAGCCATACCCCAATCCTTCCATCACCAGCATGGTTGTTACAATGTCGGCATTTGCGCCGCCGTACTTTTCTGGTATCGGTAGCCCTTGCAAACCAAAATCAGCGCATTTAACCCAGTTTTCCCGTGAAAAATGCCCTTGTTGATCGCGCTCAATTAACCCATCATTTAATTCTTGCTGGGCAAATTTAATAACTGCGTTTTTGTATTCAATTTGTTCTTTGTTCCAGGAAAAATCCATGATAAAACCGAATCCTCTTTCAGAAATAAACCGCAGGATGGTTGAGGAGTGCGTTGTTATGCGATCTAAATAAAATCAAACGCCGACGAACAAGATATTTTGTAACTGCTAAGGGTTCATTCGTTTTTAACTTTCTGATTTTAGATGGCATATTTCGGGAATTGGAATTCCCGAAACACCAAAGTTATTTACGATTGAACCCTAAGGTAACGGTCACTTTTTATGTACTGAAGGAAATTTGTGGTTGAATAAGTTCGGTTAGGAAGGGGAAAGAAGAGCCTGGCGCTTCCAACTTGAGGGTACAAGCCTTGGGAAACGAGTCGTCACCATCACGCTCGGCAAATCTCAACTTACCTAAAACAATTCATAACTATTCAGGTGTGCACTTAGATTTGTCAAATTTGGTCTGGCAAACACCTGGTCATTCTAAAAAATTTGACAAATCTTCTCGGCAACGCTGCATAGTTATAACAATTCAACGAAAAACCTTCTGTTTACTAACACCCTGTTTCAGAGTATCTCTTATTCGCTCATGTGTGGTTGACGTGGGAGCAACCATAGGGGTTTTGTGAATCCATAAAACAATATCACGGTCACACTTAAACAAGATATTAGTCCCCCCTTACAAAATATCTTACGGGTAGCTGTCATTCCATTTTCGGAGTGTGCATCAGATGAGACACCACGCCGCTGCACGGCACCATCAAATGAACGAAAACGAAATACATCTCTTATCGGTGTTCATCCGTGTTAATCCGTGTCCCATTTATAAGGGAGACACCACGCGCCTTCGGAGTGCCACGAATGAGTGAAAATTGCATGTTGTCGTAAGTCAAGTTTGCAAACTTGACCTCAGCAATTCCAATTCTGAAAATTTACACTGGTAGGGGCTGGATGGGCGGGCCATAATCGCGGCTAAACAGACGGTCTCTCCCGCCCATCTCGCCCCGGACGCGCATTTCCGCCGGAGCGGGGCGAGATGGCGCGGAGACAAGGCCATTTGTTCTGCCAAAATGAATCCGCGCCATCCCGCCTCTACGCCAGAATTGGAATTGCTGACTTGACCTACATTTATAGAGAATCCGGTAATTGTCAAGACCCAAAATAAGATGGGGTTTGAAGCAAAAAAAGGCAGCGGGAAATAACCCGCCCTTATCTGAACTTTAACAATTGAGTGCAGGTTAAATGTGGCCAAAGCGATGGCCGGTGATGAACAGCCCGGCGACGGCCGTTTCCGAGTGGC
>JANTHP010000218.1 GCA_024762395.1 Anaerolineae bacterium | reverse complement strand
CATCTCAGTTGATGTATCGGGAATTGGAATTCCCGATACTTGGCTCAACGTTTCGGGAATTCCAATTCCCGAAACACGCACTTTTCTCAACTCATTTAAAATGCACCCTTTAGTAAATTGCCCTACGCGGGTGAAACGACGACCATCCCCAACTCACCGTTTCCAAAGGTGACAGTCACTTAAAACGCATTGCGCTGTGGCGACAACCTCTAGGAAAGTGACGGTCACCTTAGGCATTACCAAAACTGGGGCCTGGGAGGCCCCTCTACGCCGCCGTAGGCGGGCCTCCCAGGCCCGCCGGCGAAATTGACCGACAACTTGTTTGCGCACCCCGATTACGGTAACTGTTTGCCTATTTGCAGGGTTATCAATAATAATTGTCAGGTACAATAAATCCGGCATGATTAATGAACCATGCCCCAAATCTCAACGTTGAAAAGGTCACAAAGATGAATGCGATTTACTTATTGTTAATTGGATTGGTTGGATATATTGCAGGGGCTATCCCGTTTGGGTTTTTGTTTGTTCGCCTGGTAAAAGGGGTTGACTTGCGGGATGTTGGCAGCGGTCGAACCGGCGGCACAAATTCAATGCGGGCGGCTGGGTTCGGTGTCGGGCTAATTACGTTTTTGATGGATGTGTTGAAGGGGGCAACGGCCGTTTGGCTTCCCCATCTCCTTTTCCAAAACGCATTACCGGCCGATTGGCTCCCCTGGGCCAAAATTATAGCCGGCGCCTCGGCCGTAATCGGCCACAACTGGTCTGTCTTTCTCAAATTCAGAGGGGGCGCGGGTACAGGGCCGAATCTGGGCTGGGCAACGGCCGTTTGGTGGCCCATGCTGCCCATCAACATCGCTGTCGGCGGCCTGATTTTGTGGGCGCAGGGCATGGCCTCAGTTGCCTCATTGACGGTAGCCGGCATCATCATCATCGGCTTTGCCGCCCGGTTTTTTATGGGATTTGACGATACGGCAGCCTATTTCGTCGGGGGAATTGCAACGGCCGTCATCGTCGCCTGGTCATTACGCCCCAACATCAAACGCATCATTGCCGGGGAAGAGCGCATCGTCGGCCGCCGCGCCAAAAAACGCAAGCAAAACCAGGCGTGAGCGCTACGCTAAAAAGGCAACCAAAATCTGGGGCAGGTTGAGAAAATGGGCGTCGGCTGTTAACATCTGGGCGCTGTGTTCCATGGCCGAGGCGGCAATCCACAAATCGTTGGCGGGGATAGGACGGCCGTTTTGCCGCAAGTAAGCATAAATCATGGCGTAGCGTTCGGCCGTTTCCTCTGTACAAGCCACCAAATGCACCCGGTCGCTTTGCCGAAATTGGCGTAATTCTTCACGGTTCCAATCACGACGGCTGCCAGCTTCAAAACCGGCCAGTAATTCGCCGAGGACGGCCGTTGGCAGCAAAATTTTAGCAGCTTTGCGCACGGCCGTCACCGCCTGCGGATGCCCCCGTTTGAACGCCGCATAAGCCGATGTATCCAGCATAACGGCCGTCATGACCACATCCCCTCATCAATGACGCGCTGCGACGCCAACTGCTCCTCAAATTCGACCGCTTCCACCTCCGTCCAGGTTCCGGCAAGATAATCTAAATCGTCAAAAACGGCGTCGTTCTGTCGAGAACCATTCGTCAAACCAACCGCTTCCCGCAAAAGCATGATAACAACGCGATTGACGCTCACGCCGCGCCGCGCCGCCTCCGCTTTTAACGCATTATGCAAATCACTTTTTACACTGCGAACCGTTAACTGCTTCATGACTTCACCTTCAAACACAAATGCCTGCACCAATGACATTGTAGTGCAGGCGCTTTGCAATGTCAAACCGTAACTATGCAGCTACCAGAGGTGACAGTCACTTTCCAACATCATAGCTTCGGCTAATACCTCTGGAAGAAGTGACTGTCACCTGAATAGTTACGTCAAACCAACTAAAACGCGCGCAGTAATTGAACGTGACCGCGCAAACTATCGGCCATTTTGGCGATGGAAATGCTTTCACCAGCGATGTGGGCTTGCGCTTCCTCGGCGGGGGAGCAGCCGATGATGGGGATGTGGTAGGGGACAAAGTGACGGCCGTCCGTCGCAAACTGGTAGCTGGTCAAGGCCGGTTCCCAGCCCATGCCCGCCGCCAACAGCGCCTGCGCTTTTTGCACAACCGCGCTCTCCGGCGGCGTGTAGTAGCCGTAAATAATTTCGTCGGACGCGGGAAAAGGGGCATCCGTCCAGGCGTTGGCGATGGTATGCGGCCAATCGCCCGCCAGATTGTGTACGAATGCTTGCAGACTGTCCGTACTTTCACTGGCGGTGCGAAAATCGAGCAGGACGCGCGTCCAGGCGGGCGTGACGTTGGGGCTTTTGGTATCTACCTCGATAATGGTGGGCGAAACGGTGGTGGGGCCAAGATGGGGATGGCTGGAAAGTTCGCTTTGCGCCGTTTGTAATCGCGCCAAAAATTCGGCCAGGGCGTAGTTGGGATTTTGCGCTTTTTGGGGGACGCTGGCGTGGGCAGAACGGCCGTCAAACCGCACCCACATCTGCACAATCCCGCGATGCCCCAAAGCCAACTTGTTATCCGATGGCTCGCCCAACACAACCAGCGCCACCTCATAATCCAGATTTTCTACCCAAAATTTAGCCCCCGCCCCGCCAATCTCCTCCTGCACCACGCCGGAAAAGACGACATCGCGGTACGGCCGTTCCCCCATCCGCAGCAACGCCGCCATGCTGTACACCTGCACGGCCAACGGCCCTTTAATGTCCGCCGCGCCGCGCCCAACGATACGGCCGTCCACAATCTCCCCCGAAAAGGGCGGCACAGGCCACAAAGCCGGGTCGCCGGGGTCAACATGATCCAGGTGGCTGTTAAGAACAAGCGCGGGTAACTCTCGATTTTGGCCGAAGAGACGGCCGTTCACATTCCCCATCTCGTCCGCCCACACCTCGTCAAACCCCAGCCGCCGCATTTCGGCCATCACCAACTCAGCCAGCGTCCCTTCCTCATGTGGCATACTGGGCGTTTGAACCAATCGCTGCGTAAAGTTTATGCAATCACCCAACAATTTTTCCCAACCCATGAATACCCCCTTCACCTCTTCACCCCTTCACCTCTGCAACAATTTCAAAACGGCCGTCACATTCAACACCGTCTTAGGCACAAACGAGGACAACTCACAGTATTCCTGCTCTTTACTGCCGTCCGCGCTGCGTTCCGAACAGTGGGCATTGCCGCCGGAAACGCCCAGACCATCCAAAGTGGGAATCTCTTGCCAAAAATAATTGCCATCGCTCAAGCCGCCGCGCTCTTCGGGGACAATGTTGACGCCAATCTCTTCCGCCGCCGCCTGCCAGACCGCCAACAAGCCGTCCGTACCCGGATTGCGCGACCAGGGCGCCGTTTTTCGGGTAATTTCTACCGTCAGGGAACAGGTAAATTCACCATCGGCGCTTTGAACAGAGGCAGTTTCCGGCAGCGCCATCATCGCAGCGACGCCTGCCTCATAAACGGGAACCGCAAACGCCCGCATCTCCACCTCCGCCACAGCCAGATGCGGCACCCGATTCGTCACCGTGCCACCCCGAATCGTCCCCACATTAAACGTCAACTCACGCCCGTAATCCGTCAGCGCGCCGATGCGCTGCACCGCATCGGCCAATTGGATGATGGCGTTGGCCCCAGCCTCATGCGCACTGCCGGCGTGGGATGCCTTACCTTCGGCCGTCACCCGGTAAATCGCCATCCCTTTGCGCGCCACAACCACCCAATGGTCTTTGTCTTCCACCTTGCCCGCCTCAAAAATCAACGCCGCGCCGGTATCGCCGGCCAGCCGTTCCTTACACAAACGGCCGAAATCCTCGCCGTTGCGCTCCTCAGAGGCGTCGAGCAAAACAACCCAGGTGACGGCATCGTACACGGCCGGTTCATGCGTGCGGATGGCGTCCAGCAGCATGTAAATGGCGATTGTGCCGCCTTTGATGTCCACCGTGCCGGGGCCGTAAATGCGGTCGCCTTCTTCACGCCAATGGAATTCGTTGCGGATTTCTTCATCGGGCGGGAAAACCGTGTCCAAATGGGAGATGAGACCGATTTTGCGTCCACTTGTCCCCGCGCGGGTCAAAACCAGGTGGCTGCCAAATTTGGGATGGGGTGATGGGACGGTATCGGCGGTAAAACCTAAATCGGAGAAGATAACGGCCGTTTCCTCCCCCAAGCTATTCACGCCCTCCGGGTTCGCCGTAAAGCTGTTAATCGCCACCATCCGCCGTAAAAGGGCCAGATAATGCGACAGCCTGTCTTGCAAAAAACGTTCAATTTCGATATGTAGTGGGGGTTCCATAACTCCCTCCTTTCGTGGAAAAATTTTGCTGGTTTTCTATCACGAAAGGGGGGCTAGAGCAAGAGGATAGAGGGTAGAGCTAGAGGGAAGGCTCTAATTTCCCCTTATCTCCGTGTAACTCTGCGCCTTCTCCGCGCAGCTCTGTGTCCCCTTCCTTTCCCCGCTTGCGTTTCAGGAGAATGTTAACCGATCGCGCCTGAGCCAATTTTGCGCCGTCGTCGCGTAAAACATCGGCTGCAAACGTCAGTTCGCGCCCATTTTGTGCCTCAAAAGCGGCCACAACGGTAATTTGCCTGATTCTGGCCGAGATGGGACGCAGATAATGGACTTCCATTGATTTGGTGACACTGGGCGAAGCGACCATAAAACTCAAGGGGCCGATGGCGTTGTCAATAGCGGCGGCGATCATCCCGCCCTGCATGTAGCCCATCGGATTTTGGAACCGTTCTTGCACGGGGAAGCGCACGGTCAAGGTTTTGGCAGCTGCGTCAAACTCAACCACCTCCGCGCCCATCTCGGTAAAAATGGGGGGTGGCAGCTTTAGACGGCCGTTAGCCGACAAGGTTTGCATCCGTTGGGCGAATTCGGGCGGAAAAGCGGTAACATCCATTGGTTTCTGGTTCCTGTTTGATGGTAAGGGTTGTGCAAACGGAGGAATTATAGGGGAAAGCGCCGGATGAGAAAAACGGCCGTCATAAACCGCCCTTGAAAATGTAGGACAAGTTATTAACTTACCCCTCGGTCAACAACAATCATCCAATCTCAAACACATCGCCAACAGCAGGCACGCACACAAGGCCGGGGAGTTTCCGCTGCGCCCACACCATTTGCGCTTCCGCCTGCCAGCGGTCATTCGGCCAACCCCAGCCGGGGTTGCCCCGGCCGTCGGGATGGCCGGATAGATGGACAAGCAGCGTTTCTTGCGGCGTGAGGGCGCGGGCATAACGCTGGACATTATGAAAGCCGGGATGGGTCATGCGCTTTTCGGGGATTTTCCAGAAAGCAGTATCTACGAACAGGTAATCGGCGTTAGAAAGAAGGGTAACGGCCGTTTCCTGTTCCGGCGTTTGCGGGTCTACCAGCCATTCATTTTCCGTGTCAATATCCCACAGGAGGACGGTTTTAGACGCGCCGGTTTCGATGACAAACGCCGCGCAGCTATAACAAATTTGGGTCTTATCCTGAGCGCACCGGTCGGCCCCAAAATGAGAAACCGTCACCGGCGTAATCGTCACGCCGGGCAGATTGACAGGCAGCGGCGGCAAAACCGTGCCCGGCGGATGATTTTCGCCTGACACGTGCGGCTGTAGAAAGTTGTGCCACTCATATGAATGTTCCGCTTGCAGCCAGCCGGCCGTGCCGCTGCGACACCACAACGGAACCGGCGTCGGCTCCTCATCGCGGCGGATGCGGTTCAGATGGTAAGAGACAATCAGCCGGTTCAGGTCGTTAACATGGTCGGGATGCCAATGAGTCAACGCCACCCAATCCAGCCGCGCGCTGCGCCCTGCCAGGTAGGGCAAACGGGATAAGCTGTCGGTGACGGCCGCGCCCACATCAAACAAAACATGATGCGTCGTCTCGCCTGTGCCGTTCAGGCTGATCAGGGAAACGGAAGTGTTGGCCTGCGGCGCCGGGTCGGTGCAGCGGTCGCAGTCGCAGCCAAATTGTCTCAGCAGGGGAGCTTCCAGGCCGTTAACGATGAGGAGATGTTTCATAAGCGTTTGTGCGTTTACAGTGTGCGAATAAATAGGTTGATGGCTACTTTATCACATTTCACGGTTCACGTTTTACGTTTCTCCCACGTTTAACCACTGCTGCACAAACGCGATAACGGCCGTTTCCACCCCCTCATCCGCCATTTCAAACCAGGTAATAGCCGGGTCGTCGCGGCGGAACCAGGTCGCCTGCTGACGAGCAAAGCGGTGCGTTTCAAATTTAATCCGCTCGATGGCGGCGTCCAGGCTCATTTCGCCGTCCAGGTAAGCCCACAACTGTTTGTAGCCCAAACCGCTCATCGCCGGCAGAGAACGGCCGTATCCCTTCCCCCGCAATTCCGCCAACTCAGCCAACAGCCCCGCCGCCATCATCTGGTCAACCCGCTCGTCAATGCGCCGGTACAATGATTCCCGCTCCCGATGCAGCCCAATCTGGCAAATGCGATACGGCGGCGGCGATTTGCGCTGCAATTCAGAGATTGGCCGCCCTGTGACCAGCGTCACTTCCAATGCCCGAACAACGCGGCGCACATTGCGCGGGTCTAATTTCTCAGCCGCCGCCGGGTCCAGGCAGCGCAACCATCTTGCCAATTCCGGCCCGCCCAGCGCTTCCAAAGCCTGTCGCAGTTCGGGCTGCGGCGCCACTTCCGGGATACCCCATCCCTCTACCACCGCCCGCACATACTGGCCTGTGCCGCCGATGAGAATGGGAAGACGGCCGTTCCCTAAAATCTCATCAATCGCCCCATACGCCAGCCGTTGATACGCGGCCAGCGTCAACGTCTCATCCGGCGCGCACACATCAATCAGATGATGTGGGGCAACAGCTTGTTCCGCCGCCGTCGGTTTGGCCGTGCCAATGTCCATCCCCTTGTAAAACAACCGGGAATCAGCCGACACAATCTCCCCGCCCAACTCAGCCGCCAGATGCAAAGAAAGGGCTGTTTTGCCAACGGCCGTCGGCCCCACAATGACGAGGAGCGGGGTTGCGGGGTTGCGGGTCGCTTCATCCTTCATCCTTCCGCCTTCATCCTTCTCCCTCACCATCCCAACACCGCATTTTGGATATGGTCGCAGCGCAGCAGCTTGCCCGATTTGTCCAGCTCAACGGCCACCAAATCAATGCGCCAATCCACATCCAACTCTTTTTCGGCGGTATAAAGCTGGCCTAACTGCATCAATTTTCGGGATTTATGGGGCGTCAACGCCTCTTCCGGCGCGCCCATCGCCCGCCCCCGCCGTGTTTTTACTTCCACAAAAACCAGTTCATCGCCCGCCTGTGCCACTAAATCAATCTCGCCATGACGACAGCGCCAGTTCCGTTCCACAATCTGGTACCCTTTGGCTTCCAAATGGTGCGCGGCGACGGATTCTCCCCACCGGCCCAATTTTTTGCGATGAGCGTTGGAGGCTTGAGAACGGCCGCTCCCCATTTAATCCCTCCCATCCAAATCACCCAAGGATTCGGCAATAAACCGGCGCAGCGGGCCAGTCCCCGATTTCTCAGACGGTTTCAACAGCCGATCCAACTGCGCCACCAACGGCTGTAAAAATTCACGATTCATCACCCAACGGCCGTGCTTTTTATCTCTCTCCAAATCAGGCCGGGTAGCAATCAACTGCTCATACAGTGCCACCGTTCGCTCAACCGTATGGGTAATATCAAACCGCTCACTGGTTTCACGCGCAGTCAGGCCCATCCGCCGGCGGCGATTTTCATCAATAGCCAGTCCCACGATAGCCGCCGCCAGCCCCCCTTCGGCTTGAGTCGCCAAAAAGCCCGATTGGCCCGACGCCACCGTATCGGAAATGCCCGGCGAGGCCACAGCCGCAACCGGCAGCCCGACCGCCATC
>JANTHP010000217.1 GCA_024762395.1 Anaerolineae bacterium | reverse complement strand
GACCTGGGAACCTGCAATGTCCCCGTGCCGCCGACGGAATACAACCCGCCGCTGGACAGCGACAATCCTGACGACCCGACCAATGACTTCACGTTTGCAGAACAACCGGCGACAGTCGGCGACCGCGTCTGGTTTGACGACAACGGCGACGGCGTTCAAGATGCAGGCGAGCCTGGCATTCCCAATGTCACCGTCAACCTGACTGATTGCAGCGGCAATGTTCTGGGAACCGACGTTACCGACGGCAATGGCAATTACCTGTTCGACGGCTTAGCCAGCGGCACATATTGTGTCGTGATTGATGAGACAACGCTGCCGGACAACTTGCAGCAAACCTTTGAAAAGGACGGCACGCTTGATGGCGACACGCAGCAAGCGCTGAACGCCGGTGATGAAGTCCTCGATGTTGACTTCGGCTACCGGCTTAATCTCGTTTGCGGGCTGGAGGTCAATACGACCTGCCTGGTCACGCCACCGCCCACCACTGATTTAACTTGCAGTGATAAGATCGTGGCGACAACCTTGATCTACACCGGGCCAGATACCTATAACGCGATTGTCGAGATTGATCCAGACAAAGGTCCTACCGTCGTTTACAGCGGCATTGACCTCATCGCTGGAGAAACGGTTTTGACGATGGCAGACGAAAACGGATTTAGCGTTGATGCCCGACCAGATGAAAATGAATTAGGCTCCAAAACTAAAATTCGCGTGAACGGAGTTGAAGAAGTCATTCACACAAGCTGCTCAGCGCCGTTTACAGCCGGACAACCAGCGCCGTTGGATAATCCTAAAGGTGATCCATCCCCCAACTGGGTTGTGGAGAACTTTGTAGACAAGGACAGCCCTGAGATTGTGGAAGTCCCTGCGCCGCCTACCCCACAAGAATCTTGCACGGCAGCTATTGGCGACGTACCAAGTTGTGAAACGGAAGATAAACCGCAAAGCTTGACCTTCCTCTTCACTGGCGGCAGTTGCGCCGACAGCGCCAATGATCAGGGCGACAAGTTCGACTGCACTGACTACAGTGCATTTGACCCGGCGCAGCCAGTAGAAATCTTCTATGTCGGCAAAGACCCGGACCAATTCACAGTCACACCATCAGTTGTGAATATGGGCGAACAGTTCACGATAGACACTAGCCGCAGCGATTTCCACTCAGAAACCAAACTGGAACTTCGTCAAAATGGCGCGGTTGTCCAATTCTTGAACATTCATACATCGTGCTCGGCTCCGTTGGCTGTTGGCGATATTTTCGGTGGGTTGGAATTGAAAGCGTTTGATGGTCAAACGGCCGGTGTTGAAGTGACTTACTTCTACGACGTGCTGAACGCTGGCGATATGCTGACTAATGTAACGCTGACTGATATTCCGTTTGGGCCGATTGCCGGGCCGTTCGACCTGGCTCCCGGCGAAAGTCAATCATTCAGTAATGTGGTGGAAATATCTGAAACCACAACAAATGAAGGTATCTTCTCCGGCTTCCTGGCTGATGGAGCCGTGTGTTCGGCAAGTGATTTCACAACGGTGACGATTGAGGAACCGGTATGCGAAGCCAGCGCCGCTCCCACACTTGATTTTCATGACCGTGAAATTCGATGGGACATCACCAATCTCGGCGGCCTGGATATGGAGATTAGCAGTATCACCATTACCTGGCCGGATGCAAATGGCAGCATTGACGAGATTAAACTGGATAAGGATGCCATTCATAAGGGTGATTTCTCCGCGCCATTTGCTGTGATTGATTCTGGCTGGGAAGGAAACGCCGACAGACGAACCATCAAAACCGGTGATACGGACACGCTCAAGATTAAGTTTAAGCATAATGCGTCTACCAGTGAAGATTACACGATTCGTGTGGAGTTTACTCAGGGCTGCTTTGTGGAAATGAACTACACTGGCGGCGGAGGCAGCGGTTCCTTTACCTGCTCGAAACCGATTGACGAGCTGACGATGATCTGGAATGGCAGCGTCCAAGATGTTTGGGTAACGGCATGGAAGGGGGATGTGGGCAGCGAGGCATTGGCGACTTTGGCTCCTGTATCGCTGGGTGACGCGCTGACGGTTTCTGGCTTTGCCGGTTCGCCTAATGACGTGTACTGGGAGGTTTTTGCTGATGCGGCTGGTTTGAACAAACTGGGCGAATCAAACTTCCACATGTCTTGCTCGGATAGGGGCATGGACGGCGCTGATGACTGCGGCATGCCTGAAGGGGACGGCAAGGACAAGACCGGTTTCTTGAATGATTGGCTGCTAGAGGGTATGGTGGACAATGATGAAACGCTTGTCTGTACGCCCTAATTGTCTGGTTTTCTAAAGCGCTAGTTAAAACCGGCGCATGCGCTCCACACATGCGCCGGTTTTTTTATGCTGGTGAATCATCAAGTTTAGCAATAGAGCGGACGATGTTCCGGCGGGCGCGTTCTTCGCGGGCGGCAAACATGGGTTCGGTGTAGTAGATGCGTTCGCGTTGGAGGAATTGCTGTAAAATGCGGCGACGGCCGTCTCGATACACATCCTCCGGTACAAAAGCATACTCCTGCCGGATAGCCTTCTCGATTTCCTCCTGCACTGACCAATCAGACGCAAAAGTCGCCAGGTCGGCGTCCAGCAAAATCTGGCAGTCAATCTCTTCCGGGCGGGGGTAAGCGTGCGTGGTGGCGCGAATCAACCGCTGCACGTGCGCGATAGTCGTTTCCGGCACATTCAGGCGGCGGAGTACTTTTTCGGCGTAAATGGCGCTTTGTTCCTCATTATCGGCCGCGTGGGGATCATAAATGGCGTCGTGGAACCAGGCGGCTAGTTCAATGGCGGGGAAATTGTGGGCAAGGGGGCGCAAGTCGTCCAATGTTTCCAGGGTGTTTTGGATGTGTTGCAGAGTGTGGTAGTAACGGCCGTCTTCCCCATACCGCTTGACCAAATCGGCAAACGCCAATTCGGCTTCCGCCGCATCCACGCCATAAAACTGCATTAACGCATTCCAGCGCGCCCGTAACGCCTCCAAATCGGCGGCCGAACCGGTTAAGGGCAAACCGCATCCTCCACATCCTGCCAACTACCCGGATCCGTTCCCGATGCGCCTTCAGGCCAGGTGGCAATATCGCCTGTGTAGACCACCTGCGCCATCAAACCAAAAGGATCGGCTAACGCGCTCAATTCAGCGCCTTCAATCATCATTTCCACAACCCATTGTCCACTGCCCGGTTCGCCGATAACGGCCGTCCAGTTACCGCTGCTATAGTCTGAATTCCAATTCTTACCATCCGAATTACTGCCCGTTCCGGCCCAGACCGCCGCCGAGCCATCTCGCCCAATCTGGAAGAAGCGGTCGGCCGTGTCCGGGTCGCCGCCGTTATTGGTGGTATCAAAATAGAGCCGCAGCGAATCGCTGGCGTCAGCCGTATCATCGTTGATGAGGAAGGCCAGGTACAAATTAGCCGCGTCCCGGCCGAAATAAACCTGCGTCAACTGCGAAGCGCTGCCTGCGGGAGCAAATTGGAACAAAGGTGAACCCGGCCATTCTGTCACCTGGAAAACACCGTCAATCGCTGGCGGCGGGGCCAGGCAGGAAACAACCGGCGCGGGGATGGGCGTATTGGTGGGTGTGGGGGTGATGGTGGGCGTATCGGTAGGCGGCGCTGTTTCGGTGGGCGTGGGCGTGTCGGTGGGAACGGCCGTTTCCGTCGCCGTCGCCGTTTCCGTTGCCGTCGCTGTCTCAGTGGCCGTAGCCGATGGCGGCGGCGTGTTCGTGATGGATGGAGTCAGGCTGGGCGAGGGCGTCTCAGTCGGTTCAGCCGGTTCAGTGGGAGCCGGCGTCGCCGTCGGCCCCGGCGTCGGCGTTTCAGGAACCAACGGATCCGTCCCCTGCGTGATTTCCGTCCCATCCGGGATGCCGTCCCCATCCGTATCGGCCAATCGGGGGCTGGTTTTGTAGATGTTTACCTCGTCGCCATCCGAAAATTTATCGCCGTCAGTATCGCGTTCGGTGGGATTGCTCACATAAATATAAAGTTCGTCGTAATCGGTCAGGCCGTCGCCATCGGTATCAGGGTTATTGGGATCGGTTTTGAGTTCGGCTTCTTGCGCGTCGCTTAAGCCATCACCGTCGGCGTCGCCGGGAGTAACGGCCGTGCCCGGTACAGTCATCGTCGCCGCAGCAATCGTTTGGTAAGCAGAAACGGCCGTCTCCGTCGCATCCAGCAAAACGGCCGTCGGCGTTACCAACGGCTCACCCCCGCCCAAAAAACGGTCTCGATTAGACAGCAGCGCCCAGGCGCCAATCACACAAGCAAACGTCACCACAAAAACCAGCGCATACAACACACCCGGCGGAATCAACGCGCCAGGGCGCACCGTCCCCTTCAGCGTTTGCCGTTCCCCCGTCTCAGATGTCGCCACCACCTCAAAAGGAATCACTTCGCTGCCGCCATACAAACTTTTTTGGCGCGATTCCAGTTCCAACTCCACATTGGCAACCTGCCCCGGCTGCAAACGAATCCGGCCCCGCTCCCCCTGAAAACGCAGCGCGCGCTGCCGGTCGCGGGCCGTCAGGCTAAAATCAGCCGTAGCATTACCCGTATTTTCAATCGAAACAACCACCAACCCCGGCAGCCGCACCTGCTCCGGCTCCATCCGCGCCTCAAAATTCACAAAACTGCCCAGCATCAACGACGCATTCGCCCCTACCTTCAACTCAGGATGCTGCTGCGAAACCAGCTCCAATCGTAGCCGCTGCCGTCCCACCGGCGTATTCCGCTGGCGCGGCGGCTGGATGATAATGTTGAATTGGGCCGTTTCCCCCGCCGGAACCGTCATAAACTCGCCCGGCGTCCTGATCCAGGTCGCCGGAATGCCCTGCACCCGCACACTCACCCGATCCGTCCGGCTGCTCCGATTCACCACCTCAACCTTCAACGCCGCCTGCTTTCCCGGTTCCACCGAAATTTTGTCGTCAGGCAAAAACAAACCCAACGGCTCCGGCAAAGACGCCGGCTGCGAAGATGTTCCCGCAGGCGCATTCATCGTTGTTTCCAGCGCAGGCGTTGTAGCTCCGGAAATAATTTCCTCATCGGCCAATGGTAGTTCATGAATGGCAATTTCCGGCCCTTGCAGCAGCAGTTGGTATGGCCCGATGCGCAAGCGGGAGCCAGGCGCAACAGGCGTCGCGTCGCTGGCCCGCAAACGGCGTTCATCCAGCCAGGTACCGTTAATCCCGCCCAAATCCACCACTTCCCACCCCAGCGCTGTCGCCTGCAAGCGGGCATGATGGCGAGATACGCCCTCGGCGGGCAAAACGACATCGTTATCGGCATTGCGCCCGATGGTGATAACCGGCTGGGTCAGAGCGAAAATACTGGTGGAATGACCGGGTGTTTCGATATGCAGCTCATGGCCGGGCGGCGGCTCTTTGACCTGCTCCAAAATATCCATCTCTTCCCGCTGGATAACCTGGGTGGGCGCGCCGGACAGGGAAACAATGGCTCCTTGCAGCGCCATAGCCATATCGGCGGCGTTCGCGTATCGGTCTTCAGGCTCTTTGGCCAGCGCTTTGCTCAAAATGGCGTCAATGATGGGGGGTAAATCGGCCCGTATCGTCCGTGCCGGCGGCGGCATTTCACCTTTGGTGTGCAGGGCGATGGCTTCGGACAGGGTTTTCAGGGTAAAGGGCAGCCGGTTGGTGACGAGTTCGTATAACACCACGCCTAAAGAGTAGATGTCGGTACGGCCGTCCAACTCACCCCCCTCGCACTGTTCCGGCGACATGTAGGTAGGCGTTCCCAGCGTCGCCCCGCTCCGGGTCATATCCGACCCTTCTTCCAACTTCACCAGGCCAAAATCAGTCAGCATAGCGCGGAAAGGCTGTTCGCCGGGCGCGTCGGGGCGAGTGAGGCGTTTTAGCAGCACATTGCCCGGCTTGACATCGCGGTGGATGATGCCGCGCCGGTGAGCGTAATCCAGCGCGTCGGCGATTTGGGCAGCAATTTGCAGGCTTTGCGCCAACGGCAGATATTTGCCCATCGTTTGCAGCCGCTTCAAATGGTCGCGCAGACTGCCGCCGTTGACATACTCCATGGCAATGAACAACCCGGCTTCGGAGTCGCCAAAATCATGAATTTCTACAACGGATGGATGATCTAGTTTTGCGGCTGTGCGCGCTTCTTGCACCACCCTGTCCCGAAATTCCGGCTTACGGGCAAAATGAGCGTGCATCAATTTAATGGCGATCTGCCGCTCCAAATTCAGATCGTAAGCGCGGTAGACGGCCCCCATGCCGCCATCGCCCAGCAAAGCTTCCAACTTATAACGATTGTTGATGGTTTGCCCAATCAAGTTAGTCATAAGGTACTCCTAGCTCAAATGAGATTAGTCCAATCTTGAAGATTGGACCAATTTGCGGGAAGTTATTTATAAACGCTCATTTAGGATTCTTGTCAACGTTTCCAAGAACAACTCAACCTCTTTATCGCCAATCCAGTAGTGGGTGACGGCGCGGAAGCGGCGTTCGCCAAGCGCGCCAAGCCATATACCGGCTTTTTCCCGCATCGCCACGATGATTTCCTCTGTTGTCAAGGGAACATCATCGCTTAAATCAAAGAATACCATATTCGTCTTAACCATCTCCGGTTGGGCGACGATGCCGGGGATTTGAGCCAGTCCCTGAACCAATGTTTGAGCGCGTGCATGGTCGTCGGCCAGGCGTTCGACCATTTCGTTGAGGGAGATGATGCCGGCGGCAGCTAAAATGCCGGCCTGCCGCATTCCGCCGCCCAGCAGCTTGCGGGTGCGCCGCGCTTTGTGGATGAATTCGACCGAGCCGCACAAGACGGAGCCGACGGGCGCACATAATCCTTTGCTAAGACAAAATGTTACTGAATCAACGTCTTTGGCTATGTCGGCGGCGGTAAGGTTGAGGGCAACGGCCGTATTAAACAAACGCGCCCCATCCATGTGAACAGCCAGCCCGTGCCGGTCGGCAATCCGGCGCACAGCGGCAAAATAATCGGTGGGAATGGGGTAGCCGTGTTTGTGGCCGTAGCTGTTTTCTACCAAAATCAGGCGGCTGATCGGCCAATGGGGATCGTCACCGCGCACCGAGGCTTCGATTTGGGCCAAATCCATGCGACCAACGGCGTCGGTGGGCAGGGGGTGGGGCATGATCCCACCCAGGACTGCCATGCCGCCCGCTTCCCATAAATAGGTATGGGAATCCTCGCCGACGATGGCTTCGTCGCCTCTGGTGGCGTGGCTGAGGATGGCGGTTAAGTTGCCCATTGTGCCGCTGGCGACAAATAAGCCGGCCTCTTTGCCGGTTTTGGCGGCGGCGAGGGCTTCTAATTGATTAACGGTGGGGTCTTCGCCATACACGTCGTCGCCGACGGGGGCGTTGGCCATTGCCTGACGCATGGCTGGCGTGGGCCAGGTTACGGTATCGGAGCGAAAGTCTATTCTGTCCATGTATAAAGTTTATGTCAAAGCGGCGAAGTTGCAAAGTTGCGAAGTGGCAAAGTTGCGAGGTTGCGAAGTGGCCGGGGGGCGGGGTTGAAATGGTGAAGGGAGGCGGGGGTGAGGGGGTGACTCGCATACTCACCACCCGCATACTTGCCCACTAGCTTATTGGCAATCGGGGCAACGGCCGTACAACTCCAACAAATGGCTCTGTACCTGAAAACCGTAGCGGTCGCAAACCAACCGCTCAATCTCCCCCAACACGCAGTCGTCAAATTCAAAAACCTTGTGGCAGACCGAGCAAACCAGGTGGTGATGGTGGCCATCGTGCATCAAAACATAGTGGGCAGCGCCGGTTCCCTGGTAAACGGGCCGAATTAAACCCAATTCGCTCAACAGGTCCAGCGTGCGATAGACGGTCATACGGCCCACATTGGGCGACGTTTCGCGCACTCTGGCAGCCAGGTCGTCAGCGGTGATGTGGCCGCCGCAGTCAACCAACGTCTGCAAAATCGCTTCCCGCGCGGCCGTCAGGCGGTACCCTTTTGTCTGTAAAGCTTGGCTCAAGGCTGTGAATTGTTCGCTCATAATTTTCACGCTTTACGCCA
>JANTHP010000216.1 GCA_024762395.1 Anaerolineae bacterium | reverse complement strand
GGGACGGATTCCTCTTTGCCGGGGAAACGGCGCCGGTCATCGGGCGCGATCCGGTAAGCGGCTGGTGGAAGGTGGTCTGTCCGGGGCGGTCAACGGGGACGCAGTGCTGGGTTTCGGGCGGGACGCAGTATACGAAGGTGACGAATGGGACGGGGGCGCCGGTAGCGGCCGTTCCGCCTACGCCTACGCCAAAGCCATCGCCCACGCCAGCCGAAATTCCCGATAGAGGGACGAGTTTGGCGGCTGAGGGCTTGCTGGTTTATGCGGATGAAGCGGGATTGTGGCTGATGACTTTGGATTTGAGCCAGCCATTGCCGACTGGCGGGGAGCCGGTGCAATTGGCTGCGGCTGAGGGGGTGGAACGGCCGTTAATCTCTCCAGACGGCCGTAAAATTGCTTACATTGTCCGCAAGGATGGGGCAAATATACTGCATGTCGTTAACCTGGACGATGGCAGCGACCAAATACTGATAAATTCAGTTGATTTGCCGGTGAACGTAGGCGATGGTATGGCTGTTCTTATTAGCCAAATCGAATGGCTCAACAACAGTCAAGGTATAGCCTTTAATACCTTCTTCACCAACTTGGTTGGGCCGGATGCGGGTAAACGGGTCGATTTATGGACGGTCAAACTGGAGGGCACAGTGACAGAACGGTTTGAAACTGAGCGTGGTGGCGGTGTTTTCGCTTTGTCGAATATCAATCAGGTTATTCTAAGTCAGCAAGATGCCATCGTACGCGCCAATCTGGATGGAAATGACGCCGAAGCGCTGGTGACGTTCGATTTCATCAGCACAGCCAGCGAATACATTTACTATCCGCCAGTCCAGTGGGCGGCCGATGGCAACGCAGCCTACGTCGCCATCCCCAATGCCGACCCCTGGAGTGAAGAGGCCAACGCCGCGCTGTGGCGCATCCCCACCGGCGGCCCGGCCGAACGCCTGGAAACGCTGCCCGGCAACATTTTGCATCATCCGGTATCCTGGTCGCCGGATGGCAGCCAGTTGGTTTATGTGCAGCAGGAGATTGACGCCTCCAATCCGCCGCCGGTATTGATGTTGGCTGAGGGAGACGGCCGTAACCCCATCCCCTACACCAGCGATACACAGCTCGATCTTTTCGGCTGGAGTCCCGGCGGCGCTCACTTCCTCTACGCAGGCAGCGGCGAATACGCCGTCGGGCAAGCAGGCGCGCCTCCCACCAAATACCCCGCGCAAGGCGCCATCGCCGACATGCAGTGGCTTACCGCCTCAACCTTCATCACCGCTATCGGCGGCTCTGGTTCCTGGAACCTTCGCAGCAACAACATCAACGGCGACCTTGATTTGCTCACCATCGCCAACAATGACTTTGCCGATTTTGATGTGTGGGCGCCTTAAAATATCATGAAACTGGCTATCAATTATTCCCATCCCCTAAATGACCTGCTGGCAGTAGATCAAGTTCACATTGACCTGTTCAAATGCCCCGCCTGGCCCGATTTGGTAACAAAAGCGAGAAAAACCCGGCCTGTTTACGTTCATTTTCCGCTCAAAGTGGGCGGCGGGCGCGGCGAGGTGATTGATACCGAAACCAAACAGCCGGTGAATTGGGACAAAATCGAATCACTGTTAGCCCAGACCAAGACGCCGTTCGTCAATGTCCATTTGATGCAGTCGGCTGCCGAATTTCCCCACATTCCGCACGAATCTGCCGACCCGGCTCACGCCGACATGTTGGTTGAGGCGTTCTTGCGCGATTTGGAAGTCGTCATCCGGCGTTTTGGCCGGGATATGGTCATTGCCGAAAATGTTCCTTATGCGCTGGGACGTTATCTGCCTTTATCGCTTGCGCCTGATGTTATTTCGCGCGTTGTGGCCGAAGCGGGCTGCGGCTTTTTGCTTGACCTTTCGCACGCTCAATTGGCGGCGCATTATCTGGGTATGGATGCCAGGCGTTACATCAACGCGCTGCCCGTGCAGCACACGCGCGAAATTCATGTGACGGGGATACATCGCCTTACCGGGCATTGGGTAGAGTTGGTGAAAGATGCCGGGATACAAGCGTCTATTTTGCAGCCTTACATCGGTTCATTGATGGATCATCTTCCCATGACGGCTGCGGATTGGGCGTTCCTCGATTGGTCTTTGCAGCAAATTAAACAAGGTGTGTGGCAAGAACCCTGGGTTATTTCGTTTGAATATGGCGGAATTGGGGGATTTTGGGAAGTGGTGACAACGCCTGACGTGTTGCAAACGCAAGTTCCGCGCCTGTATAGGATGGTACACGAGAGCACCATACTCTTTGACAAACATGCTATAATCGAACCATCAATAAAGGGATAAAATGTACATTGTTGATATCATTTGGCTACCTCAAATTATTGATAAATTAGCCTGGAAACACAATGTTACACCTGAAGAAGTAGACCAGATTTTATTTGGCAAGCCTTTCTATCGAAAAGTACAAAAGGGACATATTCCAGGTGAATATGAGCGAAAATAAAACCATACCTGAAATGAATAGTTATGAAGAAATTGCTGAGTTTTGGGATGAACATAGTTTAGCTGATTACTGGGACGAGACCGAGTCTGCTGACTTTGAGATTGATCCAAACGCACGTCGTCGTTACTTAGTTGCCGTTGACCCAGGTCTATTGAAACAAATCCAGCAAATGGCTCGGCAGCGTGGACTGGCTACAGAAAGCTTGGTTAATTTATTCCTGGCGCAACGTTTACAAGAAGTCGCAGCTTAATAAAAATGATTTGCAAAAAACGGCCGTTTCAATCAGGAAACGGCCGTTCTTCTTCCCCCATCAATCAAAACCTCAATAAACCATCACGGCAAAACCAATAGCGGCTCAATCTCCGCCCAGCGCGCATCTGAAACCCAGGGCGTAATAGAATCGCCGTTCCGCTCGCCGACGATTTGGTAGCCAATCGTCCAGCCGTCATCACGCAAAATGGGCAGCAGCGCGTACTGCGCCAGCCGCTCATCATTAAGCTCGATCACATAAACCGAATGCTGCGATAGTTCCGGTTCCACCTTTTCCCAGCGCAGATAGCCGGGCGCAGGGCCGGGCGTGTCTAATCCCGGCGTGTAGACCATTTGCACGTCGGGGCGGTTCTCCGTCAAGGCCACGTAATGCAGTGCCCAGCTTTGCACAAATCCATCCGTTGCTGTGGGCGGCGTGATTATCCAGGCGCCATCATCCATCTGCGCCAGCATGTCTCGCGCCCACCACTGCCAGATGATGCTGCCGCTTTGGTCAACCAGCGGCTTGTTGTTGCGAAAGGTGGCGGCAAGGAACCCGGCGGGGATGATGACGATGACGGCTAACAAAATCGGCCGCATGGATTTTTGCCAACCTGACCATACGGCCGTTCCCTCCACCAACCACCGCCAAACCACATGCATCCCCACCCCAATCAGCGGCGCAAAAATCACATAAACGGGCGTCATAAAATCGCCCCAATCCACCACATCATACGTAACCACAAAATACCAGGTACCAATCAAGCCAAGCAGGAACATGCCCGCCTGCCGCCATTGGGTTGTGATGAGCCGCCAGAGGCCAATGCCGCCCAGCATGACGCCCACCGGCCAGAATTGCAGCATCAACTGGTAGCCGGAATCGGCCCAGCGCTGCAGCCAATACTGCCGCTGCACGCCAAAACTAATCCCCCACCACTCCTGCCCGGAGAGAAAAGCGGGCAGTTCGGCCCAGGTGTGGGGGCAGTAGTTGCAAATGATAGGCGGCCCGCTCATCAGCGCCCGCCAGGGAACGTACAAGTATTGGGATGCGGCGAGGAGGACGATAACGGCCGTTCCCACCAACGATTTAGGCCGTATCAACATCTTGTAATCAGTCACCAACACCGCCCACAACCAGACCGGCAGCAGCATAATCGCCGGCGCATTCACCCCAAAACTCAAAGCATAAACGGCCGCGCTGGCATAATACAGCCAGGGTCGGCGCGTTTCCATCCATTCCACCAGCAATAAAAACGTAGCCACAATCATCGCCGTGTACACCGGATAAAGCTCCGTGTACGTGGCCTGATACCAAAACCGCACCGCGCCCGCCAGCGTCAACGCTCCCAGCAGCGAAATAAGGCTGTTGCGCGTCAGGCGATAAACCAATCGGGCCGTTAGCAGCACGGTAACGCTGGAAAAAACGGCCGACATCATGTTCAGCCGCCAGGCCGGATTATCGCCAAACTGCGCCAGCCCGTCCCACCAGGGGATGTATGAGAACAGTTTGCCCAAAATGGTGTAAAGCGGGTAGCCGGGCGGATGGGAAACGCCTAAAACCGCTACTGTCGTTTGGTACTCGACTGAATCCAAAAACGGCCCTACGCCGGGGTGAACGGTGCGGACGTAATGAAAAAAGGCAATGCCTGCTGCCAAAACGGCCGTCGCCCAGGCCGCGCCATTGCTGTGCCAAACGGCTTGATTATTCGCTGATTTTCTTTCTTGTTTCATGCTGCACCCAATCGGAACCTTGCTTCTCAAATTGCAGGACGCCGTCAACCTCGTCTAACACTGTTTGGATGGGGACGAGGCGGCCAACGGTGATGTAAGCGCCGCTGCCCACCGGCGTACTGGTGCGCCTTTCGGAGAATCGCTCCATCTGTTCGTGGAACCAGGGGCGCACTTTATCCATTGGCAGGCAGTAGAGACGGCCGTTGCCCACAAAATAGTAAAACAGCCACCTGGCTCCCGTGTATAAAAAACAGCCCGGTGTCCCTTTGTCCTCGTTGCTAATCGTCTCGAAGAAAAAATTACCCGTTTTGTGATACCGGTCGCCTTTAATTTCGATGGGAATGACGCGGAGACGACCGTATCCATCCCGCACCGTCCACAACAAATCCACATCATACTTCTGGTAAGCCGGGTCGTCCTCCACATTATGCACCCGCACCGTCCGGGACCAATAGCTCTCCAAAAAATGGGTGATGTCAGAAGCGGCCGTCTTTGCCACCCCTGTTGTGTAAGCCATGTTGTGTTCCTTCAGTTTGCGAGACATGAGGGAAGTATAACAGCGTGAAACGTGAAACGTAAAACGTAATGAACTTTGGTTCTTTCGGAACTCGCGGGGTTTTAGGTTGCGAGTGGCGAGCAGCGAGTGGCGAGCAGCGAGTGGCGAGTAGCGGGTGGCGTGTCCAGAGAACTTACTCGCTACCCGCCACCCGCCACTCATGTCAACCCCGTGAAATCCTAGAGACCCTGAACTTTTTATCACGTTTCACGTTTCACGTTTTACCCATATAAAAACTACTCCCCCTGTTCTCGTGGAACAGGGGGAGTGGGCAGAGGGGATGTAGGTTGTAAGCGAGGAGACGCTTACAACAAAACAAAAAAGGTGTTAGCGGCGTCGCAAAAATGCAGGTATATCTAAATTACTCGGCGAAAACTTCGGCTGAACCGTTTCTCGTTCACGAACAGGGTCATTAGCCGGTACGCCAACAGATTGGGTTGGTCGTGATGAGTCCACAGATTGAGCGGTTGACGGCCGTTCACTGCGTTGATGCAGCATTTGGCGGCGGGTGGGCGTGCGTTCAAACCCCGTTGCCACCACCGTGATACGCATCTTATCTTCCATACTCTCGTCAATGACCGCGCCAAAGATCATATTGGCGTCCGGGTGCGCCGTCTCGCGGATAATGGCAGCCGCCTGATTTACCTCGTACAGGCTCATGTCCGAACCGCCGGTCACATTAAAGAGAATGCCGCGTGCGCCGTCAATGGTCACATCCAACAAGCGGGAGCTGATGGCTTGTTCAGCCGCAATGCGGGCGCGGTCTTCGCCTTCGCCAACGCCAACGGCCATCAAAGCTGCGCCGCCCTGCGACATGATCGTCTTCACATCGGCAAAGTCCAGATTGATGAGGCCGGGCACGGTGATCAATTCGCTGATGCCCTGAATGCCTTGCCGCAGCACATCATCAGCCATGCTGAATGATTCGGACAATGAAACACGGCGGTCGGTCAGTTCCAGCAGCCGGTCATTGGGAATGACGATGAGGGTGTCTACCTGCTCTTTGAGCTTTTCGATGCCTTCTTCGGCGGCTCTGGTGCGTTGGCTGCCTTCAAACATAAACGGCCGTGTCACCACGCCAATCGTCAGCGCGCCTTGCTCGCGGGCCACTTTGGCCACCACCGGCGCGCCGCCGGTGCCTGTACCGCCGCCCATGCCGGCCGTGATGAAAACCATGTCTGCCCCTTCCAGGACTTCGTATAAATCTTCAACCGACTCAGTGGCCGCTTTCTCGCCGAATTCCGGGTTGCCGCCAGCGCCTAAACCGCGCGTCAGCTTTTCGCCAATGCGCACGCGGGTTGGGGCGTCTGACAAAAGCAGCGCCTGGTTATCTGTGTTAATGGCGACGAAATCAACGCCGCTTACATTTTCGGCAATCATGCGGTTAACGGCATTACAGCCGCCGCCGCCTACACCAACGACACGAATGCTGGCAATGTTTTCTAATTCAGGCGCTCTTTGCATGTTTCCACCCTCTTTCAAAATTATGAATTAGGAATGATGAATTAGGAGATGCTGCATTCATCATTCATCATTCATCATTCATCATTCATCATTCATCATTCATCATTACAACAATGTTGCTTTGTTTCCCGGACGCGGATCGTACCGGCTGGCGTATTGCTCTAAAGTGGCTTTTTCGACCAGCCATTTGTTGCCAAATTTGATCGCCGGCAGTTTCCCCTGGCGTATGAGCCGCCGCACCGATTCGGGGTGTATGTTGAGGCGTTTGCTGATTTCAGCAACACCCGAATAGTTTTCTAATAAATCAACTTTACTCATCAGTTGGCGACACAATCATACAATGCGGGATATTACAACAATTCTATTTGTTGTAACAATACAACAAGTCGCGTACTATGTCAAGTGTTTTTGGGAATTTTGTTGTAATTGGTCAACAAAGGGGGGGGAGTCGGGTAGTCAGGTAGTCAGGTGGTCGGGTGGTCGGGTGGTCGGGTGGTTAAGGGATGAGAATTTAATAACGTACAAGAGATTGGAGACCGGAGATTAGAGATTAGTCCAGTCTCAAGTCTCTAATCTCTAGTCTCTAATCTCTTATCTCTCTCAGTTCGGTAGGTTATCTAATTTCCGTTCCTAATTAGTCGAGAAGGAGACCGCAGATGGAGACGAGGGAGGTGTCTTGGGGGTCGGCGGGGCAGTGGGTGTAGGCGATTTGCCGGCCTGTGGTGGGGCCGAGGCAGCGGAGCATGGTGTGGATGGAGGAGAAGCCGCAAATGCGGTTGCGATCCTGAACGGCCGTGATCTGGTTGAAGAAATCGGCCGAATCGCCTTTTAGGATGGCTTGGATAAGCTGTTTGTCGGCGGCGGCAAGGGCTGTGCGGCGGGCGGCATCCATGGGGAAATTGTCGCCGAAGTTGGGGCCGACGTGGGCTAAATCTACGGAGGCGACGGTGACGACTTTTTTACCGGCTGTCAGTTGGCGCAGGGTGGCAACGGCCGTTGCCAACAGGTCATCATTCTCAGGCCTGGCCCCATTCGTCACAAAATGATGGAACGATCCGCACAAGATGGGAACCATCGGCTTAGGGGGAACGCCTGCCTGATGAAAAATATGGTGCAGCCAAACGGCCGATAGTTCTACCGAATGTTCGGCGCGGTGGTGTAGTTCCTCGCCAAAGGCGTTTTCGGGGCCTATGGCAGCGGCTAACGCATCAATTAATTCCAAATCGGTGGGCAAAACGCCGTAGGGGGTGGCATAGGGCTGGCGGGTGAGGGTGAGGGTTCCGTAGCTGCCGTTATGGTCGGTGCCAAAGATGAGGATGAGGTCGGCGTTGAGAACGGCCGTTTCTGCCCGACGCCACACTTTGGCATAGACTGGTCCGCCCCGTTGGTAATCAATATGCGGCGAGATGATGGCACGGCCGTTCCAGGGCTGCCAATGCGTCAAATCATCGCCGTCGGCGTAACGTTGGAAAAGGCGGGTCAACTCAGCCGGATCGGCCGGGTAACTGAGGCCGGCTAACGCCGGCGGGCGGTGGGGCTGGCTGCGATACGCATCTAACAGCGCCTGCTGCGCCTGCTGCGA
>JANTHP010000215.1 GCA_024762395.1 Anaerolineae bacterium | reverse complement strand
TTGGAATTCCCGATACTTGGCTCAACGTTTCGGGAATTCCAATTCCCGAAACACGCACTTTTCTCAACTCATTTGAAATGCACCCTTTGTCAAATTTGGTCTGGTCAACGCTTGGTCATGTTAAAAAATTTGACAAATCTTCTCGCCAGCGCTGTATAGTTACTATCAATCAAAATAAAAAATGGAGACAAATCAATGACGAATGACATCCTCGACACGCTCTTCGCAACATTGCAAGAGCGAAATATCAATCGGCCCGCCGGTTCGTACACGGCCGAGTTGCTAGACGCCGGTGAAGATGAAATTGTCAAAAAAGTGGGCGAAGAGGCAGTGGAAATTATTCTAGCCGCCAAAGGGCAGGGAAACGAGCGGCTCATTGAGGAAACGGCCGATTTACTCTACCATCTCTTCGTCCTCCTCGTCTCCCGCGGCCTGACCCTGGATGATGTTAGAAAGGAATTGGCAAAACGGCATCACACGCCCTAAAGAAGTGACTGTCACCTGAACGCTTAGGGTTCGCTCGTTTTTAACTTTTCTGTTTGGACAGCATGTTTCGGGAATTCCAATTCCCGAAACACCAAAGTTATTTACGTTTGAACGCTTACCCTAAAACAAGAACCCACTTGACCGTTTCTTTTTATATCTCGTTTCAGCTTCATCACGCAGTGTCTGAGCTTTAGCGGCCATTTCTGCATTTCCCAGCCGGGTAAATAAACTCTGGCCCTTTTCAGCATGAGGAAACACTTTCGTCCATTTCTCTTGCTCGAATAAAACCAGGCCATATTTATAATGCGCCCAGGCAAGCATACTGCCGCTCTTGGATTTCCGGGCAATCGTCAACGCCTTTTCACAATTGCGCGTCGCCTGCCATTTCTTCCCTTGCTCCGAATAAGCCAGTCCCAAATTACACAGCGCATGAACTTCGCCCAGCAAATTGTCATGATCGCGCGCCACTTGTAACGCTTCACGATAAAACTCAACTGCTTCGTCTAATTGCAATCTGGCGCGATACGCATCGCCCAAACGATTCAAGGCATCGCCAACAGCCTCCGGTTTATCCAATTCGCGGGCAAGATGCAAATATGTCTCATTCGTCTCAATAGAAAGCTTCAACTGCTTGGTTTGGCTGTACAAGTCACTCAGCATGACCAACATATCCATCTCAGCTTCCCGATCTCCCTTTTCGCGGGAAAATGCCAGGTGCTGTTGATAGTAATTGATTGTGCGGCGTAAATCACCCCAACGGCCGTATGCCCGGCCTAACTTCAACAGAGCGCGTTGTTCTGTATCGCGGTCGCTCATGTCTTGGGCCAGCCCATACATGCGGCGGTATAGACTGGCTGAGTGCATGTAATCGCCTAACTCAATGTAAACATCCCCCACTTTTTCATAACACACCATTTCGCTGGTTTTATCGCCAACTTCTTGCGCCGTCGCTAATGCCGCTTCAAAATGGTCGCGCGCTTCAGCCATGTTCTCCATCTCAAAATACACATCACCCAGACGGCTTAAATTTTGTAGTTCTTTATGACGGTCGTTACTTTCCCGCGAAATGCCAAGCGCTATGTTGTATAACTCAACAGCGCGCTCATCATTTTTTGATTTACGATGCAGATCACCTAAATTACCGATGGCTACCCCCTCCCCCAGCCTATCGCCCATCTCTTTGGCAATTTCTAATGATTGTCGGAAGAGCGCGGCCGACTCTTTCACATCGCCGGATTCTAAGTAAACTTGTCCCATCCCATTGAGGATGTTTTTCACGCGGACGCGATCGCCGATGTCACGGGCAATGGCCAGCGACTGCTTAAAAAGTTCGACGGCATGAGAAATGTCTTTTAATTCCCGATACGTTTCGCCCAGGCTGTCCAATGCAGATGCTTCTTTGAAGCGGTCTCCCAGCTTACGGGCAATGGCTAACTCTCGTTTATGCAGTTGGACTGCCTTCTCCGGCTCTCTCTTGCGGCGAAAGGCCCGCCCTAAATTGCCCAGCGCCCGGCATTCTTCGGCCTGGTTATCTAATTCCTGGGCAATTGATAGATGTTCTTCAAAGAATTCGATGGCGCGGTCAATGTATCCGATTGCTGTGTAGGCCAGCCCCAAATTCCCCCGACTCGCCCCCTCTAATTCTAATGATTGTTCGTCCTGGGCAATTTTGACGGCCTGCTCAAAGTACATGACGGCAACGTTGAGCTTGCCAATATCAAGATAGGATAGTCCCATCATGTTGTAGGATTGGCCGGCGGCCAGGCGGTCGGCCTGGGTTTGGTCGTCGGCTGTGGTTTCCGGGGGAGGCGGGGTTCCGGTAACGGCCGTATACGCCTTGACAACAGCCTTCTCAACCTCGCTCCAATTACGGAAGCGTCGTTCGCGGTCCGTCGCCAACGTCCCCTTCAAAACAGCAATCACTTCGCGCGGCATTGTCGCAGACGGCGGCTTAATCCGCCCTGTCAAATGAATCTCGCGCAGCTCCTCCGGCGTTTCCCCGGCCGCAGCAACTCGCCCCATTACCATCTCGTAGAAAATGCAGCCCAGCGCATAAATATCGGCGCGGGCATCAAGCGGCTGATGCCGCCATTGTTCCGGCGCCATGTAAAGCGGCGTTCCCACAACGCCTTGCGTCACCTGGGTGCGCTGCCGCTCATCGCTGAATGTCGGCGAGACGCCAAGCTGTTCGCTCATCCCGGATAAGGTGCTGGCGAGGCCAAAATCTGTTACTTTGGCCGTTTTATCAAATCCAATCAGGATATTTTCGGGCTTCAGATCGCGGTGTACCAAACCGGGGAACTGATGCACGGCATATTTCATACCGCGCGCAATGTGCAGCGCAAAAAGGAGGGACAAATCCAATGGAAGCGGCTTTCCCGGCCACAACCAGGAACGAAGCGAAGGGCCGGACTGCTCTTTTGGATGAACGACCCATTCCAAAACAAGATACACTTCTCGCCCATCGCCGATGCGTTCCACGCGGTAGGCGCGAACGATGTGCGGGTGCGCGCCTAATTCCACCCACATCGTCCCTTCTCTTAAGAATAAATCGCGGGCGATACGATGGGACAGATATTCCGGCTTAAAAGTTTTAAGCGCTACGGCCTGATTCGTGCGGTGATCGCGGCACAAATAAACAATGCCCATCCCTCCGGTGAGCGTGGTAACAACCTCATACCGCCCAGCTATGCGTAATGAAGCTGTGCTATTCTTCTTTGACGATGGCGTACCCTCGCTTTTTGGGGGCTGTTCCGTTGTTTCCTGCATAGTTTAAGTATATCACTCTATGAGGGTCTCATACCAAGATTTTTGTAATGAACTCTCCCTGAAGGGCTAGTTCAGTAAACTGGAAAAATAAGTTTGCATTTTGCAGTGCGGTTTTGCAAATCGTAGACGAACGATTTACAAAATCGTTCCACAAAGTTGTCAACCAAATTGTGACCCATTCCTCTCTGAATCCATCTAAACGGCTTAAAAGTTGGGGCGTTAGTACTAATGACTCTGGATGTGAATTTTTATAAGATTATATTCAATAGTTACTCGTTTACTTACCATTACTGCTTTCATTACTGACAAGAAAGTAAATCAAGGAGTCAGGTAACATGTTAGCCACTGTTGTGATTGTCTGGATAGCCCTTTCTGCTGTTCCTGCTTTCTTCATCGCCGCCGCTGCCATACGCTCATCTCAAATTAGCCAACAAGAAGGAATGGTTGAAGTTTATACGGCTGTTGACGAATCGCCACCCATTATACCTAATGCCTACCCCGTAGAAAGTTAACTATTTCACTGTACTTTCATCCCACCCACTGAATTAGGCCGCTGCTGTTGAAGCAGCGGCTTTTTTTGTTGGGGACAGAATGCCAACAGCGCATTATAATCGGGGGTATGTGGCAGCGCAGTAAATTTTTTTTATGCCGATATGGACCGGCTGTGGCGTTGGGGTTGTTCGGCGGACGGGTTCTCAGTGAATTGGTTCCGATTCTGACCGGGCATAGTCTGGTGAAGGCTTTGTTGTTAACGGCCGTTACGCTCATCATCGCCATCTACCTGACCCAATTCAACAAAAATCGCCGCCATTGGCCCCTGTTTTTTCTGCTTTTTTATCTCTTTTACCCGGAACCGAACCCGGAAACGGCCGTTTTCACCCTCCTTTTCGTTTTCATCATTTACCTGCTCAACCGGAATGCGCTGTGGCCGATGGGGGTTTGGGCGGCAGGAACGGCCGTCGTCTTCGCCGCCCTCTATATCGCCACCCTGTCGCCGGACATCCTACCCGCCGATAACGGCGAATTTCAACTCGTCGCCACCCAATTGGGCGTGGCCCATCCGCCGGGATTTTCGCTTTACACCTTGCTGGCGCACGGGATGACCCGGCTGCCGCTGCCGGCTACGCCCGCCTATAAAGTGAACTTGTTCGCGGCCCTAACCAGCGCGGCGACACTGCTGCTGCTGTTTTTGACAGTGTACAAGCTGACCAATCGGCGCGGCGCGGCTGTTACGGCCGTCATCGCGTTGGGAACGGCGACCACATTCTGGGCGCAGGCCACAACCGCCAACATTCGCAGCTTAACCGGGCTGTTGGCGGCGTTGATGATTTATGCGTTGGTGAGGTTTAGCGGCTATGAGGCGGGGCGGCTGGAGAGCAGGAAATTAGAGGCTAGAGATTATTGGCTCGCCGTTTTTGCGCTGGCGTTGGGGCTGGGGGTGACGCATCATGCGTCGCTGGTTTTCATGGGCGTTGTATTTTTGATTTTTGTGCTGGCGGTTGATTTTTCTCTGGTCAGGCAGCCGCGGCGGTGGATACGGCCGTTCCTCTTCGGCCTGCTTGGTCTGCTCCCCCTGCTCTACTTCCCCCTGCGCGCCGGGGCCGATGTGCGCGGCGCATCGGGCGATTTAGCTACACCGGGCGGCTTTCTCAACCACATTTTGGCGCTGGGCTTTCGCGGTGATTTGTTTTATTTCATCACGCCGGCCGACCTGTGGCAGCGTTTTCAGGTCATGGGCAATGTTCTCACTTTCCAATTTTCGCCCTGGCTGCTGGCCGGGATGGGCGTTGGTTTTTGGGTGATGCTGCGGCATGACCGCCGATTGGCGCTGCTGCTGGGCGGCTCCTTTGCCCTGCATACCTTTATCACGGCTACCTACCGCGCCCCGCAAACGGTGGAGTATATGCTGCCGGCTTATGTACCGTTGGCGATTGGGTTGGGGTATGGGATTGGGCAAGTGGCGGGTGGCAAGTGGCAAGTGGCGGGTAGAAAGGTTATGCCCGTTTACGAAGCCGTTTACGGAGCCATCATGCTTACGGCCGCCATTTATCAAGGTTGGCAGTATTATCCAAGCTATGCTTATTTGCATCGGGATAGTTCTACGCGGGACTACACGCAATTGCTGCTGGAGCAGGCCCCGGATAAGGCGGTAATTCTGGCTGATTGGCATTGGGCGACGCCGCTTTGGTATTTGCAGGAGGTGGAGGGGCTGCGGGATGATGTGGATGTGCAGTTTGTTTTCCCCGAAGGCGAATCGTATGCCGATACCTGGGCGCGGCGCATTGAAACGGAATTGGCAAACGGCCGTTCCGTCATCGCCACGCACTTTGATGAGGGCGCTTACGCCAATCTGCCCCTGCCTGAACCGCTGGGGGATGCGTTTCTCTTTCGCCAGCAGCCGCGCACGGCCGTTCCCCCCTATTTTGCCCCGCTGGACGTGACTCTGTCTAACGGACTGCGCGTCGTCGGTTACGATCTATCCCCGGCCGCAGTGGAAATCGGGCAAGAGGCGGTTTTGACGATTGCCTGGGAACGGGAAGCCGGCAGTTCCGCCTCTTATGCCTTGTTCGCGCATCTGGTTGGGGATGACGGCCGTCTTTATGCTCAGGATGATTTGCCGGCCCGTTCGCAGTCGGCAGGCATCACGCTCACCCAGTTCCGGCTGACGCCCCGGCTGGGAGCGGCGCCGGGTGATTTTGCCATTATGTTGGGCGCGGCGGATGATCCGGACGGCCGTACTGCCATCGCCTCCCTCCCTGTGACGGCTATGAGCCAGCCGCCCGTCACCCAACATAAAGTTTACCGCACTGTGCCCAGCGGACGGCCGTTGCTCCGCCTCGTCGGCTATGATTGGGATAACACATTGCCGGAACGCCCCCGCCTTTATCTGCATTGGCAAACCGAACAAGGCTACCAAACTGAAATCCGCGACGATTTTCCCCCCATGCCCGCCTACTTCGGCCCCTGGAACCGCCTCATCCACAATTCACAATTCACAATTCACAATTCACAATTCTACATCCCCCTGGGGCAAGGCCTTGTCTGGACAGGCGCCCCCTTCAGTCTTCAGCCTTCAGCCTTCAGCCTTCAGCCTTCAGCCTTCAGCCTTCAGCAACCCGTCATTTTCCGCAGCCGCCACCCCATCACCCATGATCTGGTCATTTCCGTGCGGCTTATTGGCTATGAAGCGGACGGCTACCATTGGGCCTGGAGTGATTTGGACGATTCTATCCCGGCGATGGGGGCCATCCCCACGCTTAAATGGATTGCCGGTTCAACGGTACGCTCGCCGCATAGGTTGATTGTAGACTCTGCCGTGCAGCCTGGCCAACCTGTCGGGGCCGTTTTGCGGGTGTATGATGCGTTTACAAATCGGCCGCTGCCCATTCTGGATGAACGTATTGTCAATGAATTGCAGTTGTCCTGGGTTCCGTTAGGGCAAGGCCGGTGGGAGGAATGAGTTGGGATTGGGCAAACTCCTGATGCAGGACTTCGCGGTAAAGGAAGATGAGGGCGCTGAGGGCCTGGTTTGGGGTGGAGGCGGCGACATTGCGATTAACGGCGAGATGGGCGAGGAATTGCTCGATTTCGCGCGCGCCCATTTCGTTGGGGTGGTCGGGCATAATTTCCTCTTGCGAGCGGGCACAAATAATTTATACTAAATGCAAGAATAATCAGATGGCGGTAAACGGCCGTTTGATGATGGTTCCAGGGCGTGAGGCTGTGAGATTAGATGGACAATTGCACTATCTAACTAAACAGAAATGCAAGCTTAGACAGAAAGCAATCCGTCTAAGTAACCAGCGAGGGGGTTATTTGGAAATTTTTCCCACTAAGATGAGGCGTACAAAAAGCTCAGGCAATCGCACAACCGAAGAAGTTTGAGCGCACGGAATGACTTGATGTCAAATGAGCAACCGCTTTGAGGTTCTTTTTCTGATTTTGTTGACATAACAACCCATGAATTTCGGGAACCGAGCGATAATGCAATGTAAGGAGCAGGCACCGGCAGGTTATGTCAAAGTGGGCATTGAAAAAGATAGACAGACATGTTTCTGTCAAATAATATGTTAGCGAGCGGGTGAAGTTTTTCCGGCGAAAGGCGGGCGCGGTTGGGTTTAGCAAGTCGAAGATTGGCTGGGAACGTTTCTTTGCTGCGCCGGAAGCGGTGGCGGGGTTAGTCAAACGTTTCTGCGGCGAGGGTGTTGGTTGGCGGTACGGCCGTTAGTCGGTCAAGTTGTTGCGGGATGAAAAGGCTGCGGATGGGACAGGCCAAAATGCGCGGGGCAATGACCGCAGTAAGCAAAGGGAAGGTTTCTTTGCCAACTGTTTTTGTTTTGTTTTTCGTGCTGGTCGGATAAATCAGAGTGGGCAAAGGCAAGCGGTTCGGTTGGCGCAGGCTGGTATTTCGGTAAAGGTTTTGCGTTTTGCTTTGGTTCCGGGTTGGCCGGGTCAGAGCCTGCACTGAGCGAAGCCGAACGTGGTTTGTTGTGCGGATGATTGCCGGTTGGGAAACGGCCGTTTAAAGTTCTTGCGTCTCAAACAAGGCAACGGCCGTTACCAACACCACCACAATCAACGCCACCGCCGCCGCCACAGCCCCGCCATTAGCAACCACTACGCCATCCAAACCCAACTGGCTGGCCCAGGCCACCAGCCCCGACGGCGCCAACGCGCCCACTTTGGGCAAACTGCCCGCCAGCAGCAAAACAACGGAGCCGACCAACGCAATCCCCGCCGCCGCGCCCGTGCTTTTGCCAATGACGCTGCCCAGAAGGGTAACGGCCGTAAACGTCAACAGCCACAACCACAGCAGCCCATTCCCCCACA
>JANTHP010000214.1 GCA_024762395.1 Anaerolineae bacterium | reverse complement strand
CGTAGCGAATATGATGTTCGCCCATCAAGGTGTTTTCACGCAATTCAAACTGAGTGCCATCGGTGATAACAGCCTTGCCGCGCCCCCAGTAGAAGGGCAATTGGAAACGCACATACTCATTGATAATATCTCGTGTGGCTGCCTCCAATTTCGTGGTGTTGATATGCTGGTCATTGATACGTTTCAACATCCGTAATGTCACCAGTCCGCGGGCATGACGCGCCAATTGTGCCGGTCCCAAATCGCAACCATAGCCGAAAATGGTCATCAGATAACGGGAAACGGCATCAACCAGCTTGGGTTCGGAACCGGAAGGTGGCCCGAAGTGAGCTGTGTAATTGACCCAATAATGGACATGTTTGAGAATATCGAGCAGGTGGCGTTCCGGCATCCGTTCCTTGATAGCTTCTCGCAAAGCTTTCGTACCCTCTGGCAACGGTTGCTTCACTATTCGCTTCAGGTGCGGCTTGCCATCTTTGTCGAAGCTCAAATCGCTGTTTTCGGGGAATCCTTCGTCTACCTGCTGGGCCAAATCCGACAATTGCTGACGCAGGTTTTGCACAAAGTCAACCGCCGTTTGGGGCATGTCAAGCGCTTCACAGTAAGCGGATAACCGCTGCTGACATTCTTCCCAAGGCAAAAGCTGTGCGCGATAATCGGCAAATTCTTCCGAGTCAGCCACATACACGTCGCCGCTGCGGATGCTGTTGGCAATGTAGCTGAAGACGCATACCTCCAACATCCGCCTGTTCAAAACGGGCTTACCCTTGTGTGTCGCCCGAATCTGGCTGATCCATTTCTCGCTGGCAAATTCTAGCGAGATTTCATCCGGCCAATAATCACGCGTTTTATCCTGATGTTTCTGGATGAAACGGAGCGCGTCAAGAACCATGTCGTCTTGGGTTGCCGCTCGAATTTGGAGTTGCCGGGATAGGCTAAACAGTAAAGGTCGGTGACTTTGATAGGAACCCCACAACAGCGGCAGGTAATTGTCGTCATGATAAGCCGACACCAGACGATAATTAGCCGCTAACGTTTCAACGCCGCCATTATCAACCAACACCTGGCGCACATGGCGGCCGAGAGCGGCATCTTCTTCCAATTCAGGCGCTTTATCCACGATGGCGTGCAATGTTTCTACCATATGTTCAGTCATCGCCCGGTGTTTATCTTGCAGATCCCGCAGCTTATCGCGGGCTGCATTGTGAATGCGTCGTATTCGCTTGAGGAACATGGTCACAAGTTGATCGCGGGTCTGTATCTGCATCTGGTACAATAAGCAGAGCAAAAGCGTGTATCGCTTGGGTTCATCTTTAACATCCAACATATCCCCAACTTCTAACGCATGGGCGTGAGCGGCAAATTGCTTGATTTTGCTGTTGGCAATGCCGTCCAATAGAGATGGCGCATCCGTGATTTCTTCCAACCAGCTTAGACGCGCGGCCCACTTCCGCACCTGAGTTAAAGTAGCTTTCTTGGGAAATGCTTTCATCCAGGTAAAGGGTGTGCGATGATCGCCTGTAGGAACGCGCAGTAATTCATCCAATTGTTTGCGTTGTTTATCTGAGAGGCGGGCATTGATTTGCTGGTACAGTTGTTGGTGAACCTGCTCACGAATATGCCCCACCAGACGGTCCAGAGCGCTGAATGCAGGCAGCTGATAGCGCTGCTGAATCAATAATTCGATGGCCAGGTTGATGAGGTCGGCAGGATCGCTCATGGTTTGGGTGGCTTCGGTCACGGCCGTTTCGATGAACTCTTGACCGCCTTGCGAATAACGGCGAATGTCAAGATATGTGCGAATGATGCGGCGGCAACGCACCAAATTGGAACGGGCGAAAGTCAAGGATATGTCTGGTCGTAAACCAAGATAAACTCGAAGATGTTGCACCACTTGTTCAGGGATGGTTTTCATGCGCGGAATGTAGCCCAGCGATTGGCAGCATTTCAACAACACCAACAACGTCAGCTTTTGCGCATCGCTGTTGGCGGATTTGTTGACAAGCGTCATTTCGTCCGGCGTAGGAATGAAAAGGGTGTGTAACTCTGATGCTGAATAGGTCTCTTTGAAACGGGGATATGCGGTACGGTCAATTGCGGTCATCAGGTATGGTTGCCTCCAAAAAGTGAAATTAACGGCAAATCATACTGGGGATAGGTAACTGCGTCTAATTTACAATAGCAGATGTAATATGCTTGAATAACCCTTGATTACATCTGCTATTACAATGCATAAGGATATAGAATTACATCTGCTATTGTTTTCGGATGACGGTCAATATGACAAAACAGGCGGCTAAACCAACGATTTCTACAACAGCAAAACAGCTATTGGGCACGTATGAGAATTACTTGGCCAGTGTGCTTGACCTGCGCTCGGCAACCATTCGCAACTACATAAGCGACTTGCGCCTATTCATGGCCTGGTGCGAAAGAAGTTGGGAAAATAGCGATTCAGACGTTGTTTTTTCGCCAGAGCGGGTGGCGACGCCAACGGTGACGCGCTACCGCGATTATTTACAACATGATTTGGGGCGAAAACCCAATACCGTGAATCGTTATCTGATGAGTATCAAGCGGTACTTCGATTGGGCCACAGAAACTGAGATTATTTCGCGTGACCCAACCCGACCGGTGAAGTTGGTTGCCCAAGTAACACGACCGCCGCGGCATTTGTCTGATGTGGAGGAAGAATCATTGCTGACGGCTGTCACCCACAGCCAGAATTTACGCGACTTGACCTTGATAACAGTGATGCTCCATACAGGTTTGCGAATAAGTGAAGTCTGTGATTTGAAATGGGAACATATCGTGCGACGAAAACGGAGCGGCCATTTGCGTGTTTGGGGAAAACGGAATAAATACCGCGAAGTACCTTTGAACGTCACCGCCCGAAAGGCTTTAGAGAAATTTGAAGAAAGCGAAGGCGTAGAAAAACAGGCTGGACCTTATGTTTTTGTATCTCAGAGAACGAGAACGAGGCTGACATCAAGAGGTGTGGGCTTTTTGATCGCCAAATACGCCGACCAAGCCAATGTTGAAAATCTCAGACCGCATGATTTGCGCCATCGGTTTGGTTATCGCATGGCTGAGCGTGTGCCGCTGCACAGATTAGCTCAAATTATGGGGCATGATTCATTGGATACGACAATGTTGTATGTTCGAGGGACACAAGATGACCTACAACAGGCTGTGGAAACGATTGCCTGGCAATGATTTTGACCTCAAAAGTGGATCCTTTTTACACTATCCCGAAAGTAGGCCAGACTGGTGTGTTTTTCGTCTCTCTATTCGATTAGAAAGGTGCGAAATATAGGCTAAGTACGCTTCAGTTTCAAGGGTCATCTCCACGAAGGTAGTACACCATGAAAATTATAGGGGAAAGTGTGGGATGGGGAAACGGCCGTTAACCAATAATTATTCCCCTACAGCAGCTTTCGCAAAAACCACCAGCCCAAAAATACATCTACAAAAACATGCCAGGTCATTGGAGGCCAGAAAATTGAGAAGGGCAACTGAAGATACATGACGGGAATCACGATACCTTCAATCGCCCAACCACAAAGGCGGGCGCACAGAAAAAACAGCTACATATTTTGCACATTGAACAGGGTGATGGGGATGAGCAGCCAAAGGGCAAATATGCCATACCACAACGAAAGCTCCACGGCAAACCCAATAAGGAGACCAGAAAATTTCGGGGGCGAATTTTGTGTCCTTCTGTGTGAGAGCTATCAAAACGAGTTTGCCAGACTGCAATTGTTTAATACTAAAAAAAGATATTCTGTGCCCTCGAAGTAATCTGCCCCCGTTTTTTTCTGGTCTCCAAACTGAGATAACAAACCCGCCATCGACCCCGTTTGGGTACAATTTCTCTTGTTTTGGCAACTAACTGGCGCAAAATCGAGCGACTGACCGGCCTATTCTGTCATTTACACTCGCCCAGAAAAATGGTTTTTTCTATCGCGTTGATCCCCACCACATTTACCTGAGCCTGCCGCGTCCAGACGCTGCCCACCTACTCGGCCGCAAAAGGCAAAATACCGCGCCCACCAGCGTGCAGTATTCACTCTCGGCATAATTCTTCCCAGATGTGGGCGTCGATGAATTCCAACAAATGGCGTTTGATTTCCGCCGACACCAAGTCAGGTTCATCCATAGCCAACTGCGCCTGACGCGCAAACAAGAAGCGATAGTAGAGGGTCAATGACATGGTAGCGGCCGAGCTGGGAGCCTTCCGTAGCCGTTACGGGGACGCGCCGTTCGACCAAGCCAGCATCGCGTAGAATGCTCAGATAATTGGAAACGTGTCCCTGAGCCAATCCAGCGCGAACGCTGATATCCTTCTGCGTGCGCGCTCCGCCGGCAATTGCTCGCAGAATACTGACATAGTTATGCGGGTCTTGGACAAAATCTTGCAAAAGCAATTATGGTTCGGCCTGCATCCGGTTGTTGGGCGTGAGCAATCGCCAGCGAACCAGCGAATGTTATCTGAAATGGATAAAGTGAGCGTAGGTAAAGACTACGAATGATATTGTCACACTCCTACACTGCTCGCTGCATGACTTTTTCCTATCTAACCCTATCTTTTTATGAACAGGGCAATTATAATCGTTGCTATGGATACGTTGTGAGGCGAATTTGCAATTCGCCAGCGGTTTTTCAAATCGCCTACACATCAATTCACTCTTAACAGAATCCTGGTACACGCGGGCGTAAATACGTATGTAGTTCCGTAGAATGATTTGGAAATCGTTCCAGTACGATTTCCACGCTACGTAATAACTTGCGTTAGGCTGTACTAGCAAGTTGGATGATAAACACAGATCGTAAGGATATATAATGTGTGAAAACCGTGATTCGAGTGTCAATGAACACGAGTTAGAGAAGCGTCTCCAAGAAGCCCAGTATCAATTGAGCCAATTACAAGCTAGTAATAGGATGATATGGGAACTTCTAGTCCGACTGGGAAGCAGGCTGCAACGTTCTTCAACTTCCATAAAAACGGCCGTTTCCAGCCTCCTAGATTACGATATATTTTGGGACGAGACGACCCAATATGAATTTCTGCAAGCCATTGATAGCAGCGCCGACGAACTAGCTGATTTGATTATCTTAATGACCCTTGCCTTTCGCAGTCAGGCCAAAACTCTGGAAATTGAGACAGAACCCAATGCGATTCAAGAAATTTTAGTATCACTTCGGAACAACCTTGTTAAAAATGAACGCAGCACACCATTAACTATTGAATATCCGTCTGATGGGAAACCAGCATTAGTCGATTATCAATATCTGGCGGTAGCTTTGAGCTTGCTTATTGAGGTTATCATTGGCGAGGACAAAAACGTGGTTCAGCTGTCTATTCAGGCGACAGAAGCTAAAAACACTTGGCGTTTGCAGATCACTGGTTTGAATAAACCAATTATCGCCATCATTCGCCATTTTTTTGGGCGCCTCAACGATATTGCCGAGGTGGTGAAACAGATTTCGCCTGAAAACGCCCTGAAATTAATGACTGGGTGTCGAATTCTTCATTTACAAAACATCAAATTATGTCCGCAAGACACGACGGAAAACCCTGCAATGCTCTGCTTGTTAATTCCTACTGTTGCAAATTCCATATTTATTGCGTGATTGGTAGCTCGATTATAGTGAAAGCTTTACGCTCGATACCGACTTAGACAAAATGACTCCGGCAAAGATATTGTTAATCAACGATGAACCAAATATATTGCGTACATTACGTCGCAACCTGAATAGCCGGGGTTACGAAGTATCCATTGCTTTTGACGGAGAAGAGACACAGTTACTGGTCTCGCAGTCAGAATTTGACTTATATATCCTCAATCTGGATTTCAGCACGGTAAATGTGGATGGGTTAGCGATATGCCAGCAAGTGCGTAAAGTCAGCTTGGCGCCTATCATTGTATTGTCCACAGTCGGTTCAGAAAAGATTAAAATCGCGGCTCTTGATTTGGGTGCAGACGATTACTTAGTGATGCCTTTTAGCATGGGTGAGTTTTTAGCCAGAGTCCGTTCCGCTTTGAGACGATGGGCAACCTATCGGACAGACAAGCCCAGAAAAGTCAATTTGATCGTTTCCGATGATTTATTAATTGATTCAGATTCGCGTCAAGTCACTGTGAATGGTAATAAAATTCATCTTACGCCAACTGAATACGATTTGCTTTGTTATCTGGCTAAAAACGAAGGTAAAGTGATCAGGCATCGTGAATTGTTGCAGTCTGTTTGGGGGACGGAGTACGGTGATGAACGGGAATATTTGCGTGTTTTCATCTCTCAACTGCGACGCAAAATCGAGCAAGATTCATTGCATCCTAGGCATATTTTAACAGAGCCTGGTGTTGGGTATCGTTTTTCCTGATTTGATTTTTCCTCCCCCCTTTTCTATCCAATTTACGCTTGGATAGATGATCTTCCCCCAAAACTACACGTTACAAAACCCTTATACTATCTTTATCCTTTCTTTATGTAGCCCTTACCGCGTTTGTGGTAAGTTGTCCACAGTCTAAGCTTTTCTTTGCGTTAAGCAGGGAAAGAAGCCGGTTTTAGCTTGCCGTTGGGCAACTTTTTCAGGTTGCCATGCAAGCGTGAAACACGAATTTATTCAAAGTGGTGAAGGAGACATAATGGCAAAAGCCTTAAAACGAACTAATTTACACGATTGGCATATAGAACATGGGGGGCGTATGGTTCCCTTTGCTGGTTGGGATATGCCGGTACAGTATCCAACGGGGCCGATTGAAGAACATCGGGCAACCCGCGAAGCCGCTGGATTGTTTGATATTGATCATATGGGCCAGATGGTCGTACGCGGCCCAGATGCAGAGGCGTTTGTGAATTGGCTGGTGACCTATGATGTGCGCCAAATGGCGTTGTTTGATGCCCATTATTCGTTGATGTGTTACCCCGATGGCGGGATTGTGGATGACGTTTTTGTATACAAGCTGCCTGATTCGGATGGGGGAGAACAGCCGTATTTCTTCATCGCTATAAACGCCGACAACCGAAAAAAGGATGTGATCTGGGCGCAAGCGCAAGCCGTTGGCTTTGACGTGACGGTTGCCGACATCTCAGACGAAACGTATATGCTGGCCTTCCAGGGGCCTAAGGCGCCGGAGATTTTGGAGCGGTTGACTCAAGTGAATTTGCGCGACGTACCCCGGTTTACGGCCGTTTCCGACACCATTTTCGACGACGTACAGGTATTATTCGGACGCACTGGCTATACTGGTGAAGACGGTTTCGAACTCTACTTCCCCGCTGAACATGCCCTCAAGGTGTGGGAAGGCATTCTAGCTGAGGGGGAAGCTGACGGCGTGAAAGCAATTGGTCTCGCTGCCCGCGATAGTCTTCGTTTCGAGCCATGTATGCCCCTTTACGGCCACGAAATTGCGGCCGATATTTCTCCCATTGAAGCCCGCCTGTCCTTTGCCGTGGGCTTTGGCAAGAAGTTCATTGGCCGGGATGCGCTGCTCAAAATTAAGTTGGAACGGTCGTCTCGTGTCCTCGTTGGCTTTGAAATGATTGACCGGGGCGTACCCCGCCATGGCTATTCCATCGCTCAAAACGGCGAAGAAGTAGGCTTCGTGACCACCGGCATGTTTGCCCCTACCTCCAAACGTTATCTGGGTATGGCTTACCTGCCGCGCGCTCTCGCCAAAATCGGCACTGAAATTGATATTATCGTTCGCGACAAGGTGCGTAAGGCTGTAGTGGTGAAACGGCCGTTTTACATTCCTGCCTATCGCCGTTAAGAAATAAAAATCAACTGACTCGCCCCAATATGATCCACAGATTCCGTAGATTAAAGCCAGAGAAATCTATGCGTTCTGGGCAATCTGTGGATAAGAACCCTTAATTTCTAATCTCAAACAAAGCAGGAGAATAAAATGAGCAAAATAGAACCCGGTTTACTGTACACCAAAGAAGATGAATGGATCAAAGTTGATGGTGATGAAGCGATTGTAGGCGTTAGCGATCATGCGCAAGATGCGTTGTCGGACATCGTTTACCTGGAACTGCCTGACGTGGGCGATACCTTTGAGGCGGGCGATACTTTTGGCGTGGTTGAATCGGTCAAAGCGGCCG
>JANTHP010000213.1 GCA_024762395.1 Anaerolineae bacterium | reverse complement strand
GGCGGTTGGTAGCCGAAGTCGGCGTCGAGGAAATCTTCGCCGGGGCCGAGGTCTACCGTCATTGGGTCGTTATTAGTGGTCAGTTCGTAGCCAGCCGGGACGGTGGTTTCGTCGGGATTGACTTCGCACATGCCGGCGGGCAGGTCGGTGAACAGGTAACGGCCGTTGGCGTCGGTCGTGGCGCTGGCGATGATGTCGTCGGCTGTGCCGAATTGTTCATCCGGCCCGGCGCAAGTCAAGTCTACGACGACGTCGGGGATGCCCGGTTCGCCGGGGTCTTGGATGCCGCTGCCGTTGGGGTCTTCAAAGACGGTATCGCCGATGGAACCGAGCGGGCACGTGTAAACATTGCCGAAATTAACTGAGATATTTTGGCCTGGGTTCAGATATCTAACTGTGTAGTAGCCGCCATCCCAGTTGTTCATCCATGGTGGGGTAGTGGGGGTCCAACAGTCTCTATCTTCTTCCCATACCTTGTAGCGAGTTGGCGCTAGATCGGTAAAGGTTATGGTTCCGTCAGGGCCGGTTGTTCCCTCGCGAACGATGTACAGACCAGTATTGTCCCATCGGTAGAGGCGGATTAACCAGCCTTCGATGTCATTTTCACCTGCATCTTGCACTTGATTCATATTGGCATCGTTGAATTTGTGCACGGTGATGACACCTGGTTCACCACGATATGAAGATAGGCCGGAAATGCTATCTTCAGTTAGACGAGATGTGCCTGTAGAACCGGAATTTTTAGTTTCTTTTTCTATCAGGGAAATATTACCGGATGCAGAATTGTTAGATTCTGAATCGGCGGCGGCAGCCATTGTCATTGCTCCCAGTAGAAGGAAAAGCAATAGACTAACTGTCAAAGCTCGCCTTGCGGATTTGAACTTTTTCTTTTTTCTCATGTTAAAAACCTCCATCAATTTGTGTTATTGGCTTGCAAGTGTGCAAGAATGATAATTACAGGGTGATTTGACGCACTCACCCGTAATTTAATTTAGATGGAGGCTCTTAATTGGCTCCTAAACTTTTCTTAAACTTTTCTTAAATATGGCTGTTGGCTGGATATTTTGAGGAAATGGAAGGTTAATTATGGGTGGAATGATTTTGAGGGGATGGTTTTTCAAACCGGTAGCCTACACCATGTTCGGTCAATAGGTAAGTAGGGTTTTTGGGGTCTTTTTCCAATTTGCGGCGTAAATGTGACAGGTAAACGTGGATGTAATCGGTGTTATCTCGATATTCCCAGCCCCAAACGCGATCTAGAATTTGTTGATAGGTGAGGACGCGGCCGGCGTTTGTCAATAAATAGGTGAGAAGATCAAATTCGCGCGCGCTTAGTTTTACAAGCTTGCCGCGCACCATCACGCGGCGATTTTCCAAATCGACGATTAAATAATCATCGCTGTATGCGACGGGTTTGGTGGACGTTTTGGGGAGTTCGGCGCGGCGCAGCACAGCTTGGACGCGAGCGAGAAGTACCTGGCTGTTGAACGGTTTGCTAACGAAGTCGTCGGCGCCGCAGTTGAAGCCGCGAATGACTTCGTTATCGCGGTGCAAGGTGGTGAGCATAATGATGGGAACGTGGGTGAGTTTGCGAATTTCGCGGCAGGTTTCCCAGCCGTCCATGATGGGCATGTGGATGTCGAGCAGGACCAGGTCGGGATGGTGATTGAAGAGCTGCTGAAGGCCTTCTTGTCCGTTAACGGCCGTAAACACCTCAGCCTCTACCCGCTTAAATGTATATTTTATAATTTGGCACAGATTGATATCGTCATCAATCACCAAAATCTTCTTGCCTTTCATCTTTTTATTTACCGTGCCGGTATTCTGACCGTAAATGCGCTACCTTTTCCTTCAACGCTTTGCACTGAGATTTGCCCCTGGTGGTTTTCAACGAGCGTTTTGGAGATAGATAGCCCCAGTCCTGTACCCGTCGCCTTTTCCTGGTTTTGCACGGCTTGATCAAAACGGTTAAATACGGTGGATAATTCGGCGGCGGGAATACCGTATCCCGTGTCGCGCACGACGATAATCGCTTCGCCATTCAAGATTTGAGAGGCGACATTAACTTCGCCACCAGACGGGGTGTATTTGACGGCATTGGTTAACAGGTTAAGCAAAACGCGCCCGATTTGTTGACGGTCGGCGTGAATTATCATTGGCTTGGATTCTGGCGAGTAGGCCAGCGAAACGCCTTTTTCTTTTGCCAGCGCTTTGACCATGCCTGAGGTGTGGGCAACGAGCTGCGTGAGGTTGAACGCTTCTTTTTGCAGTGGCAGCGAACCGTCTGATTGCAGGCGCTCGATATCGAGGATGTTTTTGACCAGATTAAGCAAGGTGTTTTGGCTGTGCAGCATGAAATCAATGAGATCGGGGCTCTCAAAGATGATGCGGGGGTTTTCTTTGATTAACTCGGCGTACAACTGGGCGCTGGTTAAGGGGGTGATCATGTCGTGGGTGAGGACGGCGATGAGCGAGTCTTTGCGCTTGTTGGAGGCGGCTAATTCGGCCGTGCGTTCTTCCACCATTTGTTCCAGCTTGTCCATATAGGCTTGTATCTGTCGAATGTAAAGGCGGAAGGCGTAGGCGGAAAGCAGGATGGGAAGAAAGAAGATGACGCCCCCTATCCAGCCAAATTGCTGCAAGGAGAAGGCGAGCAAGCCGCCGCCTAAGGTCATCAGGAGGATGCTGATGGGGACGGCCCACAGGTTTTGTTTCCAAATGGCGATGGGGGAGTGTTTACGGCCGTGTTGCAGATAAATGATACCCACTAACAACCATAAATTGACCTGATCATTGACAATGGCCGCTACTAGCCAGGGAATCGTCGCGCCGGCCGCCGTTTCAGCGCCCAGCCAGGTTTGGACGGCGACAAAGGCAAGACCGGCCGCATACATAGCCACAGCGTTCATGCCGGTGTTGAAGGCCAGTTGGCTCCGGCTTTTTTTCCAGGTTCCTTTTTCAGGCGATTTAATGACCCATAGGCTCAAAGCGGCGATGGCGTCAATTAAAATGGCCGCCGATGGGCCGAAGAAGGGGATGGCCGCCAGGGCGATGGCCGGCGTGATCTGATAAGTAATGCCGGCTTTTTCGGAGATGGAGGCGGAGGTGGTGACGGCTTGCCCGACGATGGCCAGCGCCAGCAGCAGGAAAAAATAGAGAAGGGGATCATAAGACGGCGTTTGGATGATGCTCCAGATGATCAAAGCCATGCCGGCGGCGCTGACGAGAGCCAGGTAAGGAAAGTATGGTTTGCGCGACTTTTTCATAATGGTGGTTTAATCTCCAACCCATGTTGTTGCCGACAAAACGGCCGTTTCTATTTCATCATCCCCATCATCCCATCCACAATTACCCGACCAGGCATACGTGCCGCCAGACCAGGCATACGTGCCGCCAGACCAGGCATACGTGCCGCCTGACCAGGCGTAGGTTCCGCCCGACCAGGCATACGTGCCGCCTGACCAGGCGTAGGTTCCGCCTGACCAGGCATACGTCCCGCCCGCCCAAATGTAATCCCAGGATGGTTGACCGTTGTCAAAAGTCAACTCAAGTCCAGCCGCTGTGTCCTGGTCTAGCCAGATTAAATCATCAGTTTGGGCGATGCCGAGGGCCGTGGGTTGGCTGTCTTCGCTGGCGGGGATGAAGTAGATGTAAGCGGATCCGTCATCGCTGGTTAAGCGCTGCACCGGCCCCTGGTAATGGTAGGCCAGGTCTGGGTTACTGGCGGGATCAGGGTCGTCGCCGGGGCGCCAGGGATGGGTTAATTCACTTGGCAGGTCGAGGCCGCCGTTGGCGCTTTCGGCGGGCAAGTCGGCCAAAACGGCGTCGGGTGCCCAAATGCGGCCAATGCCCTGCTGCAAGACACTGTAGAGGGGATCGCCAGTATCGGTAACGGCCGTTTTCGCCGTCGCCATCAATCTGTATTTTATTTGATCGGGAGTGAGGTTGGGTTGAGCTTCCAGCATGAGCGCCACAACGCCGGAGGTAACGGCCGTAGCCATGCTCGTGCCATTCATGCGAAACAAACTGGCCGATTCCGAGTAATCCGGGTGCTGCTGTACCAGATACGCAGAATTGGTTATATCATCAGGGTCGTTGTACATGAAAGAGACGACATTACTGCCCGGCGCTAACACGTCCGGTTTAATGAAGCCGTCCAATGTGGGGCCGGTGGCCGACCAGGATGGCAGCGTATCATCGGCCCAATAGCCGGGCGTGCGTTGCGAATCAATCGCGCCTACCGTGATGATGTAAGGATCGTTGCCCGGTACGCTGATGCTCTGCGCCGCCGGGCCGCTGTTGCCCGCCGCCGCCAGTACCACAATCCCTTCCGCCCAGGCTGCTTCTACCGCCTGATTTAGCGGGTCGGCAAAATAAGGCGTCGTTGCCAGCCCGCTCAGGCTTAAATTCAAAATACGAATGTCAAATGATTCCTTATTGGCAACCACATATTGGATGCCTTCGATGACATCTTCATACGACCCCTGCCCATCATCGCCCAGCACGCGCACGCTCAGAATGTTTGCGCCAGGGGCAACGCCGAGGTCAATCCCGGTATCGGCGTCGGTGAAATGGTTCCAAATAATGCCGGCGACGTGGGAACCATGCCCGTAGGTGTCCAGGCTGGTCTTGTGGTTTGTCCAGCAATACTGATCATGCTGGACAATATCTTTGCCGTTAGCGTAACAAATACCATCATCAACAAAGTCGGCCTGACCCAAGAATAATTTTTCGACGGCCGTTCCCAACACGTTCTTGACATCTTTATCAAAATAGACGCCGCTGTCTACAACGGCAATGGTCACATTATCGCCAGTAATGGCCTGTCCATCCATCAACGCCGCATCATGAAGCAGATCGGCGCCGACATCTAGCGTGACCGGACTTAGGAATTCCCAAATGAGCGGATTATTTGTAGCCAGTACGTCCGGCGCGCCGTCCCAGAAGTCGGGCAGCATGGAAACGGTTTCCAGCGTATGGTCAGAAACGAGAAAAATGGCGCTTTCATCTGCGGTCAGGGTGGGCGTGGTTTCGATTTTGATAAATTGGTCGGTGGTGAAGATGGTTTCGCCGGCTGCATTGAGGATAGTGTAACGGCCGTTATCCATCCCCACATGAATATCCCCATTCGACGCCACGACCGGGCTGGCCTTTAATTCACCGTCAGTGTCATACTGCCATAACAAAGCGCCGGTCGTCAGGTCGAGGGCGTATAAATGCTTTTCCTTCAGCGCCGCGTAAACCCGGCTTCCATCCGGTGACAAAACCGGCGGGGCTTCAAACTTGCCCCCGGTAGGACTGACGAATTCAAAATTCAGCGTCCCATTCGGATTTATCCCATAAAGATATTTCTCTGCCGGGACTAACAACATCTCGTTGGCGGCCAGGATGGGTTGAGACGTGACCTTTTTGGCGGTTTCAAACTGATATTGCAGCGCGCCGTCTGGCCGAACAGCCCAAACCCCGTTCTCGCCAGCCAGATAAATCGTGCCGGCGGCATCAATGACGGGCGCAAATGTAAATCCCTGATCATCAAAAACCAGCATCCATTTTTGTTCGGCGGAAGCGGCGTGCGACTCCAAGGCAAGCAAATGTCCCTTTTCGGAAAGTATGTAAACGGTTCCATCAGGCCCTACAGCCGGAGCCGCTTTGATTTTGCCCGCATCGTCACCTTCATAGTCAAATGACCAGATTAAAGCGCCGTCTACCGGGTTGACCGCGCTGACAACGCCTTTTTCGTCGGCAGCATATAAAACGCCCTGGGGATGGTCGGTATCGCCACCATACCATGTTACGCCCGCTTCCATTTTTTCTTGATGTTCAAATGTCCATTTGACGGTTCCATCGGGATTCAGGGCATACACAAACTTTTCTTTACCGGCGATGAAAATGGTTCCATCGGCCGCGATGACCGGCCTGGTTTTGAACGAGTCGTGTTCTAACAAAAACCGCGCCCGCTCGCTGCCATCGGCATTGACGATGGTGGCGTCTCCTTTTTCGGTGATGAGAAAGGCGCCGCCATCGGGCAGCAAAGTGGCGGGTGTTTTGGGTTTATCGCTGAGGTTATGGGGTTCCAACGTGCGCCGCCGGTCGGTGACCCAGCCCTGATTGTCATCGTCATCATCTTCATCTTCGCCGCCGTCTGAGGCGGCGATGGATTTGTTGGCGGTGATGGCGTTGATGCCGGGCATTTGGGCCAGTTTGTCGAGTTGGGCAGGGGTGAGGATGGCGCCGGCGGCGTTGATGAGCCAAAGTTCACTGGTGACTTGGCCGCCGACTTGAGCGATGGATTGCACGGCCGTTTCTGTGGTAACGGCCGTCACAATCACCGAGGTGTTACCTGTCGTCGGTTCTGCCAATCCCGGTTCAATATAGGCCGCTTGAGAGTGGGAGGAAGATGGAGCAAAAATGGCAAGCAGCCCAAACATGAAAACAAGCAATACAATCGTTCCCCATTGTAGGGGCGTCGTTTGATTGACTGGTTTATAACCATACATATGGTTTCCCTTTATCCCGATTACGATTTTTCTACTCTCTCCCGTTCCGTTTCCAAGCACGAATCAACAATCGGAAAGAATGTCCCGCGAATCATTATCATGTGTAGAGCTTACAAAAAAGCTTACACTGAATGCCGCTGTGCATAATCGGCAGGCGTGTCTAAATCGTTTAGAACAGTGGCGGAGGTTGTTTCGACAAGATGCAAATTTTTTGCATATCGTTGTACCAGATGGCGGGGGGCTGACCCGCGGGGAAGGGAGAGGAGTTCATCGAAATAGGCCCGGCCAATTAACACGGGATTACCCCGTTTCCCTTTGAAAGCCGGTGCGATCAAATCGCTTTTGCCCTGCCAGTAGGCTGTCAATAACTGGTTAATGATGCCGGGTTCGACGGTTGGCTGGTCAGCCATCATGACGAGAACGGCCGTTACCGAATCAGGCAGTTGGGAAACGGCCGTCTTTAACGACGACAACATCTCCCCAGCGGCATAATCGGGATTGAACAGGGTGGGAACGCCTTCAGTTTCGGCGATGGCTCCCACCTTTTCCGCTTCATGGCCGGTGACGACGAGGATGTCGTGTACGGCCGTCTTCTTTACATTTCGCACCACCTGCCCCAATACCGTCGTGTCTCCCCAGGGGAGCAGTTGCTTGGTTTGCCCCATCCGTTTTGACTGACCGGCGGCCAGGATGACGGCCGTTACCCGTTTGTGAACTTCGTGGATGGGGTGGTGGGAGCGGGCAGCGCCGATGACGACTTGTGTGATGCGTGAAGCGCGATGCGTGATGCGTAAAATGTGGTGGGCGATTTGGCGGGCGGCGGCGAGTTGTTCTGGCGTTTCCACTTTGTTGATGAAGGGGATGACGCGCGCCTCATCTGGCGCACCTTTCAACCCGCCTTGCGGATGCGTCAACAATGCCGCTACTGCTTGCGGCGTCAGATAACTGTTTACTGAATACTGATTACCGATTACCGAACACAATAATTCAGGCCGGTGGGCGATGTCGGCGATACGGCCGTCTAACGCATCAATGCCCGCCACCGGCACAACCAGCGTCGTCTCCGGCGGAATCACCGGCTCGTGCGCTGCCGGGGCCTTAATCGGCCGCATCCGCGACCCGTCCGCCTCAACTATGACAAAATCCACATCCGGCCGCGCCAGCAGCCGCCCCGGCAGCTCCGGCGGCGCGCCCATCGCCTTCTCCTTGTCCTTGCCCGACCCCACCGCGCCTACCACCAACGCCGTCCTGTACCGTTCCAGGTACTCTCCCAACCGGCTCAAATCATCGGCAAAGCAAACAGCCGGGGCTAATGTCATCTGGGCGGCGAAGATGCGCGTTGTCGTTGTTGTCACTGTCCGCCCCGGCAGTGCTTCCGCCAAGGCAAACATCAGGCTGGATTTGCCGCCGCCGCCTACAATGGCGATCAGTTCCGACGTGTCAATGTTGAAGGCGGTGCAGTAGGTGTGGGGGGAACGGCCGTTATCATCCATTATGCGCCTATTTTACCAACCAATCCCGCTTCCCGCTTCACGTTTCACCAGCAATTCCAATTCTGAAAATTTACACTGGTAGAGGCAGGATGGGCGGGCCATAATCGCGGCTAAACAGACGGTCTCTATCCCGCCCATCTCGCCCCGGACGCGCATTTCCGCCGGAGCGGGGCGAGATGGCGCGGAG
>JANTHP010000212.1 GCA_024762395.1 Anaerolineae bacterium | reverse complement strand
TTACCCATAAATTTCAATCTTGGAACAACTGCGGGCCGGCCACGCTGGCAATGACGTTGAGCTACTTCAATTTAGCGTTAACCCAAGACCAAACGGCGGCCGTCCTCAAACCCAATCCCGAAGATCGCAACGTCAGCCCCTGGGAAATGACCGATTATGTCAATAATGAAACTGATTTCCGGGCTGTCTACCGGGTCAATGGCGACCTGTACACGGTGCGCCGTCTTTTGGCCAACGGCATCCCCGTCATCCTGGAAATTGGCATTGACCCGCCGGGCGAATTTCGCTGGATGGGCTGGTACGGCCATTACCTGCTGGCCGTTGCCTATGATGATGACTTGCAGCAATTTTGGGTGTATGATAGTTGGTTTGGCACGAGCGAAACGCCGCTGGAAAACGCCAATCCAGAGGGCCGCGTCTTGACTTACGATGATGTGGATGTGTATTGGCCGCACTTCAACCGCAATTACATCGCCGTCTACCGGCCAGAACAAGCCGAAATTCTGGCCGAAATTATTGGCGACAACATGGATGACGGGATGATGTGGCAAAATGCGTTGGCAGATGTACAGACGGAAACGGCCGTTTCCCCCAACAACGCCTTCCTCTGGTTCAACCTGGGCACGATTTACAACGCCCTGGGCCGATACGAAGACGCAGCCACCGCCTTCGATCAGGCGCGGGCGATTGGCCTGCCCTGGCGCATGTTGTGGTATCAATTCGGCCCTTACGAGGCGTATTATCAAGTCGGCCGTTACGACGACGTCATTTTATTGGCTGACACCACATTAAAAGATCGGCCGTACTTCGAGGAATCATTCTATTACAAAGGATTGGCTCAACTCGCTCTCGGCGACACCAAAGCCGCCCGCGAAAATCTGGAAAAAGCGGCTGAATTTAATCCAAATTATGAGCCAGCGGCGATTGCATTGGCAAAGATTGGAGACTAGAAACTATCCGACTACCAGACAACTCAACTACAAGACTACAAGACTACAAGACTACAAAACTATGAAAAAACGGACCAAAAACCTCATCCTGTCCATTACCATTGGCGAAATCATTTTGATTATCGGCTTTTTAGCTTTAACGCCCGTTGCAGAAGCGCTGCCGGGGCGTTATCGCGTGGCCTTGCAAGAACGCATCCCATTTTTAGGCAACATTGTTGAAGGTGTAATTAAGCAAGTAGCGCCAATGGCGACGGCGCTGCCGGCCCCCAAACAAGCAGCCAGCGCACCGGAGATTGATATTTCGGAGGCGATTGGATTGGCGCCAACCATTATGCCTACCCACACGCCCACACCAACGGCCGTTCCCACACAAACACAAATAGAAACAGAGGTAGACGTTACGCCGCCCACACCGACGCCGCTGCCGCCCACGCCAACGGCCGTTCCTCTGCCCGTCCGCGCCAAACTATCCGGCATCAGCCCCGTTAAACAAACCTTCAACAACTGCGGCCCCGCCAACCTCACCCAGGTACTCAACTTTTGGGACTACGACATCACCCAGGAAGAAGTCGCCAGCTATCTCAAACCCAGCAGCGAAGACCGCAACGTCAGCGCCTGGCAAATTGCCGACTACGTAAACGAGCAAACCTACGGTCAATTCAAAGCCATCGCCCGCAGCGCCGGTACGTTTGAGATGATCAAACGATTCATCGCCGCCGGTTACCCCGTCGTCATCGAAAAAGGGTACGATTTGCCTTCATCCGGCTGGTGGGGCCATTACCTCACCGTCTTCGGCTACGATGACGAGTTGGGCGAAATGTACAGCCAGGACAGCTACCTCGGCCCCTTCGATGGCAGCGGGCGGGTAGATAAATATGAAGATGTGGACAAATTCTGGCAGCAGTTTAACTACACCTTTTACGTCGTCTATCCGGCCGAAAATGAAGCCGAAGTGATTGCGCTGTTGGGCGATGTAATGGCCGACGACTTTACCATGTGGTCCCGCGTCGCCGATTTGGCCGTGCAAGAACAAGCCGCCGATCCCAACGACGCCTTTGCCTGGTTTAACCTGGGCACAGCCAAAACGCGGCTGGGCGCGCTGACGGGCAACAACCAATACTACCAGGAAGGAGCAGCGGCTTACGACAAGGCGTTTGAACTGGGACTGCCGCCGCGCATGCTTTGGTACCAATTCCAACCGTATCTGGCCTACCTTAGAACTGACCGCTATGACGATGTACTGCTTTTAGCCAACGCGACTTTGCAAGACCAGGGCGGGCGCAATGTTGAAGAAACTTACTATTACAAAGCGCTGGCGCTCACTTCCCTGGGAGACATTTATGGCGCCAGAGACGCCATTGAATCGGCGCTGGCGGTCAACCACAACTTTTATCCGGCGCAGTGGCTGCTGGATTGGATCAATACGACGCTGGGTAATCCCGCTGCCGCGGCGACGGAAGAGCCGACTGCGGCTCCGGGAACTGAAAGCGACGGGTAGTTTGGGCGGGAAATTGCTGCTTATCCGCCACGCAGCGGTGGAAATTGATGTGAATCTCCCTTCACGAGAATGGAGGTTATCGGCAAACGGCCGTTCCCTCGCCCAACAACTCGCCCCAAAAATCGCCAGCCACAACCCTGCCCGCATCATCGCCAGCAAGGAACCCAAAGCCAGCGAAACCGGCCAAATCATCGCTGACGCGCTGGGCATTCCCTGGCAAACGGCCGTTAATCTGCATGAACATGAGCGGTCGCAAATTGGCTATTTTGAAAGTAGGGAGACGTTTGAAACGGCCGTTTCCCACTTCTTCGCCCGGCCCGACCAACTTGTTTTTGGGGATGAGACGGCCAATCAAGCAAGGGTGAGGTTTGATACGGCCGTTCGCCGCCTCCTAACCAACCACCCAACCGATACCCTCGCCATCGTCGCCCACGGAACCGTCCTCACCCTCTTCCTGGCGCATTACAACCAGTTCGCCCCCTTCCCCTTCTGGAAAACCCTCCAACTGCCCGACTTTTTTGTCGTCGCCCGGCCCGATTTCACGTTTCACGATTCACGTTTTGGGCTATAATAACGGCCGTTCTGCTCCCATCGGCAGCTCTTTTCCAACCCCACACCTTTGAATGAAAATCCACAGATTACACAGATTGCACAGATTGTTTAATCTGCGAAATCTGCGTAATCTGCGGATTATTTTAGGAGATACCCATGACCCATCCCATCCCACTTGAACAAATGAAAGCAGCCCACACCCTGCTCGCCGAATACACATACGAAAAACGTCCCGTCGTGCATGGCTACGCCAACCGCACCCTCCACATCAACCTCGACAACAACACTTTCAGCGAAAAACCCGTCACCCAACAGATGAAAGACCTCTTCACCGGCGGGCGCGGCTTTGCCCTAAAACTCCTCTGGGACGCCGTCTCCCCCGATACCAAATGGGACGATCCCCAAAACGAACTCGTCATCGCCAACGGCCCCATCTGCGGCACAACCGCCTACGCCGGTTCCGGCAAAGCCACCGTCGTCACCCTCTCACCACTCACCGACAACGTCATAGACAGCAACGTCGGCGGCTACTTCGCCCCCTTCCTCAAATTCGCCGGATTCGACGCCCTGGAAATTCAGGGCAAGGCCGCAGAAGACGTCGTCATCTTCATAGACGGCGACACCGGAACCATCACCATCGAAACCGCTCCCCTGGAAATGGTAGATTCCCACCTGCTGGGCGCCCACCTGACCAGAATGTACGCCGACAACGAAAAACAGCAGCGCAGCATTTCCGTCATGACCGCTGGCGACGCCGCCGAACACATCCGCTACGCCATCATCAACGCCACCTGGTACGACGTGCGCCGCAAAGAAATCCGCATGAAACAAGCCGGGCGCGGTGGCGCCGGCCGCGTTTTCCGCGACAAGAAAATCAAAGGCATTGTCGTCCGCTACAGCGCTATGCGCGGCGACAGCAACGGCCCCGCCAATCTGGCCCTCATCCGCAAAGCGGGTAAACGTTTCAACCGCGAAATGACCGAACTGGACGACAAACAAAACCAGATGCGCAAAATCGGCACCGCCAACATCGTCGGCATCATGGATCATTTCGATTTGCTGCCCACGCACAATTTCCGCTACGGCTCCCACGACGACACGCCCAACATTGATTCCGACGTGTGGATGCAGCGGTTCACCCAGGGTATGCCCGATGGCTGCTGGCTGGGCTGCACCATGTCTTGCTCGCATGGTGTGGACGGTTACCCCATCTCAACCGGCCCTTACGCGGGGCAAAATGTGTTGGTGGACGGCCCGGAATATGAAAATGTGGCCGGACTTGGCTCCAACATCGGTAATTTTGACCCCGAAATCGTGCTGGAACTCAATTTTTACTGTGACACCTATGGCGTAGACACCATTTCCTTTGCTAACAGCGCCGCCTTTGCCATGGAGTGCTATGAAGAAGGCATCATTACCAAAGAGGATACGGGTGGGCTGGAACTGAATTTTGGTAACGGCCGTGCCGCGCTCGAACTCCTCCACCAGATGGCGCGGGGCGAAGGCTTCGGCTTGATTGTCGGCCAGGGCGTCATGCGCATGAAGCAGATATTTGCCGAACAATACGGGGCCGATCCCACTTTCCTGCACGACATCGGCATGGAAATCAAAGGCATGGAAATCTCCGAATACGGCACAAAAGAATCCATCGCCCAGCAAGGCGGCTACGGCTTAGCCACCAAAGGGCCGCAGCATGACGAAGCCTGGTTAATCTTCATGGATCAGGTACAAAACTTACTGCCCACCTTTGAAGATAAAGCCGAAGCGCTGCACTACTTCCCCATGTGGCGCACCTGGTTCAGCCTGCACGGCCTCTGCAAACTGCCCTGGAACGATGTCACCCCCGAAAACAACGCCGAAACGGCTGAACCGGCCAAAGTGGAAGAACACGTCGAGAATTACACCTGGATTCATGAAGGCGTCACCGGCATCAAAGTCACGCCGGAAGATTTGCTGGCCCAATCGGAGCGCGTCTACACCTTCCAAAAAGTGTTCGCCATGCGCATGGGGCGCGTCGGACGCCAACACGATTACCCACCCTACCGCGCCATCGGCCCCGTCACCGCCGCCGAATACGCATCGCGGGCCGAACGCTATGACGGCCAACTGCGCGACCTCGTCGGCGTCAATCCCGACACCCTCACAACCGAGGAAAAGATGGCCGCCCTGCGCCAATACCGCGAAGCCCAGTACGAACTGCTGCTCGACGCCGTCTACAAACGGCGCGGCTGGAATGAAAATAGCATCCCCACCATCGAAAAATTAGAAGAAATGAAGATGGATTTACCAGAAGTCGTTGCTGTAGTAAAGTCGGCAATGAAAACGGCGGGGTAAGCCAGAAAATGTGCCGTTTCTTGTCATTCCTGCGCAGGCAGGAATCCATTTGGATACCCGCCTTCGCGGGTATGACAGCCAAGAGACGCATAAATTTACAAATCGGCTGATTGCGAGCCGCCCACAAATGTCCATTCGGAGGAAATATGTCCAAACAAAAATTTAAAGTCACGTATTCTACCCTGGCCAGCCCAGATCCTATGCTTCATCAACTGTACGAAGAAGCTGTCGTCCGCGCCAAAGAAAGCTTTGGCAAAACCTATCCCCTGTTCATCAACGGCGAAGAGCGGTTCGGCGAGAACACGTTTGCTAAACACAGCCCCGTCAATCTAGATTGGGAGATGGGTCATTTTCAGGTTGGGACTGAGCAAGACGCTAAGGATGCGGTTGACGCGGCTAAAGCTGCTTTTCCTGGGTGGAGCGGCCGTCCCTGGCAAGAGCGCGTCGCCATCATGCGTAAAGCCGCCGACCTCATCAGCGAGCGCCTGTTTGACATGGCCGCCAACATGAGCCTGGAAATCGGCAAAAATCGGCTGGAAGCGCTGGGCGATGTGGAAGAAACGGCCGATCTCATCCGCTACAACTGCGATGCCGTCGAGAAAAACAACAATTTCAGCTTCCCCCTACTCTCAGAAACTGAACATCATCACAATCGCAGCGTCCTCAAGCCGCACGGCGTTTGGGCCGTCATCTCCCCGTTCAACTTCCCCGGCGCGCTGGCCGGCGGCCCCGCTGGCGCCGCGCTCATCGCCGGCAACACCGTCGTCCTCAAACCGGCCACCGACACGCCGCTGACGGCCTGGTTCCTCACCGAATGTTTCCGCGATGCGGGCGTGCCGGCGGGCGCGTTTAACTTTGTCACGGGAAGCGGCCGTGTTGTCGGGCAGGCCATTCTCGACCATCCCGATATCGCCGGCGTCACCTTCACCGGCAGCTACGATGTGGGCATGAAAATCTACCGCGACTTTGCCAATAGCCCCATCCCGCGCCCCGTCATCGCCGAAATGGGCGGCAAAAACCCGACCATCATCAGCAAAAAAGCGGATTTGGATAAAGCGGCGATGGGCGTCATGCGTTCCGCCTTCGGTTTGCAGGGGCAAAAATGTTCCGCCTGCTCCCGCGTTTACGTCCACAACGATGTCAAAGACGCATTCATGAGCAAACTACTCGACCTGACCGGCAAAATCAATGTTGGCGACCCTACCGATAAAAATAATTGGATGGGGCCGGTTGCTAATAAAGGCGCATTCCAGGATTATCAAGATTTTGTGGCTGATTTACGCGCGCATGGCGACATTGTTCATGGCGGCGAGGTGTTGGAAGGGAATGGCTACTACGCTGCACCCACCATCGTGGACAATTTGCCGCACGATCATCGCCTATGGAAAGTGGAAATGTTCTTGCCCATCGTCACTGTTCATGGGTTTGAAGATTTGGATGATGCGATGGCGAAGGCCAACGATACCGAATATGGTCTGACGGCCGGTTTCTTCAGCGAAGACAAGGACGAGATTCAATGGTGGCTGGACAATATCCAGGCAGGTGTTCTCTACGTCAACCGGCAGAGCGGGGCAACGACGGGCGCATGGCCGGGCTACCAATCGTTTGGCGGCTGGAAGGGCAGCGGCACGACGGGTAAAGCGGCGGGCAGTTTCCACTACATCCAACAGTACATGAAGGAACAGAGTCAGACGGTTATTGATTAAGTGACGAGGGATGAGGATTAAGGACTGAGTAAATACGCTCAAACCTTAGTCCTCATCGCTCAACCATCTTCCCTAAAAACAATATGAATAAATTATGTACGATGCACGAAGCGGTAAGCCAATTTGTGGCCGATGGGGATACCATCGCCATTGAGGGGTTTACGGCTTTTATTGGTTTTGCGGCGGCGCATGAGATTATACGGCAGCGCAAGCAGGATTTGACGCTGGTGCGGATGACGCCGGATTTGGTTTATGACCAGATGATCGCTGCCGGGGTGGCTAAGAAGCTGATTTTTAGCTATTTGGGCAATCCGGGCGTGGGCAGCTTGCATTGTGTCCGGCGGGCGGTGGAGAAGGGTATTCCCCAACCGCTGGAGATTGAAGAGTATTCCCATTTCGGCATGGTGAGCCGTTACATGGCTGGGGCCAGCAAACTGCCGTTCTTCCCGCTGCGCAGCTATACGGGCAGCGATTTGCCGAAGGCCAATCCTAAAATTAAGTTTGTCGAAAGTCCGTATGGGGATGGCGAGATTGCGGTTGTGCCGCCCATCAACCCGGATGTGGCCTTCATCCACGCGCAGCGGGCCGACGCGCAGGGCAACACGCAAATTTGGGGCTTGCTGGGCATGCAGAAGGAAGCGGCGTTTGCCTCGAAGAAGGTGGTTGTGGTCGTGGAAGAAATCGTGGACGAGACAATCATTCGCCGCGACCCGAACCGGACGCTGATTCCGGGCATCAAGGTGGATGCGGTGGTGGCTGAGCCGTATGGGGCGCATCCCAGCTACGTGCAGGGGTATTACGACCGCGACAATGAGATGTATTTGGGCTGGGATAAAATCTCGCGCAGCCAGGAAGCGACGGAAGCGTGGTTGGATGAATGGGTGTATGGCGTGGCGAACCGGGCCGAATATCTGGAGAAGTTGGGTAAGGAACGGATTGAATCGCTGGCTCCGGGTGAGTTGATGGCGGATGGGGTGAATTACGGCCGTTACAACTGAGAAGGACGCGGAGCAACGCGGAGGGGCGGAGGAACGCGGAGAGAAATATGAGTGATGAGAAGCAATTCACTGAAGCGGAAGCGCACCGGCATTTTGCGGTGAAACTCAATAATCAGGTTTGGGAGCTGCTGGAAAAGCCCGATCGCACCCGGCAGGA
>JANTHP010000211.1 GCA_024762395.1 Anaerolineae bacterium | reverse complement strand
AAGCTGCCCCCTTCCAGATGGGCGTTGTAGATGGGGTTTTCCGGCGCCCAATCAATTTCGATTAAATTCAAGCCTTCATCTTCGCTGGGCGGTTCAAAAATGGGGGCGAAGCGTTCCAGCGCGTTCAACTGGATTTGAGGGGCGGGGCCGGGCTGCTCTTCCAAATGGCTTGTGAGGCGGCGGCGCAGTTCGGGCAGAGGGACGTTGAGGTAGTACAGCACGTGGTCGGCGCCGATGGCGTTGATTTTGGTCAGCATGTCGGCCCGTTGTTGGCGGTTCCACAGGCTCCAATCCAGGACGACGTCATTGCCGAGGGTTAGAGCTTGTACGGCCGTTTCCCAAATCCGTTCCCGACACCGCGCCGCATACTCGGCCCGTTTCTCGTCAAAAATCGGATAATCGTACAAATCAGCCAGCCATTCATCCAGCGTAAACCGGATGGCCTCATGCTTTGCCGCCATTTTGTGGGCTAACGTCGTCTTGCCCGCGCCGGGTAGGCCGCATAAAAGATGAACTGTAGCTTCAAGTTGTTGTTCTGACATGGTTTACTCCGTTGTTTGAGATTAGAGATTGGAGATTAGAGACTGAAATCTTCAGTTGCCGGTCTCCAATCTCAAGTCGCCAGTCTCCAAGAAATCCAACGCTCCCTGCCCTGCGGCGCGACCACTGGCGAAACAGGCGGTAAGCAGGTAGCCGCCCGTTGGCGCTTCCCAATCCAGCATTTCGCCAGCGCAAAAGATGCCGGGTAGGGCGCGAATCATCAAATTTTCGTCGAGCGCTTCAAACAAGACGCCGCCGGCGCTGCTGATGGCTTCTGCCAGCGGGCGCGGGGCGTTGAGGCGCAGCGGCAGTTTTTTGATAGCGGCGGCCAGCTTTTGCGGGTCGGCGTAGGCGTCGGGCGGTAAAAGCTCGCGCAGCAGCCCCGCTTTGACCCCTTTGAGGCCGGTGCGGCTTTTGATGTGGCTGGAGAGGGAGCGGGAGCCGCGCGGCCGGGCCAGTTTGGCGTAAAGCTGTTGTTCGGTTTGATGGGGGGCGAGGTCGAGATGGCAGGTTGCGCTTCCTTTTTCCTCAATCTCATCCCGCAGCGCCGCCGACGCGGTATAAATTAAACTCCCCTCAACGCCGTGCTTCGTGACGACAAACTCGCCTTGCTGTTGGAAGGTGTCGCCGTCAGCGTTGGTAAAGGTCAGGATAACGGATTTGATTGGCTGTCCCGCAAAGCGTTCCCGGAAATGGTCGCTCCAGGCCGCGTCGAAGCCGCAGTTGGACGGCCGTAACCCCATCACATCCACGCCCTTCCCCCGCAATAACGAAACCCAGCCCCCATCCGACCCCGTCTGCGGCCAACTGCCGCCGCCCAACGCTAAAACTGTCGCCCCCGCCCTTACCGACTTTTCCCCCTGCGGCGTCGCAAAAAGCAGCGCGCCATCCGCGTCCCATCCCAGCCAACGATGACGCAGATGGAAAACGACGCCGGACACTTCCAGCCGCAGCCGCCAGGCGCGTAACAGCGGCGCAGCCTTCATGCCAACGGGAAAAACCTTCCCCGACGAGCCGACGAAGGTGTCAAAGCCGAGATTGCGCGCCCATTGGCGCAGGTCGGCGGGGCCAAATTGGGCCAGCAGCGGCTCGATTTGCGGCCGGCGCGCGCCGTAGCGGTCGAGAAACGGCTCCAGCGGCTCGGAATGGGTGAGGTTGAGGCCGCCTTTGCCCGCGATGAGGAATTTCCGCCCGACGGAGGGCATGGCGTCGTACAGAGCGACCTGCGCCCCGCCTTGCGCCAGGGTTTCAGCCGCCATTAACCCTGCCGGGCCGCCGCCGATAACGGCCGTTCGCCGCCGATTCTTTTGTTTGGTGATGCGTTGAGCGGTCATAATGTTTTGAAAATGATACGAGAGATTACAAAAGTCTGCCAGAGGGGGAAATTTGTCTACGCATCTGAGCAAGTTGGCCGACGCCGGCTATGTGGCGATTCAGAAGGAGTTTGTGGAGAATATCCCGCGCACGCTGATTCGGTTGACGGGGGACGGCCGTTCCGCCATCCAATCTTACCGGGAAAATATGCGCCGGGTGGTAGATGGGCTTCTTGGTTCTGAAAAATAGTTACACAGAGATACACAGAGTGAAGACACAGAGGCTCACAGAGAGTTTGGGGGAGAGGCTGCCTTATCCAAAAACCAAATGATACGGCCGTTTTCCGGTTGAATGCGTTGCGCGGGCCATTTTTGGGGCTGGTGGGGGCCATGTAACACGGCCGTTACCGCCTCCGCCTTCTTTTCCCCCGTTACAAGAAACAAAACATGCCGCGCATCGTTGAAAACCAGGGGGGTGAGGGTGATGCGTTGGGCGGGACGGCCGTCATAATCGGCTGTCACGGTCATCACTGGATTTTGCCTTGCGGCGGCGGGGATGGGGCCGGGGAAGAGGGAAGCGGTGTGACCGTCGCTGCCCATGCCCATGACGGTCAAATCGAAACGAGGCCAGGCGCGGCCCGGTTCGGCCAGTTGGCGCAGTTGTTCGGCGTAATCCTGCACGGCGGCGATGGGGGCGTCTTCCCCTTTGATGCGGTGGATGTTGACGGCAGGAATGGGAACATGGTTGAGCAGCAGCCGCGCCGCCTGACCGTAATTGCTGCCCGCGTCATCCGGCGGAACCAGCCGCTCGTCGCCCCAGAAGACATGCGTCTGCGCCCAGGGCATCTGGTCGGCGTAGGGGGATTGGGCCAGCAGGCGGAACAGCCCCGCCGGTGTGCCGCCCCCGGATAGTGCGATGAGGAAACGGCCGTGTTCCCTTACAGCTTCTTGCGCCACGACTATCACCAGCCGAACGGCCGTCTCGCTTAATGCCGTCTTATCCTTAAAAACCTGTACATCGGGGTTTGCTGCCATTCAACTATCCTATTTCAGATGACTCAACGAGCGCAGCGTGCCGCCGCTTTGTTTTAACTGCACGCCCACGTCATTCAGATCCTTACCCGTATCGGTTAGCACGCTGCCCATATCGCGTAAATTCCGGGCGACCAACTGCAAATCTTTACTGACCGCGTCTAAACGATCGGAGCCGTCTTGCAGCCGTCCCGCTGCTTTGTCGAACAATCCTTCTTCGCCAATATCCAGGCCGCTGACCACGCGGTGGCCGAGAACGTCCATGTATTTTGGTTTCATGCTGGGAATGCGAACGTCGTCCAGTTCTTGCCCCAGGCTTTGCATGATTTTGGCGGCGGCGTCAATTTCCTTGTAGCAGCGGTCCAATGCACCGGCTGCGATTTCGGATAGTTCGCCAGCGCTGGGGGAACCTTTCTCATCGCCAGACAAAAACAGGCTGGCCTTCATGGCGCTGGCTCCGGCCGATTCAATGCTTTCGCCGGTTTCACTCAGCAGCTTAGGCAGATTTTCAATCAAGTCCATGAACTTTTCCCGATTGTTCCAGACCAGATTGACGACTTCCATTACTTTGTCCATATCAAAATCGTCGAAACGATTCATAAGTTTGTCAAACATGGGGTTTCCTCTAAAAATTATGAATTATGAAGGATGAATTAGAAAAGATTTGTCAAATTTTTTAGCATAACCAGGTGCTTACCCGGCCAAATTTGACGAATCTAAAGGCAAAAGGCGCTCCCAGTGCGCCTGTGATCTTGATTGTTGGACACTGAAATGGGGATATTGTCACACGGCGGTTTCTGATAAACCGTAGTAAGCTGCGCCGAGGAGGGCGGCTTTGGGGTTGCGGATGACGTGTACCGGCATTTTGGTCATTAAATCGGTAAAGCGGCCTTTGCGCCGGAAGGCTTGCAGGAAGCGTGGTTGTTCCAGATAAGGCAAAATGCGGGGTGGAATACCGCCGCCGATGTAGACGCCGCCGGTTGCCAATACTTTCAGCGCCAGGTTGCCGGCTTCGTTACCCAAAATATCTATGAACATGTTGAGTGCGGCCTGGCAGAGGGGGATTTTGTCGTGAACGGCCGCATTGACAATGACGGGGGTGGGGTCTTCGGCCTGGGCGATGGCTTGGGCAAGCCAGTCCGGTTCGGGGTAACGGCCGTCTTGCCGCCAAAAATCGTACAAATTGGGGATGCCGATGCCGGAGCAGACTCGTTCGTAGCTGACGTGGTTGTAACGGCCGTGTAAAAACCGCAACAGTGCCATTTGGTCATCATTACTGGGCCCAAATGCCGCGTGGCCGCCTTCGGAGGGATGGGCCTGGTAGCGGCCCCGGCTGCTGGAGCGGCTGTTCCAGGTGAGAAACGCCTCGCCCAGTCCCGTGCCGGGAGCGATGACGGCTAGCGCGCCTTCCGGTTCGGCTGTGCCGGGGTGCAGTGTGTGCAAATCGTCGGGTTCCAAATGCGGCACGGCGTTGGCAATAGCCTCTAAATCGTTAAGCAAGTGGACGTGGGGAATGCCAAAAGTTTGTGAAATAACGGCCGCATCAATCACCCAAGGTAGATTGGTCACTTCCACCCGGCCGTTGACGACTGGCCCGGCGATACCAAAGGCGGCTACGTCAACAGCGGCTGCGTTATCGGCTAAAAATTGGGCGATGATGGTTTCAAGGGAGCGGTATTCATCGGAGGGGAAGCGGGTTTCTTGTAACGGCCGTCTTACCCCCTGTGTTTCATCAATCAAAGCCAGAACCGTCTTGGTTCCCCCTATGTCACCGGCTAGAAGCATCATGTTGTAATGTATCGGCGACTACTCCGTTTGTAGGATGGTTAACAACATATCGTAATGTCCGCGGCAGTTAGGGCAGTGGTGGAGATGGCGTTCTACCAGAGGCATGAGAGCGGCTGCATCTTGTTCTGAGGTAACTAATTCAACGTATTCGTCGAGCAGTGCAAACGTTTCTTCGCAGGAGTATTGGTCTTCCTGTGTTGCCTCAACCTGGCGCATGAGATCGGCAACGGCCGTTTCGGTCAGCGTGATGGGAGGCGCAGCAGGCTTTTGGTTGAAACGGAACATTTTTTGCAATTTATCACGTAAAGTACTCATATCATTTGTTTGATGAGATAGCTGCGTTCATTCTTACGTATGTTTACTGAATGTATCTATATAGGTGACAGTCATTTCTTCCAGAGGTATTAGCCGAAGCCATGATGTTGATAAGTGACTGTCACCTCCGGTAGCTGTATGGTTACTACTGAAAAACAGTGATAATGTCAGATGGCGTCAATCCCTCTTGTGCCAGGCTGCGTTTAAGCCGTAAACGGGCGTCATGCAGCAGTTTGTAAACGGCATTGGGTTTCATGGACATATTTTGGGCAATTTCATTGGTAGAATGCCCTTGAAACACGGATGCAACCAGCGCCGTGCGCTGTTTTTCGGTTAACGCTTCTGCCAAAAGGCGCTTAACGTGAGCGACTGCCTCGGCGCGTTCGGCTGCATTTTCCGGGGTGGGGGATGTATCGGCTGCCAGTTTGGGCGTGTAATCTCCCTCGGCTGCATCCGTCATGCCATCCAGGGATTGGTCTTGCCAGCGCTTACGGCGAAGTTCGGTCAGGGTTACGTTAACGGCGATCTTGTGCGCCCAAGTGGTGAATTTGCTTTGTCCGCTAAAGCTTTTCAGGTTAGACAGTATTTTCAGAATCGCATCCTGGGCAAAATCATCGGCCAGCGTCTCAAACTCAGGGGCTGATGTGTTGACCTGGGCGAGCAGACCGCGTCGTAAACCGGATGTGAGGATTTGATGGAGTTGGGTAATTGCTTGTTCTGAAGCGGGACCATCTGTTTGTAAATCATGAAGCCACTGTGCGTTTGTTCGTTGGGTCACAATTATTCCTCAGAAGTAACTATTCAGGCGTCCTCTTAGATTTGTCAAATTTGGCTTGGGCAACGCATGGTCATGCTAAAAATTTTGACAAATCTTCTCGCCGAAAATAGCGAGAGCTGCGGGGATGCAGGAGAGAGGAGGTTAAACGGCCGTTTCCTTATCCAGCATAAAACGATATCCAGTACCGCGCTCGGCAATGATGTAGGCGGGAGCGGTCGGGTTGGTTTCGATTTTACGACGCAGCCGGTGAACATGGACATGCAGCCGGTCTTCTTGGGCGTTTTGCATGGGCCAAATACGATTTAGCAGGAACTCGGTTGTCACAATGCGGCCGGCATTCCGTACCAGGATGAAGAGGAGTTTGGCTTCAGTGGGGGTGAGTGAGACGGGATTACCATTTACCAACGCTTCCCGTTTGGGAAAATCAACCAGTAAATTATCATCAATTCGTGTAGTGGACTTGCGGGTGTACTCATAGTTGTCAATGCGTCGCAATACCCGTTTGACGCGGGCTACCAGTTCGCTGGGGCTAAACGGTTTGATGATGTAATCTTCGGCGTATTGTTCTAACCCTTGGATGACGGTTTCTTCGGCGTTGGCGGCGGTAAGCATGATGATGGGCATGTCGCTGAATTCGCGCACAGCGTGGCAGAATTCAAAGCCGCTCATTTGCGGCATGTGCAAATCTACTATGGCTAAATGGGGGATACCGTGCCGGTTGATTAATTTTAGCGCCGCTTGCCCGGAAACGGCCGTTACCACTTCAAACCCAGCCTGTTCCAATGTGTGCTGCACAATACGCAGCGTAAAAGCATTGTCGTCAACCGCTAAGATACGTTGAAGTTCGTAAGAAGAGTCCAGCATAGGAATTTGCAGAAATTATTGAATAGGAAGTTGAACAGCAAAATCAGAATCTTTGTAACACTATACAGCGCTGCCGAGAAGATTTGTCAAATTTTTAGCATAACCAGGCAAGTATCGGGTCAAATTTGATAAATCTAAGGGATCACCTGAATGGTTACGAATCTTTTTAATTAAACCAAACAATCGCCCGATTGCCAATCCTTGTCTGAATTGTCAAACAAGAGGGTGAATCAAGCTGACTCCGAACGTGATTATAGCAAATATTCTCCAATCCTCGAAAGCCTATTGCCGACGGTTAAATGGAGGTTCAATAATTAAATCGGTAATTGGCAGAAGCCGGATCCTGGGAGGCTCCTTTACACATCTGGCAGAAAGAAGTAGAAGGGCCGCCCAGGCACTGGCTCCATTACCGATTTATTTTACGAGGGTTCATCAGCGCGTTTTTTGTCTTAGCAAAGGCAGCAAAATTGGAATTGCTGGCTGATTACTCTGTCGTTGCCTCGTGTATTATCCAATGCTACAATGCCGCACGGAGAGTAACTGCTGCGGTGACAGTCATTTTCTCCTTAAGTGACTGTCACCTTTGAGATAGTAGTTACCCACGGAGATTGATTGATGAAACAATATGGCAAAGATAAAGTCTGGCCTTTCGCTGAGGGCGGGGGGACGACGATATTGATTTTTACACTGGTGTGGGGAACGGCCGTTCTCCTCTGGTTCCTCTGGCCAAACTTGGCAGCGGGCCTATTCCTCTTTCTGGCCACAGCCTTATGGCTGCTCATCCTCTACTTCTTCCGCGATCCCAACCGACAGGTCGTCAATAAACCCGGTCTCGTCATCGGTCCCGGCGACGGCGAAGTGGTGGAAATTGTACGCGAGCGCGAAGAACGCTACCTGCATGCCGACATCATCCGCATTAGCATGTTCCTTTCTGTGACCGATGTCCATGTACAGCGTGTCCCCTTGGGCGGCAAAGTAACGCTGGTAGATTACCAGCCCGGCCAATTTTTGCAGGCGTTCAAGCCGGAAGCCTCCCAGGTGAATGAATATATTGCCATGGTGACAGAATCGGAATACGGCCGTATCCTCATCAAGCAAATCGCCGGTATTCTGGCCCGCCGCTGCGTCAACAACGCCCACCCCGGCGACGACCTGCAAACCGGTCAGCGCTTCGGCCTCATCAAATTCAGCTCCCGACTCGATCTCTATTTACCCCCCCATGCGCAACTTTTAGTCAAGATTGGTGATAAAATAGTAGGTGGAATAACACCCATCGCACAATTGTAACTACTCAGCCTAGAGGTGACAGTCACTTAAACCGCAATAAGTTGCGACCGGCGTCTCTGGGAAAAGTGACTGTCACCTGAATGCTTATCAACGATTGATGATTCAGCAATTCCAATTCTGGCGTAGGGGCGGGATGGTCGTTCGGCGAGGCTCTCGAACCGCGCGGGTTCATTTTGGCAGAACAAATGGCCTTGGCTCCGCGCCATCTCGCCCCGCTCCGGCGGAAATGCGCGTCCGGGGCGAGATGGGCGGGATAGAGACCGTCTGTTTAGCCGCGATTATGGCCCGCCCA
>JANTHP010000210.1 GCA_024762395.1 Anaerolineae bacterium | reverse complement strand
GATCATTCTTCTCTTATGGTTAGCGGGGATTGTGCTGGTTGCCATAGGGCCATTGGCTAATAAACATACCAAGATCGGTAATTGGTTAAAAGTAAACTTGCTCAGTTCTATCTCCAATACGCTGATTACTTTGTTTTTAACGTTGGTTCTGGTAGCGGCTGTTAATGGCGCCTGGCAGTGGGGCGTTGTAAATGCCACGTTCGACCCTAATAAAACAGCGCCGGAGTTTCGACCGGAGAATGGCGCGACCTGGGGCGTTATTTGGGGCGCGCGAAAGTTGTTGATGACGGGTTTGATGGTGCCTGAGGATACATGGCGGGTGCTTCTGTCGCTGGGATTTATTGTAGTGATGTGGGCGGCCACGTTTGTAACAGGACGCTCCTCGCTAAAAGGAAAGCTGGGCGGTGTGCGAATAGGGATAAACGGCTTGTGGTTGTTAACCCCTATCATTCTCTACATTTTCCTGGCCGGGATTCCCAACGATCCATACAATGCCAGGGGTGCTTTGACTGGGGCTGTCGTGTTGATAGCAATTTATCTTCTGTTCTGGCAGCAGCGCGTCATCAAATTCAACTGGATAACGCTGGCGGGCACGGCCGTTGCCTGGCCGATACTTTACACAATCTGGTGGCTCATTGGTCGCAGCGGCGTATTCCCGCCCATCAACGTGAATAACTGGGGTGGTTTGATGCTAACGCTCATCATCGCCTCGGCCGTCATCATCCTGTCGCTGCCGGTAGGCATTGCGCTGGCGTTAGGCCGCCGCAGCGAGGTGTACGGTATCCCCGCCTGGATCATCTGGCCGGTAGCAATTGCCGCTACCATTTGGGGATTCACGACCACACCGGAATTGTTGGCGACGGCACGCAACGCAACAGAAAAAATTCTGGCTTATTGGCCGATTTTGATTTTGGCCGTTGCCTACATCATTCATAAGCAATTCAAAGGCAACATGGTGGCGGCGGCTAGTACGACGTTCATCGAGTTGATCCGGAGCGTGCCGCTTATTACGCTGTTGTTCATGGGTATCGTGATGGCGCCCTTCTTCTTCAAGACGGGAACGGATATTGCCAAGCCCTGGCCGGTTATTGTGGGGTACGCATTCTTTTCATCCGCTTATATGGCGGAAACAATTCGGGGCGGTTTTCAGGCGATTCCTAAAGGACAGTATGAAGCGGCCGATTCGCTGGGGTTTAATACGTTGCAAAAGATGCGCTTTATCATCATGCCGCAAGCGCTGCGAATCGTTATCCCGGCTATCGTGGGTCAATTCATCGGCGCTTTCAAATCTTCGTCGCTGGTTTCTATCGTGGGCTTGTTTGATTTCTTGGGAATTAACCGGGCTATCATTTCCAATGCAGATTGGTTGGGACTGCGAATAGAATTGTATGTGTTTATGGCTGTCATTTATTTCATTGGCAGTTTTGCAATGTCATCTTACAGTCGTAAGCTGGAAGTTGATTTGGACACAGGGCGCATGTAGGAGAGGAGATTATTATGATTGCAAATGTAAGTCATGAGGAAGTTATTGTTTGCCGGGATGTGCATCTCTGGTATGGTGAATTTGAGGCGCTGCGCGGCGTCAGCCTGACGGTAAAACGGGGCGAGGTGATTGTGATTTTGGGACCGTCGGGGTCTGGTAAATCGACGTTTATCCGCTCGATTAACCGGCTGGAAGAACATGGCGCGGGCGAGATTATTGTGAATGGCATTACGTTAAGCCATGACGTGCGTAATATCGCTGAGGTCCGGCGCGAGGTGGGGATGGTGTTTCAGCAGTTTAACTTGTTCCCCCATCTGACCGTGATGGAGAATATCACGCTGGCTCCGATTCACGTGCGGAAATGGTCGCGCGAGAAGGCGGAAGAGACGGCGATGAAGTGGCTGACGCGGGTAGGTATTCCGGAACAGGCGAATAAGTATCCCGGTCAGCTATCCGGCGGCCAGCAGCAGCGGGTGGCGATTGCGCGCACGCTGACGATGGAGCCGGAGGTGCTGTTGTTTGACGAGCCGACGTCGGCGCTGGACCCGGAAATGGTGAAGGAAGTGCTGGATGTGATGGCCGACCTGGCGCATGAAGGGTATACCATCCTGGCAGTGACGCATGAGATGGGCTTTGCGCGCGGGGTGGCGGATCGGATTGTGTTCATGGATCATGGCGAGATTCTGGAATCAGACCATCCTGATGAGTTCTTCGATAATCCGAAGCATCCGCGGTTGAAGTTGTTCTTGAGCCAGATTTTGCACCACTAAAATGAAACGTGATGCGTGAAACGTGAAGTAGGACGGCCGTTTCCCCCGAAACGGCCGTTTTTTTATGCCCGCTCCAACACCCCTGTCAGACAGCCAATCGCCCCCGCCGCCTTACTTAACTCGTCAATCGCCACCGTGCGGCAGGTGATTCCCAAATCCTCATAAAAAGCCTGCGTGACAGGCGCGCCCGCCGCCATCAAAATCCGGCGTGGGGCGAGGGTGACGAAATTCAGCGCCGAATTTTGTACCGCCTCCGCCTCGTCGGGGATGAAGGCGACCTGGAAGCCCCGTTTTTTCAGCGCTTCCACGCCGCGATGAACAAAGCGGGTGGGCCAGGCGATGGCTAAATCGTCGGCGACGATTCGCAGCATCCCCATCAAGTGCATGGTTCCGTAGGGCAAATCTACCTGAATGACTTCGACGCCCATTTGGTTGAGTACGGCCGTTACCTGCGCCGCCCCCTCATCATTTGTCCGTAAGCCCCGCCCCAAAATCACCGTCTGTTCATCAAGCCACATCGCGTCGGCCCCTTCAAACGTCCCCCGGCCGCCCACGCTGCGGATGATGGGGACGCCTAAATCGGCCAAACGGCGGGCGACCTGGCGCTCCTCCCCGGCGCGGACGGTGGAGGCGGGGCGGGCCAGGATGGCGCCTTCGGGGGTCATGAACATCAGGTCGGCGACGAACATTTGGTTGGAAGACGGCCGTTCTATCGGTTCCACATAATGCACCGCCGCGCCCGCCTCCCGGTACGCCTGGGCGATGGCGTCGTGCTGCGCCTGGGCGCGCGCAATGTCCAGCGGAGCCAGCATTTGTACCGCTTCGGGGTCGGCAGAAGCGGCCAGTTCCGGGCCGGGACGATGCAGCAAAACCGCCTTTAGGGGCGACCATTCGCTGGCGCTGCCGCACCGCCCCCACACGCGGCCCAACTCCTCCGCTAAAGATTGGCTGCGCGGCGACCAGCCCGCGCCGCCGTATGCGGATGCGTTAAATGGTTTGTTTGTTTTCATTGGGGTTCCTTTTGTGGGGCAAATTTGCAAATTTGCCCTACGGTTTGCGTTTGCTTTCGCGTATTATACGGCGTCATGAAGACATCACCATTATCTTTGCGTTATCATGTCGTTCCCAGGACGCTGTGTTTTGTGTTGGATGGGGACGACGTGTTGTTGATTAAACGGTCGCCGCACAAGCGGCTGTTTCCGAATAAGATTAACGGGTTAGGCGGCCATGTGGAGGGAAATGAGGATGTGGCGACGGCCGTTACCCGCGAAATTATGGAGGAAGCCGGCATTACAGTCACAAACTTGTGGCTGGCAGGCATCGTCAATGTGGCTGTTTCGGAGGGAGAGAGGGACACGGCCGTTACCAATGGCATCCCCGGCGTTATGTTGTTCGTCTTCACCGCCCAGGCGGCCAGCCGGGAGACGCGCGCTTCGGATGAGGGGGAACTGCTGTGGGTTCCGCTGACGGCCGTTGCCGACCTGGATTGGGTAGACGGCAAGCCGGATTTGTTGTGGCAGGCGTTAGAGGCGAGGGAGAGGGGACGGCCGTTTTTCGCTCATAAGAAAAGCTAGAGGGTAGAGCTAGAGGATAGAGCTAGAGGATAGAGCTAGAGGCGCGTTCTTCCTCTTCCTCTCGCTCTAGCTCTACCCTCTCGCTTCTGTCATTCAAACCAGCGGACAGACGGCCGTTTTTGCGCCGCTTGCAAGGGGGTCATCTCACCGGAGAGGACGGCCGTTACCTGTTCCCACGTAATATAATCCTGCTCCTCAATCAACACCGGGCGGGCAAACGGAAATGCCGTCCGCATTGCATCGCCCAACGGCCGGGGCAGATACGTCCAATACCCGGAGGCGGTAGAGACCGAGGGACGAGCCGGGATCATGCGCGGCGTGGGGCGTTGGTAACTGAGAAATTTGAGCCACTCCCAGACCGCCAACGGCCGTTCGCTGCTCTGGCTGACAAAACTTCCCTGCACCCACAACGGCGTAATCCCGTCAAATCGATCCGAACCGGGGAACGGAACCACGCCCAGATTCGCCATCAAAATTTGGCGTTCATAATCCACCGGCAAATCAACCCAAATAGCCGCCCGACGTCGAGACGTTTGAAAATTCCATAACAAAAACTGTTGGCGATGATCAACCCGCATCTGCTGCGCCAGATCGGAAATCTGCGGCGAGCCGGATAAATTCGTTAATTGCCCGGTAATATCTGGCATTTGCCCCGGCTGCCTCGCCATCTGACTGTACCACGCCAGCGCGGCGGCCACATTTTGCGTTTGCAGCGGGTTTTGGCAAAGGATCGTGGCCTCTTCTGTGCATTGATTATGCCAGTTGTAAGCGTAGGAAAACAGCGAATCCAATCCCGTATCCAAATATCCCCACTCCAGGGGGCTTGATTTTGGCTGCGCCGGAATCAGGGCGGCGACATCTTGCGCCATCTCATCCCACGTCCAGCGCAATGAAGGTTCAGGCAAATCCGCCTGGCGGTAGGCGAGCTTATCGTAAAACAAGAGGCGCATACTGGCTGCTTGCGGCATCGCCCAGGTTCGGCCCTGCCAGCCAACTCCCTGCCAGATTTGGGGAAAGAAGTCAATCTTGTCAAAATCGGGATCGGTGTTGACGTAATCAGTAAGATCATGCACCAGTCCGGCGGCTAACATGGCGGTGGTGGGCGTGAAGGCGCCGCCGTCAAACTCAGCCGCCAACGGCGTTAAATCGTCGGGAATCTCCTCCAGATGGGTCAATTCGATGACGATGTCCGGGTGATCAGCCATGAAGCGCTGGGCGGCATGGTCGTAATCAATGATGTTTTGCTCGTTGTACAGGCTGGGCGGCAGGACGACGAAGCGGATAACAGCCGGGGTGAGGTACGCTTCGATTCGCTGCCGCAGCAGTTCCCAAAAGAGGTCGGCCGGTTGGCCGTTTTCGTCCAGAGCGAGTAAGCGGGGCGAGGGGATGCGGAGTTGGCCGGGCACGGCCGTTTCCTTAAAGTCATTGGCTAAATGGAGGGTGAAGGGACGACGGCCGTCCACACACCCCGTCCGGCAAATCTCATCAACCGCCTCAGTTACAAAATCGGCCGTTTGCGCCGCCCATTCCCCGTCCGTTTCTGTGAAAATGAGCGCGCCCCAGGGCTGCCCCTCGCTCACCCAGGCGCCCCAGTAACCGGACGCGGTTGGCATGTGAACCAACTGCCCGCCTTGCCATTGGAAAAAGGCGATGCGTTGGTAGGTTTGGCCGCCAGTTTCCCAGGCCAAATTAGCCCAGATAAAATCGCCGTGCGCTTCGGCCCGCGTCACCTGGAATCCGGCGCGGGCGGCCTCCATGTTGACAGGCCAAAATTGAGCCGGAATCCAGTCTGAATCGGGCGAGTGCAAGGAAAAATAAAGGTCGCCATCGCCGCGCAGGAAGGCGTCATGTTCCAGATCGAGGATATGCTGCACCGCTTCGCTCGCATCTTCCTCAGATTGAGCCACCCGGTTCTGGCCCACTTTCCAACTGCTGAGAATGATGACGGTGATGACGGCCGTTAAAATCAAAAACCAAACTGACCGCGCCGCCCAATGGGCTGATTTTGGCGTCGGCGGCGCGCCCTTGCCTTCGTCATCAATAAACCAGTTAAATTGCCCGCTCATAGCAAATAGCATAAACGAAACCGGCTGTAACAATCAATGGCGATTGGCTTAATTTCATCATGTGTTAAGAAGCCATCTAAAGAACCACCCCACCAATTGCTGACAAACTGCATTCCCCCTGCACAACTTTTGCAGATTTACCCCCTAGAATGAGAGATGATAACCGAAAAATCAGCCAGAGTGGACCAATCTTCAAGATTGGTCCACTCTCAGGAGTACGGAATGCAGAAATTGAAACAACGAAAATGGATGGTCGGAACGGCCGTCATCCTGATTTTAGCGATTGTGGCGGCTGTTTGGGTGCGAAACGGCCGTGCCGCCCAAGCCCAATCTGATACAGAAGAAAGCGAAATCGTAACCGCCTTCATCGGCGATTTGTCGGCCAGCGCGGCCGCCAGCGGCCAGGTCACAGCGCGGCGCGAAGCCAGTTTGTCGGTAGACAGGCCGGGATTGGTTGAGCGCGTGAACGTGCGCGTTGGCGATGAAGTTACCGCCAGGGATGTGTTGGTTGAACTGGACACGGCCGATCTGGAACTAAGCCTGGCCAATGCCGAGCAAAACCTGCGCTTGCAAGAAGCCAATTTAGCCAACCTGCTGGCCGAACCGGAAGCGGCCGATGTGACTGCGGCGGAAACGGCCGTTGCCAGCGCCCAGGCCACTCTGGATGATTTACTGGACGGCCCCAGCGCCGAACAGCTCGCCGCTTCGGAGGCCAGCTTGCGTTCGGCGCAAGCCTCCGTGGCCTCGGCCTCGGCCAATTTAGGCAGCGCGCAGGACACGATTAAAGAATCGCAGATTTTGGCGGCGGAAGCGGCTTTGCTGGCCGCCCAACAGCAGTTGGAACGCGCCCAGGACGCCGACGACGCAAATCCGACCGAGGCCACTTACCAGGCTTTGCTGGAAGCGCATGAATCCGTCGCTTCGGCACAGGCCAATCTGGACGCCTTGCGCGAAGGGCCGGACACGACGGCGGCGCAGGGCAGCCTCAGCGCGGCGGCGGCGCGGCTGGATGGCAGTCAGGCCAATTACAACCTGACGGCCAACGGGGCGACAGATGCCCAAATTGCCGCCGCCGAAGCCCAGTTAGCCCAAGCCCAGGCCACATTAGCCAATCTGGTGGAAGAGCCAACGGTTGAAGAGATTACGACGGCCGAAGCCAATGTGGAACGGGTCAGAATTTCGGTTCAGGACGCGGCGGATGCGTTGGCGGCGGCGATGATTACTGCGCCTTTTGACGGGGTGGTAACGGCCGTACACGTCAACATCGGCGAATATGCCAGCGGCGTGGTTGTCGAATTAGTAGATACCAGCAGCCTGCAAGTCGTCCTGGCCGTAGATGAAGTAGACATTGGCGACCTTTCCATCGGCCAGCCGGCGGCCATCACGCTAGAAACCTGGCCCGAAACGACCATCGCCAGCCAAATTGCCGCCATCGCCCCCAGCGCCCAAACCTCAGCCGGCAGTTCTCTCATCACCTACAACGTGTACCTCAGCCTGGGCGAGACCGATCTGCCCGTGCGTGTAGGCATGACGGCCGACGCCAACCTGATCACCGCGTCCTTCAACGATACGCTGCTTGTGCCCAATCGGGCCATCAACGCCGACCGCGAAAAAGGAACTTACAGCGTTCAACTGATTGTGGGCGAAGAAATTCGGGACACGACCGTCACCATCGGCGCCCGCGACGACCAAAACACCCAAATCACCAGCGGCCTCAGCGCCGGCGATGAAATCCTCATCGGCGATAACCTGCCCACGCTCTCTTTTGGGCCGGGTCAAGACGGCGACGGTGAAGGCCGCCGCCCACCCTTTGGCGGTTAAACATTGAAACGCATATTGCGGGAATTGGAATTCCCGCAATTCTCTGACACACAGGTATCGGGAATTCCTATTCCCGATACATCAAAGAGTAGAGACTAGAACGATGAATGATAAAAAACGAAACAAAAAATGGTACTGGATTGGCGGAGCGGTTGCGCTTATTGCAATTCTAGCCATCGCGCTGCCATCCCTTTTAGGAAACAACAACGCGGCGGCGGAAGCGGCCGGAACCGGCGAAATTGTGACGGCCGTCATTGGCGATTTGTCGGCCAGCGCGACGGCCAGCGGCCAGATTGAAGCCCAGCGCGAAGCGGCGTTGGCCCTGTCCGGCGGCGGCGAGATAGCCGAAGTGGCCGTGGAAGTTGGCGATACGGTTCAGGCAGGCGACACATTGCTAACGCTGGACACGGCCGATTTAGAACGCGCCGTCATTTCAGCCCAACAATCATTGGCGATTCAGGAAGCCAATTTGGCAACCTTGCTTTCCCCAGCCACGGACGCTGATCTTGCCGCTGCGGAAGCGGCCGT
>JANTHP010000209.1 GCA_024762395.1 Anaerolineae bacterium | reverse complement strand
GCTGGGCGATAACCGGGCTGGGCACATTGGGCGGCAAAACAAAAGCCGCTTCGGCTGCGTCGCTGCCCAAACTTGCTGCCAGCGATTCCTGAGTACGCCAAAGCAATTCACCGGCCGTTATGCCGGATTCTGGATCGGGCGGCAGACTACGGAACGTGTTCCAAACCGTCAGGAAATCCTCGGTTTGAATCATTGCCAGCGCTTCATCCGCAGCTTCCTGCGTGGCGAATGACAGCAAGAAGATACTGGCGTGCATGGCCTCTGTCGGCATCGCTTGTTCTTCCGCCAACGCATCAGCCAATCGCCGCGTATACATCTGCATCCGAACCACTTCGCGGAATGTTTCCTCTTTTACGCCCAAATCGCTAAACTGTTTCAACAAGCCGCCCAATTCCTCATCAAATGATTCTTTGGAAACCGGTGTCGCCGTCGGCGGCAGCTCTACTGGTCCGGGGACGGCCGTCGGGAATGGCGTATTGGTCGGCACAACATCGGTGATAACGGCCGTTGGAATAGGCGTCAGCGAAGGAGTCGGCATAATCGTTTCCGTAGGCGTTGGCGCCGGTGTAGGCGATTTGCCATCATAATAGTTGAAATAGGAACCGATTTCCTTATCCAGTTCAGCGTCAGTGACCGTTATGCCGCGTTCCTGCGCCGCCTGACGAATAATCACCTCATCCGTCATTTGGTTCAGCACATTTTCAGCCAACGCTTCATCATCCAACAAATCCAGAATTGTTTGACGCGAATACTGCTGAATAAGGCCAACGTCCCCGTTAAACAATTCATATTGGTTCTCCAACGAGATGATACGCTGAGCGCGCTCGTAACGGACGCGGTCTTCCCACTGGCGCACCGAAATTTCTTCGTTACCAATAGTGGCCACGGCCTTATTTGGCGCAATGATCATCTCGTTGACAATTGCAACCAGAAACACCAAAATCAACAAGCCCGCCACACCGCCGACAGCCAAACGGATTTGCTTTGTTTGCTCGGCCTCTTTGCGGGCGCGCAAAATTTCCTTACGCGATTGTCGCTTTAGTTCATCATCTTCTGGCGTTGTCTTTTTTTTGTTATGCTTTTTTGCCATCTGTTTGTCTCGCAATCATTCACAAAAAACTCGGTTTGCCACAGCAACCGAGTTTTCAAATCAGTTTATTCAACGACAAACGGCAAAAGCGCCAGGTGACGCGCGCGCTTGATAGCAATTGCCAGGCTTCGCTGATGTTTGGCGCATGTGCCGGTTTGCCGACGTGCTTTAATACGGCCGAATTCGGTCACATAACGGCGCAGCATCTCATAATCTTTGTAATCAATTTCCTTTTTATCTACACAAAAAGCGCAATAACGCTTCCGGCGCATACGATTCCCGCCGCGACGGGATCTACCGCCACTACGTTGATATCCCATGATAACCTCCAGGTATACGGGTAACGGCCCCAAAACGGCCGTCCCCCGTTCATTACTCTATTGAATCAGACAACGGAATCATCTCATGCGCGACAACTTCAGTACGGAAATGTTTACGGCCGTCGCCATCCTCCCAGCTTCGCGTTTGCAGCCGGCCCTCAATATAAACCTGCTGTCCCCGCGATAACTGCTGATGACACTTTTCGGCCAGATTGCCCCAGGCAACCACATTAAACCATTCCGTTTCCTTTCGCGCCTCGCCATCAGATGATGTCCAAGTACGGGATGTAGCCACGCTGAACGACGTGACGGGACGGCCGCTGGGCGTATAGCGCATCTCAAAATCGCCATCCAGCCACCCGATAATCATCACCTTATTCAGCCCTTTGCTCATGGCTTACTTACTACTCCCGTTGTCAGTTATCAGTTAGCAGTTATCAGTTATCAGTTATCAGTTATCAGTTATCAGTTAGCTATTTATACTGTTCACTGTTCACTGTTCACTGTTCACTGTTCACTGTCCACTATTCACTGTCTACTGTTCACTCTTCATCTTTACGCACAACCAAATAACGCAAAATATCCTCGTTGTACTGGAAGTTGCGTTCAATATCCTTAATCCGCGAGCCATCAAGTTCAGCTTCATACATCACGTAGTAGCCTTCCGTGAACTTGCGAATAGGATATGCCAACTTGCGCGACCCCCAATGATTCTCAACAGGCTTGTTAGCCTCGTCGGCGCCGGGGACGAGCCAGTCGCTCACACGCGCAATCAATTCATTACGCGCATCTTTCTCTAGTTGTGGTTGGACAATAATGGTAACTTCGTACTTTCGCACGTCGCATTTACCTCCTTTCCTTGGAATTACTCGGGCGAGCTTTGCCCCTGATCGCTGTCAGGAGCGGAAAGCAGCGAGCGTATAAAATTATGTTGTTTTCAACAAGCGCACAATGCTACCACAAATCCGATTTTTCACAAGGCCATTTTGACCTGAATTGTTCAAGGGTATAATACGAAAAGCCGCGCCATACAGACCTCGCAGGTAACTCAACTTGCGAGGTCTTAAATTGACAGCGCAGCACGGAACAAAAAATGACAGTGGCAAGCAAGACCCATCACGCTTCACGTTTCACATTTCACGTTTTACGTTTTACGTTTTACGTTTTAATTTTGGCGCTGGCGGCGGCACGGCCGTTCTCCTCCCCGCCTCCTTCCGCCCACGCCCAGGGCCAAACCAAGCTGGTTCTGGCCTTTTATTACGCTTGGTTCAGTACCGATTCATTTGGAGCCGGGCGCACGCCGTTCCAGCCGCTGCAACCATACAACTCATGGGACGCGGGCACAATTCAACGGCACGTAGGCGAAGCCCAGTCGGCGGGCATTGACGGCTTTGTACAAAGCTGGTACGGGCCGCAGGTGGAGAATAATCAAACAGAAACCAATTTTCAAACATTATTAAACATCGCCAGCGCATCCGGCTTCAAGGCGGCCGTTGATTTTGAAACTGCCGGCCCGTTTTTTGCTACCAATCAAGACCGAATTGACGCCTTACGCACGCTGCTGCAAACCCACGCCAACCATCCCGCCTATTTGCGCGTAGATGGCAAACCGGTCATCTTCTTCTGGGCTAACTGGATTTTGACCCCCGATGAGTGGGTGACGATTCGCAGTGCGGTTGACCCGGATCGTAACAGCATCTGGATTGCCGAAGGCGGCAACACCACCTATCTGAATGCGTTTGACGGGCTGCATTTGTACAATACCGCCTGGTCGGATAACCCGGCGGGAACGGCCGCTACCTGGGCCGCCAACACCCGCGCCGCCGCCGCCACTTACGGCGGCTACAAATACTGGGTAGCCACAGCCATGCCCGGCTGGAATGACACCTTGCTGGGGCGCGGCGACGCCGCTTTTGTGCGCGACCGGGCAAATGGCGCTTATTACCAATCCAGTTTTGGCGGTGCGGCCGCCAGCGCGCCGGATATGCTCATCATCACTTCCTACAATGAATGGCCGGAAGGCAGCATGATTGAACCCAGCGTTGAGTTTGGCAATTATTATTTGCAGCTAACGGCGCAGTTGAGCGCAGCTTATAAATCGGGCAGCATTGTTGTGCCGCCACCCCCGCCGCCCGCGCCAACAGCAACAGAAGGCCCGCCGCTGCCCACATGGACGCCCGGCCCATCGCCTACGCCATCCAACACGCCGCCACCCACAGACACGCCGCCGCCCACAGCTACGGCAACGGCCGTTGCCTCCCCCACCGCCAATCCCAACGGCCAAATTCTTTACACCGTTGCCCCCGGAGACACACTCATCCTCATCGCCGACCGATTTGATGTACATGTGGACGATTTGTACGGCTACAACAACCTATCTGTGAACGATGTTCTGCGTGAAGGGCAGACCATCATCATCGGCTACACCGTTTTGCCCGATGGCTCAACGGTTTTGCCCGGCTACCCCCACGCCCGCGTTAAACCGGAAGGCGTCATCATTCACACCGTCGCCCCCGGCGACACGCTGGGCGGCATTGCGGCAACCTATGGGCTAACGCTGGAGGAATTGTTTGAATTGAGCGGCTTAACGCCGGACAGCGTACTGCAAGTAGGGCAGGAAATCGTCGTCGGCTCACGCCCCCAGCCGGAAGAGATTGGCGGGTCGGCCGATTTGCCACTACCACTAGCATCCATGACGACAACGTTCACGCCAACGCCTACGGTCAAACCATCATCTACGCCGACGATGACGCCCCCCTCGCCGAGTCCGACAACTGCCAAAACGGCAACGGCCGTTCCCCAACCCACAACTGTCCCCCCCGCCTCATCCTTCAACCTGGATGGCTTACTGCCTCTTTTTGCGGGCGTCGTTGGCCTGCTTCTGTTAACGGGAGCGCTGTTTTTGTATCTGGGCAAGAAAAAATAAGCGGTTCGTAACTATACAGCTACCAGAGGTGACAGTCACTTTCCAACATCATGGCTTCGGCTAATACCTCTGGAAGAAGTGACTGTCACCTGTATAGATACAGCGGTTCTTCAGGATTTCGCGGGGTTTTGCAAAAAAACCTGCACAAAAGTGAAACATTTGTTCTAAATTTCAATTTGCGGTAAAATAGCCCCATTGTTGTCGACATGAAAATAGGGGGTATTTGATGACCGGTTTACAATTCCGCAAGCTCGATTTACACACGCACACGCCTGCATCCCGATGCTACCGGTTTCCCGAACACACGCCTGAGCAAATCGTCCAGGCGGCGCTGGACAAGGGGTTGGACGGCATTGCGATCACGGACCACAACACGGCCGTTTCCATCCAAGCCATCCAAACCGCCGCGCAAGATACGGGGCTGGTCATCTTCCCCGGTGTTGAGATTAGTATGAGCGAGGGCTTTCATGTCGTCGCTCTTTTTAATCCCAGCGCATCACAGGCGCAGGTGGAGAACTTTTTGGGGGCGATTGGGATTTTGGCGGAGGATTACGGCCGTTCCCAGGCCATCTGCACCCAAAGCGTCTACAAAGTCATCCAAACCATCCGCGAACGGGGCGGGCTGGCGATTTTGGCCCATATTGACGGTCCCAAAGGCGCTTTTTATGCTATGACGGGCGAACGGAACGGCAAAGTGACCGTTCCCGCCGCCTGCCGCAAGCTGTTCAATGAGGCCAATTATCATGCGGTGGAGGTGATGGGTTCCCGTCTCCCCGACGGCTTCGACGCCAAACACCAACTCAAACGCTTCCCCGCCTTCTATCAAGCTTCCGACAACCCTGATCCGGAAAAACCAACCAAACATTCGCTGGACGGCCTGGGACTGCGCCATACCTGGTTCAAACTGGATCAGATTGATTTGGAAGGATTGCGCCAATGCTTTGCCGACCCCAACGTCCGCATCCAACAGATGGACGAGCACACCGAAAACGCTTATCCACGCATCACCAACCTGCGCGTGGGGCCGGACGGCTTTTTGAAATACCAGACATTTGATTTCCATCGCGGGCTAAACAGCCTCATCGGCGGCAAGGGGGTGGGCAAATCGCTGGCGGTGGAACTGCTGCGTTTTGGTCTGGGCCAGCCGCCGGAGGATGCGGATTTGCGCCGCGACCATGTGAGCAAGCTGGAAAAGCGGCTGCTGCCCGGCAACAGTGTGGAAATTGTGTATGAGATGGGCGACGGCCGTGCCTACACCATCCGGCGCACCTTTCAGGGGGTGGAAAACGGCCGTGCCCTCAGCCAGGTCGTCTGCGCCAACGGCGACGGCCAGCCCTACAGCGGCGACATCCCCGCCATGTTCCCCATCCTCGCCTACAGCCAGACCGAAGTCATCAAAATCGCCGAGGACAAAGGCGAGCAGTTGGATTTGATTGACCGGTTTATTGACAAACGGCCGTTCCAGCAAAAAATCTCCAGTCTCCAATCTCAACTACACGAAAACGACGCCCAACTCGCTGCCGCCCTGGAAGCGGAGGGGCGATTAGACGAATTGGAGCGCGAAATCGCCACGATGCAAGCGCAAATTGAGGGCATCAACCAGACGCTGGCGCATCCGCACTTCGCCGCCATGCAGCAGGCGGAGGCAAAGCGGGCGGCGTTTGCCAATCAGGAGCAAATCGTACAAAAAATGATGGAGGAAGCGCGGACGTGGCACGGCCGTCTGCAAAAGCGCCCCCTTCCCGACCCGCCCGACGATCACGCATTACGCATCACGCATCGCGCCGTCGAAAAAGCAGCAGAAAATGCAACGGCCGTTCTCGCCACCCTCCTCGCCAACCTCAACCAAACTCAGCAAACCATCCAGCAAACAGAAGCCGCCTGGAAGCCGGAATTCCAGCAAATCCAGACCCAGTACAACGCCCTCCTGCAAGAGCAAGGCGACCAGCGCGCCCAGGAACAGCGGCGGCAGCAGTTGGAGCGGCAAAAATTGGCGCAGGAGCGGGAAGCGGAGCGGTATCGGCAGCAAGTCAGCAATTTGCCTGCTTTGCGGGGGGCGCGGGAGGCATTGTTGGATGGATTGACGGCCGTTCACCACGACTATTTCCAAACCCGCCAAACCAAATTCCAACAGCTCACCGAACGTTCCGACGGCAAACTGCGCCTCACCCTGGCCCACGCCGCCGACCACAACGCTTTTGCCGAACGGCTGGTGGAACTGCTGCGCGGCGGAGCCAACGCACCCGCCGTATCCACCCGCCGCCAAATTGCCGCAGCCGTCCATCCGCGCCTGTTCGTAGAGCTAATTCTGGCGCGGGACGCGGACAAATTGGCCGCTGAAGCCAATATCAGCCAACGCTGGGCAAAACGGGTCATCGAAAAGCTGTGGTCGCACGATAATTTCGCCGACATTCTCGCCTTGCAGCACACTGTCCATCCCGCCGATGTGCCATCTATCAAATTTCGCAAGCACGGCGGCCGTTATGATGCGCTGAATGAGCTGTCGGTCGGGCAAAAATGCACGGCGCTGCTCATTATTGCCCTGGGCGACGGGCAGATGCCGGTCATCATTGACCAGCCGGAGGATGCGTTGGACATCGTTTCGGTCTGGGAGGATGTGGCTAAGAAGCTGCGGCGGGGCAAAAATCATCGCCAGTTCATTCTCACCACGCACAATTCCAGTGTGGCGGTGGGAGCCGATTCGGATCAGTTTATTGTGTTGAAGGCGGGGGCAAGGAACGGCCGTGTCATTGCTTCTGGCGCGATTGATAGGGAGGAGGTACGAACGGCCGTCATCCAACACCTCGAAGGCGGCGCCGAACCGTACCAACTGCGCCAACTCAAATACAACATCTCGGCACGCTTGTAGAAAGTCTCTTTTCAATTTAGAATGGTCAATATGAATCCAAATCGTCTACCAACCTGGCGCGAAATGAACCGGGACACAACGCCGGAAACTGAAGAAATCATCTTCGATTTTTGGCGCACAGCCCCGGCCTGGAAAAAAATGGCGCTGCTCAATCAAATGAATCGTGCTGCGCGGGAGTTAGCGCTTACCGGATTGCGCCGTCGCCATCCCAACGCCTCGCCAGAAGAATTGCACCGTCTTTTAGCCGACCTCTTGCTTGGTTCCGATTTAGCTGCCACCGCTTTTGGCCCCCTCCCTGCAAAACATGATTAATCACGAAATTCTCACCGTTACTCAATTAGTCGCCAATCAATTTGAAGCGCTTGGCATCTCTTACGTAATTGGCGGCTCAATGGCTAGCATTATTCACGGCATGATTCGAACAACAATGGATGTAGATATGGTCGCCGATTTGAAAATGGAACATGTCGCGCCTTTCGTTTTATCCTTGCAAAACCAATTTTATGTAGATGAGCAGGCGGCCCGTCAGGCCGTTCAAAATCGTACCAGTTTCAATCTCATCCATCTGGAAACCATGTTCAAAGTGGATGTGTTTGTCCCCAAAGACCGCGCGTTTGACCAACAACAACTAAACCGCCGAGTGAGCGAACAGTTGGCAAGCGATTCCGAAAAGCGACTGTGGGTTCTCACGGCAGAGGACATCATTTTAGCCAAGTTGGACTGGTTTCGCCTCGGCGGAGAAGTCTCGGAACGGCAGTGGCGGGATATTTTGGGCATCATGAAAACACAGCCGGGGGCGTTGGACATTGGTTATTTGCAAAAATGGGCCGACGAATTAAACGTGTCAGACTTACTTGTCCGGGCACTGGGCGAGATGAATTTATAGAGCGATTGACAGGCCGGAAGCGCGAACGGCCGTTATCCAACACCTCGAAGGCGGCGCCGAACCGTACCAACTGCGCCAATTGAAGTACAACATTTCCACGCGGTTATAGAAATCCCCCCGTTTAGCAGGTACAATTGCAGCAATTATCTGTTTGGCGCTCAATCAAACTACCGAGGGAAATATGAAA
>JANTHP010000208.1 GCA_024762395.1 Anaerolineae bacterium | reverse complement strand
GTGGCCGAAATGGGGGCGGCAACGGCCGTTGACCTCTCCTACAACGCCAGCGTCAACTGGGTCAGTCTGGACGGCGCGGTGGACAGCGCCGGCAAGCCGCCCAAAGACCCCCCGCCCGACACGCTGCCTGACAACTACTACCTGGACACGCTCAATGTGCGGCCGGTTTGGGACATGGGCTACGATGGCAGCGGCATTGGCGTCGCCGTCATTGACAGCGGCGTCACCAACGACGCCGATTTCGCCCATTTGGGACTGCGCGTCTCCTTCAACGCCAATTCCAATACCGTGAACGACGTTTACGGCCACGGAACCCACGTCGCCGGTATTGTCGCCGGCGATGGCGCCGATTCCAACGGCTTCTACCAGGGCGTTGCCCCCGGCGTCACCCTCATCAGCCTGAAAATCAGCAACGAGCAGGGGATGGCCTACGAATCGGACGCAGTGGATGCGATGCAATGGGCACTGGACAATAAAGACGTCTTCAACATCCGGGTGGTCAATTTGTCGCTAAACTCATTAACGCCGAGTTCTTACCACGAAAACCCGATGAGCGCCGCCGCTGAAATCCTGTGGTTCAACGGCATTGTCGTCGTCGCCTCCTCCGGCAATTCCGGCGGTAATGAAATATACGACACGATCAACTCCTCGCCCGCCCACGACCCCTTTGTCATTACGGTGGGCGCAATGGACGAGAAAGGCGACTCGCGCCGGAAAAATGATTCCGTTCCCACCTTTTCTGCCTGGGGACAAACCTACGAAGGCTATCTGAAACCGGAAATTTATGCGCCGGGGAAAGATATTTACAGCGTCCTCTCCAAAAGTTCCTCCTGGGACGTGGATTACCCCGACCGCACCGTTGGCGGCGGCGAGTATTTCCGGTTAAGCGGCACTTCCATGTCGGCGCCGATGGTCAGCGGGGCGGCGGCGCTGCTGCTGCAAGCGGAACCGAACCTGACGCCGGATCAGGTCAAGTACCGGCTCATCCAATCCGCCACCTGGGTCTCCGGCTGGAAATACCTGGACGTGTACGCGGCCGTTACGACGCCCACAACGGAAAGCGCCAATACCGGCATCGAAGCCAGCCACCTGCTGTGGACGGGCAGCGACCCGGTTGCCTGGGACAGTGTGAATTGGGGATCGGTCAACTGGGGCAGCGTTAACTGGGGTTCCGTCAACTGGGGCAGCGTCAATTGGGGGTCTGTCAATTGGGGCAGCGTCAGTTGGGATGATTAGGGGAAGTAAAATAATGAACACTTTATACGGTAAAACACGACGCAGTGTAAATTGGGGCGGTTCCAAAGGATAAACCAAACCCGATTAACGCAACAGCCGTACTTTTTCGTTATTGAACATTAGAAAATAATATCTACAATTGAAACCAGGGTAGTGCTTAAGCTGCCCTGGTTATTTTTTTGCAGGAGACAAATTATATGCCGCGACGAGCCTGGGCTTATATCTGGTTTATATTTTCGACGGGAATACTGGCGACGCTGCTGGCTGCGCTAGATTTTGCCGCCACAACGGATATATCTACGCAGTGGCAAACAGTGGTGGTCCTGACCATATTTGCTACGCTGGCCCAACTATTTAAGGCGGAAGCGCCCGATCATCAAATTTATCATACTACTCTGGTTTTTCAATTTGCCGGGGTTGTTTTGCTGCATCCCTTCCTCTTTATTTTCGTGATTCTCATTCCTCATCTGGCTGAATGGATTCGGGAACGCCTCATCATTGTTGACAGCCCCCATTTACGGGACTGGTATTTACAACCATTCAACATTTCCGTTCACATCATCATTGGCAGTATTACACATGTAATTTTTGTCGGGTTGTCAACGCAATTATCCGAGCTAGGGAATGTATCAGAATTGATTGCGGCTGTAACCGCTGCGGCCGCTTACGTCGCGCTCAACCACTTGCTGGTCGGGTTGGCTCTCGTTTTTGCCCGGGGCGTCTCTTTGCGCGAATCAGGCATTTTGGAATTAGCCAACCTGGTAACTGACCTGGTTACGCTGATCATGGGGTACTCAGTCGCTATTGTATGGAGAATTAACCTGTGGCTGGTCTGGGTTGCCTTGGCTCCTTTGATCTTGATATACCGCGCCTTATCTATTCCTATTCTGGAACGCCAGGCCAAAATGGACGCCAAGACCGAAGTATGGAATGCCGGTTATTTTAAGCACGCCATGCAAACAGAACTCAGCCGCGCTCAAGAATTGGGTCGGCCATTGATCCTGGTAATGGCCGATCTGGATTATTTGCGTCGCGTTAACAACACCTACGGACATTTAGCCGGCGATGTGGTTTTGCAGGGGGTTGCCAAAATACTGCGAGAATCAGCGCACGCTTACGATATTGTGGCTCGTTTTGGCGGGGAAGAGTTTTGCATTTTAATGCCGGAAACGACGCCTGAACAAGCGTATGAACGGGTAGAAGTCATGCGCAAAGCAATCGAAGCCGCTGATTTTGTCGTGGAGACGAATGACGAACCGATTAAGGCCACGATGAGTTTTGGTATTGCCGCCAAACAAGGAAACAAGCAAACAACAACGGAGCTGGTTCACTATGCCGATATTGCTGTGTATCAGGCGAAGGAAAACGGCCGTAACCGCACCCACCTCTACGATTATGTACGTGATCGTCACATAAAAATCCCCAATGCGGCCAGCGAACTTCCCAAAACAGAAGCAGAAAGCTCGCCAGATGAAGCGGCGATACCTGATGCGCTCATTACAGCGATGCAAATCCCAACACCATCTGCTCCTGCCCCGGAATTGGCAGCTATGCAAAAGGCAAAATCCGATCCCAGGCTAACGCGACGAACAAATACGTATATTGGTGCATTGACCTTATTCGCCCTTGTTTTGGCCGGTTTCATCTTTCGGTACGAGAGCGCCGCTGTTAATTGGACAGGCATTCTAGTCTTTGCGGTTCTTGTGTTATTGGTAGAAGCGTTATCCATCGAAGTCCATGTAAAAGAAACAATTGTCTCCACTTCGGTTGCGCCATACATGGCTGGCGTTTTGTTGTTTGGGCCGGTAACGGCCGTCATCATTGCCCCATTAATCGCCCTCGTCAACTATCTAAAACGACGCGGCCCACTCAACCGCTTCCTCTTCAATACAAGCAACCATGCCATTGGCGGCCTGCTCACCGCCGGGATCATCATGTTAAGCGGCAAGACATTTACAAACTGGTCTATACCTTTTCAAATCATCAGCAGCATTGCCCTGACCGGCTTCGTTTACTTCATCACCACAGCGCTGCTGGCAGAAGCCATCAGCCTATCCAGCGACCAACCGGTTACCCGTGTATGGTCAGAAGGATTCCGCTGGTTGGCGCCTTACTATTTTGCGCTGGGCTTTGTGGCATATGCTCTCATTTTTAGTTACAGCTTAGTGGGGGGACTGGGCACTTTGGTCGTCCTGATTCCTCTATTGATGTTACGGTTCAGCCAAAAACAATACGTTGATCACACAGAAGCGTTAGTCACCCAGCTCCGCGCCAACAATAAAGACCTCCGTCTCCAATCAGAAGAAATCACGCTGCTTAACGAAGAACTACTGCTCACACTGGCCCGTTCCATTGATTTGCGCGACCCTTATGTCATGGAACATGCCAAAAACGTAGCCCGGTATGCCGTTTTGACTGCTCAAGAGTTGAATTTATCGCCAGATAGAATTGAACACATTCGCAAAGCCGGACTTTTACATGATATTGGCAAACTAGGCATTCCTGAAGTAGTTCTATTCAAACCGACCGGACTGACCGAGGATGAGTATAAGTTAATTAAAGAACATGTCACCATTGGAGCCGAGTTAATTTATGGCTGCCACTCGCTGCATAACCTTATCCCCTTTGTCAAGCATCATCATGAACGCTTTGATGGAAAAGGGTACCCTGATGGATTGTCTGGGGAAGCTATCCCGCTTGAGGCGCGCATCCTTAATTTAGCCGATGCTGTTGAAGCAATGGCCTCCGACCGTCCCTACAAATTGGCCGAATCACCAGAAGAAATATTGGAAGAAATAACGCGCTGCGCCGGCAGCCAATTTGACCCCAAGGTTGTGGAGGCATTCCGCCGTGTGGTAGATAAATACGGGCACTCGGTCATTGTAAATTCAGCCCGCAACGTACAGGCGACTGAATACGCCTCTGTGAAGGTTCTTAGCTAATCAAGCGTGTAACTATACAACGCTGTCAAGAGAAGATTTGTCAAATTTTTTAGCATGATCGGGCGTTTATCAGACCAAATTTGACAAATCTAAGAGGACACTGAATAGTTACTCAAGCGTTTTAATTTGGCAGGATTGGCTTCACGAATCAATGCCCGCGCCAAAATCAACGTAGGATCAATCACAGCCAGTTCCCCCACCTGCGTTTCAGGTATGGCTAACGGAATTTCTGTACAGCCTAAAATAACCGCTTCCGCCCCCTGCTGTCGTAAATGTTCGACACCCTGCAACAATGCCTCTCTGGCTTGCTCTGCGCGGCGGCCCAGGGCTTTGATGCCTTGCCGGGGATCGTAAATTGCAGGATGAATCAGCTCCATTTGCAAACGCATGTCGGGAACCAGCACAGTAAATCCCTCAGGCTCAAGTAAATCGGGATAAATCCGCGCCTGGTAGGTTCCGGTGGTAGACAAAACGCCGATGCGTTGAATGTGCGGGTATTGCTGCTGAATGTGCCGGGCAGTTTCGGCAATCATGTTAAGGAACTGGATTTGACTGCCCGATGTTTCTAGTTTTTCCTTGACGACATCAAAAATTGGCCGGGCGTGAGCGGTGTTGCAAGGGATGGCGGCAACCTCGGCGCCGGCCCGTTCCAGTTGTTGTAGTTGGTCAAAGATGGCATGGGCGGGGTTTACGGCCGTTTCCCCCAACAGATATTCCGTCCTATCCGGTAAACGAGAGGGCTGAGACAGGCTAATCACCGTCAAATGTTCCTGATCCGTTTGGGCAACAGTTTCCTGCAAGATTTTGCCCAATAAATCCAGTCCGGCAAATGGCCCCGCGCCGCCAATCACACCAATTATTTTCTCATTCATAGAGTCTCTTTGTGTATTACACTGCCTGTTTTGCGCCGCTGAGCCGATTTTTGCAGGAGCGCCGCCCGGAAACCGCGCCGTTTTTTGTCTTTTTGCAGCGTAAACTGCCTCATAGCGGGCAACAATCGCTGCATCAGACTACTTTTGGCGCTTAGCAGAACACGGCCGTTAGGCGCGAGTAAGGCGGCTAATTGTCCGGGCAGTAGGTCGGACCAGGCAACGCCAGGGTCAACATCGGGAAAAGCGGCAATGAAATCGAATTGACCGTCCAAATCCAGAATGGATGGTAGGTGCGTTGTTGTGATTTTGGCCGGGGCACGGCCGTTTTCGACCAGATTATGGGCGGAAATGGTCAAGCTGAGCAAATCGCGGCTGCCCAGGGTAATGGCTTGCACGGCCGTTCCCCACCGCCTCGCCACATAAACCGGCACATGTCCCTGCCCCGGATTCCACACCAGAACCCGGCCGTTCACTTTTTCCCCCTTCAGCAGCTCATAGGCAGCGGCCGTATAAAAGCCCAACTGGTCAAATTCCGGCACATTGTAAACCGTCTGCAGCGTGTAAGCGGCGCGGGGAGCTTGAAAATGGGATTGGGCGCGGAGATAAGGCGTTAATGCGTCATCGGAAACGGCCGTTTCCCCGCCGCGAAAATGAAAAACCGTGTATCCCTTACCGGCTTCCTTCAAGAGCATTTCACTGCCCTGCTTTTGCAGCGCCGTCTCGATTTGGTCGGCTAACGGCCGTACTACCACCACCGCCGCCCGCCCTGTTTCCGTTAGATGGCGCGGCATCCGGGCCAGCATATCAGCCAAAACCGGCCCGCCCGCCTTGCCCGGCAAATTAGACACAATCAAATCAAAACGGCCGTCGCCCAATCCTTGCAAAGCCAACCCGCCGGGAACAAAAACCTCCGCCAGCTTATTCAGTCTGGCATTCTGCTGCGTAAACGCCAACGCCAACGCATCCCGGTCTTGAACCGTCAGCGCGATGGCCGGATTAACCTTTTTCAAGCTCAACCCAATCACACCAACACCGCAGCCCACATCCAAAACCGACCCGATTTCAGCCGGAGGAACTTGCTTGGCAATAGTTTTGAGCAGCAGCCGCGTTCCTCGATCCACATCAAAACTGCTAAACAACGACTGCGACAAATCAAATTGCAGCTCCTGACGGAAAAAGCGGAACTTTACCCGTTTATTGATGAATAAATCGAGATTTTTCATATCCTCAGTAATCGGAATCTGTTCCAATCGCTTTCTGGCCGGTCAGCGCTTCCTGGACAATGGCAACGCCGCTGCTGGCCCCAATCCGGTTGGCCCCGGCGGCCACAACAGCCAGCGCATCGGCATAGGTGCGAACGCCGCCGGATGCTTTGACGCCCGCTTTTTGCCCAACCGTTTGCCGCATCAAGGCCACGTCTTCCGGCGTGGCCCCACCGCCGCTGAAACCGGTAGAAGTTTTGACGTAATCGGCTCCGACGCGCACGGCCGTTTCGCAAACCAGCCTTTTTTCTTTGTCGGTCAGGTAACTGGTTTCGATGATGACTTTGCACAGCGCGTCATGCGTGTGGGCCGCCGTGACCACAGCGGCAATATCGCGCTCAACAAGCGCATAATTTTTACCTTTGAGCGCGCCGATATTGATAACCATATCAACCTCACTGGCTCCCGCCTGGATGGCTTGTTCGGCTTCAAAGACTTTGGTCTGGGTCGTGGTGGCCCCCAGCGGAAAGCCCACGACGGCGCACGTGCGAACGGCCGTTTCCTTCAACTGTTCCGTCACAAACCGGGCATGGGTCGCATTAACGCACACAGAGGCAAAATTGTACGTTTTCGCCTCCTCGCAAAGTTTAGCGATGTCGTTTTCGGTCGCGTTGGGTTTTAACAAGGTATGATCAATGATACGGGCAATGTTAGCCGGGTCTTTGGCAATGAAATCCTGCAAAGCCTCGCCGTTAATGGTATCCAGCGTGGGCATCATCAACCTTTTGAAGCTAGTTCCGGCAGACGGCCGTTTCACACCCAGCGCATCGGCAATCGTCGCCCCCAAATCGGCAAACGAAGCGCGCACACCAAAATTCACGCCTGTCAAAGCCGGTTTACCCGTTATCAAAACAGGCACATATTCGCGGGAATGGTCGGTGCTGGGCGTCGTAGGGTCATTGCCATGATCGGCCGTAATGATGAGAATATCGTCATCAGCCAGCGCCGCCGTAATCTCCGGCAGCCGCCGGTCAAATTCAGCCAACGCATTGGCATATCCCTGGGGGTTGTTGCGATGGCCGAATTTGGCGTCGAAATCTACCAGATTGGTGAAAATCAACCCTTTTTCCCGCCTCTCGCGTATGGCGGCGATGGTTTTGCCCACGCCATCCATGTTATCTTGGGTGGTCACATAGCCGGTAACGCCCTGACCAGTAAAAATATCGTTGATTTTACCAATGGCGTAACTCATCAATCCGGCGTCTTTGAGACTATCCAACAACGTGGGAACCGGCGGCGCAACGGAAAAATCGTGCCGGTTGGCGGTGCGGGTAAAGTGACCCGGTTCGCCAACAAATGGCCGGGCAATAACGCGGGCTACTTCATGCTCGTCGCATAAAATCTCGCGCGCAATGCGGCAAATTTTATACAGTTCATCCACCGGGATTACCTCTTCGTGGGCGGCAATTTGGAACACGCTGTCGCCGGAGGTGTAGACGATGGGCTTGCCGGTTTTTATGTGTTCTTCGCCCAATTCTTCGATGATGACGGTGCCTGAGGCGGGATAGTTGCCCAATGTTTTGCGGCCAATGGCAACTTCGAACAGTTTCATGATTTCCGGAGGGAATCCGTTGGGGTACAAGGGAAACGGCCGTTTCAATTCCACGCCCATCAATTCCCAATGCCCGGTCGTCGTATCCTTGCCGGGAGATACTTCCGTTAGTTTGCCGTAAACGGCCGTTGGGTTTGTTTGCGGCTCTACCCCTTCCAAAATGGCGATATTGCCCAATCCCATTTTTTCCAAATTAGGCAAATTAAGACCGCCCACCGCACGGGCCATATTGCCCAACGTATGGCTGCCCACATCGCCAAAATCAGCCGCGTCCGGGGCCTCGCCAATACCTACACTATCTAAAACAATTACAACAAAACGATTAACGTTCATTTGCACTCCTCTGTAAATAAACCGCAGATTACGCCGATTACACAGATTAAATCTGCGCCATCTGCGCAATCTGTGGATTTTCATTCATTCGT
>JANTHP010000207.1 GCA_024762395.1 Anaerolineae bacterium | reverse complement strand
ATCGCCTATGGGGACAGGACGGCCGTTTCTTTTATGCGTGTCCTGGAATTTACGCCCTTTTCGGCTGGCCTCATCGGGATAAGAAATGGACAAGGAGACTTTTGACGCCGTAGATGCCGATCCCCATATCTCATCTTCCTTTGCTTTCATTTTCTCTATACTGCCGCCAAACTGCTCTTGGCCGCCGCGCATAGCCCGCCACCAAAAACGGAGATGGCCGCGAACGGCCGTGCCGCGAACAGGCGTTACCTCATCCATCTGATTAGGTTCAACGCCGCCGCCAAAAAGAGGAGTAATCAACTTGTATTGTCGGGTTTGCGCCACAATGTTTGGCTGCTCTCGTTTTGCCAACGCTTTCATTTCTTCGGTTAGTTCAATGGCTGGTTTACGCATCATCCACCTCCATCGGCCACGCCTGCCCATCCCAAACACCTAGTGCCGCCAGGCCAAAGCCCGCCAGCCGGTCGTCCGGCCCATCGCTCACATTCGCCAGCCAAACTGCCTTCGCCCAGGCCCGGCGCTCGGCTTCGCTGCCATCCAACTGCAAATAAAACAGCGACCCCGCCGGAACCAGCTGCCGCGTCGGTTTGGCCTCCTTCTCTTTGAAATCCCAGCCGGAAACCGTCTGCGGCTTACCGATAACGGCCGCTTTCAAAACCGGCGTTACCCCATCCCGCGCTTGCAGCAGCCAATTTGGCCGCCATCCGGCCGAAAAACAGGCCGGCGTCAACAAAATCAGGCGGCAAAAGCCGCTTTTGGCGATGGCGTCAGCCAGGTCGTCCGGCATTTTGAGCGCGTCGTCAACGGCCGTTTTGCGCCAGCGCATCAGCCGCCGTTCGCCGCCCAGCGGGGCAAAGGTTTCGGCAATTTGCAGATTGTGCGGATTTTCGACAACGGCCGTTGCCAATCCCAGACGCATCACTTTCGACAACCGTCGCTCCTCCCCTTCCGGTTTGTGCCAGAATTCCAGCCCGCCAGTAGCAAACAACGCCCCCTCTTCGCCGGTAAACGTGTCCGGGTTCATCTTCACATGCACCCGCCACTCCTTGCCCGGCCCGCTGATGCCCAAATCGGCCGGGTTCACCGTCTCCTCCCCGTCCGGCGGATGGGTCAGCCACGTCGCAAACTCCTCCCAGCGCCAGAAGCGGGGCGCTTTTTGGTACGATTTGCGCAGATCGGGTTTGACCAGCCCAACCGGGTGCAGGTTGTCGGGGATGTCGGTGCGGGCGTTTTCGGCGGCCAACGGCCGTAACCGATGCCGCACCACCGTCTCCTTTTTATCATCCTCAATCAACAGCGCATCCCTTGGCGCCGGAACCAGCAATGTTGGTTTGTCATCTTCCAACGCCGCCAGCAGCGGCCCGCGAATGCCGATTTGCTTCACTTTGTCAATCTTGCTCGTATCAAACGTGCCGCCTTCCTGCCCCGCCCGCGTCCGCACCCCGCCGGCAATGGTGGAGGGGAAGGGGAAATCTAACGGCCGTGCCCGCGCGCCGGGTGTGGGGCCAAAGGGACGGCCGTCGCGCACAATCAACGGGTCATGGGGTTCAATCAGCCACCATTCCATCATGCACTCTCCTTTTCAATTTCTGGCAAAGGCAAAACAACGCCCGCCTGCTCCGCCGCCTTCGCCAGATTGGCGGCGATGATCAGTTCATGGGCGATTTGCTCAATGGTGTAATCGTCGCTTAATGCGCTCACCATCTTCCTTTCCACATACGTTTGCGCCGCGTTTGCGATCTCTTTTGTTACGCCTTCCTTCCTTTTAATAATACGCCCTGCTTCCTTAGCCAGCGCTTTGCGCAAATCCGGCTGCTCTTTCATCTCTTTTGCGCCGCCCAGATGCAAATACATGTCCCGCAGTTGGTAGGCCAACCCGGACGGCAGCGCATCCGCCTGGTAGAACGCCGCCAGATGCAGCAGCCGTTTATCCAATTCTCCCCATTTGCCCTTTACCGTGCGCGGCGAGCCGCTCCGTTTGGCCTCCGTTACCGCCAGCGCATTTTTGTCTTTCACCGATTTGGCCGTCTGTTCCGCCTCCCGCGCCGTTTGCAGCGCGTCTTCCAGCGGCTCGGTGTGGTGGAAGATGGCGATACCGGCGGAAAAGGTGGGGGAACGGCCGTCATCACCGGTAAATTTTGACATCATGGTTTGGAATGTTTGGGCCAGTTCGGCGGCGCATGGAACGGCCGTGTGCAAAGGCAGCAGCGCCATCACATCATCACCGCCGGTGAAAACGGCCGTGCCGCCATGTTCCTCCACGATATTTTTCGCTTCGCCGGCAAATTTAGCCAATTCGCTGGAAAAATCGCGGTGCGCCTCCCGCGTTTGCTGGTTGTTGATCGTGCGTCCCATAAAATCGCCATCACCAATCAGCAGGGCGTAGTAGGGGATAGGCGCTTCGGCCGTATCATAAAACGCCTGCAGCTTTCGCTTAACGTCATCGGGCACGCTTTGGCCGTAAAAATCTCGCAGACGTGACTCGAATAGCAGCGCCCCATCTGCCTTGCCAAAAACGAGGTGAGGTGTGCCCGATACTGTTTCCGTTTTCTTCAATTCCTCATCCAACTTGCCCATGTATGCGTCCCAGGCTTCTTTGGCTTTGCTGTTCCCATTTGCCAGCTTTGCCCGCAAAGGCATGGAGGCCATGTGGGAAGTGCTGGGAAAGCTTTCAAACTCTGCGCTTTTACTCCGTTTGCCCAACCGCTTGAGCAAATCCACACCGGACAACTGCTCGCCCGCTTTGGCTTTGTACCATTGGTACATTTTCTGGGCATCGCCGGAAACGTCTTTCGGGATGACACTTTCCCGATTGCCGTCCAGCGATGATTTAGGCTTGCTGCTGCCCCAGGATGGTTGGTCGAATTCGCGCAAATTTTTACGCGCCGCCAGCAAGTTTTCCGCTTTTAGGCGGACGTTGGCATACGCTTTTTCATCGGGTAGGGGAACGGCGACCCAGTAAAATTCGGGCAGCTTTTCAATCTGGTTTTCAGCGGTTTCCCGCGTATCCAGTTTTCCCTTCACCCCATCCAGCGCGATTTTTGCCAGCCCGTCCAGCCGCGCTTGCATTGCCGCTTTTGCCTGCTGAGCGACCTCTTCAGGGTTTTCCACCAACGCTACAATCTTGTTGGCAATGGACAAATCACTGTTCGGCCGTAAATCGGCCAGAGAGGCCGCCGGGAAGATGAGATTTTCCTCCCCGGCGGCTTCCGCCACTTTCCACGCCGCCGCCTTGCTCAACTCGCTCATCAACCACGAGCCAAACCACAAGTCGCGCGTGCGGCGAGCGGCCGCGATGAACGCTTGCATGGGGCCAATGTGTATTTGTAATAGATATTTTGTCATGGAACCTCCAAATGTGAATCTAGCCAGCCATAAAAAATGATGGCGTCAGCTAATTCCATCCTATTTTGTCTGCGATGCGACGCTTCAGAGATGTTGCTAATCGTTACCGGGACTGTTTTCGGTCAATCTTTCTCCTTTCTGCTGAAAATAGGCGCCAAACTCAGCGGCTAAAAACGCCCGCAAGTTTTCGCTGTTGGGCCGGGTCACGTCCGTAGGCGTCTCGGAAATCGAGACGGCGTAGGTTTCATAGATGGTCGTTAGTTTGTTGGCGACTGTTTGAGCGGCCAGCTTTTTTTTAAGCCGGTTGCCAATTTCCGCATTGCTCAACCCCTGCGCTACGCCTACTAAAATCTGGTATTCGTCATAATCCAGCGTCCGCAGGAACTTCTCTTTACGCTGCAAATCAACAAGTTGTAAATAATTTTCCTGGGCGCGGATAATGTCGTAAGGGTCGTTGCTGGAAATGAGCATTCCCAAAACAGGATTGACCGTACTCACGGACAAAAACGGGATGGGAACGAGGCGGCTCATATCCCGCTGGTCGCGCATCGCCTGGGAACGCACAAATTCTTCTCTGGAAACAAGATGCCACAACTGATCGCCGGGCGTGAACAAAATTTGCGCCGCCGCCATGGCAAAAACGGACATGCTTTTGCGCCCGCCGGCAATGTTGAAGTGAATGACAGCCCGCTGCCCTTTGTACGCCTGTACCGTGCGAAAAATGGTGCGGAAGGCGGCCTGGGCGTTGGCTTCCGTTTCCACATCTTTTACGGGCGTGTGTTGGGCTAACTGCCCCGGCTGCTGCACTTCTTTTTGAATGACAATGCGCCGGTAGCTGAATTGGTAGTAACGTTCGCCGATTTTGTAATCTACCAGCCACAAGCGCTCACCCGGCGGGGCGGAGCGGGGACGCGGGTTCAGGAATTCTTTGTCCAGCCGCTGAACTGTTTTGTGCATGTTGCCAAATTTCAGGGCGGGTAGATTGGTGTCGGGCGCGGCGTCGGTGTGGATGACGCAGACTTCGACGAAGGGGTGACGGGGCAAGAGTTGATCCAGCGCCAGGGTGACAACCTGGGGGGCGTTCCCTAATGTGGCGATGTAGACATACGGCCGTTCCTTCACCATGCACCATCCTTATTTCGTTAGATTTGTCAAATTTGGCCTGGTCAATACCTGGCCATGTTAAAAAATTTGACAAATTTTCTCGCCTTTTTCGTAAGTGACGGTCACTTTTGAAAGTAGTTTAGCGTTAGCTGGCAGGAATCGTTTCCCGAAAATCGGGAAATTCCTCTTTTTGGCCGGTTATAGCCTGGAATCAAATGAAACTGTTCGTTCTTAGTTTACCTGGAGGTATATGATGTTTAAGGTTCATTTGATTCCCCGTTTCAAGCAGTTTGTGTTGGTCGGATTGACGCTGTTGATGTTGGCTGTGGTAACTTTGCAGCCTATTCGGCAGGTCCATGCCGACCCGACAGATCCGACGCCAACGCCGACTGTGCCGGCCACCCCTGATGGCTGGACAGACCCGGTAGGCGGGTAGGAGCGCAGTGGTGTTAGATTGGTCCAGTCTCCAAGATTGGACCAATCTTAATCTGCTTCTCCCGGCAGTTCGCGCAGCCACCACCATACTTCGTTGGCCTTTTTATGACCGATGCCCGCCAGAACTTGCCGACTTTCTCTGCCCAACCGGCGAGCTTCTGCCACGTTGCCGCGCAGCGCCGCTAACTGCGCCATCCCGTATTGGCTCAGGGCTATTTCGCGGGTCAGGTTGATGGATACGGCCGTTTCCCTGGCCTCCTCAAAATAATCCTCCGCCTCAAGATAGCGGTCTTGCTTCATAGCGCAGTCGCCCATCTGGTTGAGGATGACGCTTAGGTCTTCCGGGAAGCCCAGCTCACGGGCCAGCCGCAGCGCTGATTGGTAATGCGCGTTGGCGCGGCGATAATGGCCGCGCAGCGTGGACACATAGCCCAGATTGGCCTGCTGGCGGCAAACCTGAACCGTCAGGCCGCTTTTCTCCGCCAGCGCTAATCCGGCGCGAAATTGGGCTGCCGCTTCTGCGTAATTCCCCAAATGGCAGGCGACCAATCCCAAGTTACCCAAAAGACGGCTGCGTAATTCGGGGTCATTCAGCGCTTCGGCCAGGGATAACCCTTCCTGATAATGGGTTTTGGCCTGGGCATAATCCCCTCGCTCGTCCAACAAACTGCCTAAATTTTGCAAAACGATGATGGTCAAATCAACGTTTTCGATCGCCTTGACCAGAGCTAACGCTTCTTCGTAATATGCTGCCGCTTCAGAGACCTGTCCCTGAACGGCCGCAACCAATCCCAAGTTAATCAACAGTCCGGCAGCCCGGTTCTCATCGCCCAAATCGCGGGCCAGCGACAGCGACTCGTTATAAAAAGTGGCTGCATCCTCGTATTGGCCGCGACGATGCGCCAACGCGCCCAGCTTGAGCAGCAGAGCGCTGGTCTCATTGATGTCATGGGATTGGCGAGCCAGATCGAGCGCTTCCTGGTAATACAGCTCGGCTTGTTCCGGCTGGCCTTGCTTCATGGCTGTAAATCCTTGATGGTGTAACACGAGCATCAATCCTTTTTGATACGATTGGCGGCGGGCGGCTGATTCGGCCTGCTGCAAATAGGGCTGCGCTTTTTCCAGATACCCCTGGCTTTGCCAAAAGGGGAATAGGGCGATGACGCTGTTGACATAATCGGCCGCCGCTTCGCTTTCTTGAACCATTGTAAGGGCGGCGAAGATGTTGCTGTTTTCTTGCTCCAGCGCGATATGGTCGTCGGCGCGGCTCTGGGCGTAGGCCAGGAAAAGCCGGATAAAGCGGTGGCGCAAGTTTGGATCGTGTTCCAGGGATGAGGTATAGTCGCGGAGGAGGGGATGGAGTCGGTAACGGCCGTTCCTCCCCGCCTGTACCAACGAAGCGCTAAATAAACGACGCAATCCATCTTCGACTTGCTCGGACGGCCGTTCTGCCAACTCCGCCGCCAGTTGCGCGCTGAAATCAGCGCCAACAAACAAGCCCAAAACCGCAAATAAACCTTGATCATTACGCTTGAGACTTTGATAGCTCAGTGCAAACGACCGCTTTACTGACCGGTCGCCGCGAACCAAAAACGCCAGCCGGGACTGCGCCGTCTGTAAACGGGCCAGCATCCGCTTCGTCGTCCAGCCCGGTTCGTGCTTTAAGCGGTTGGCGGCGATGTCAATTGCCAGCGGCAAATGTCCTAATAAAGTGGCCGCCTGTTGCAACTGTTCCTGTTCCTTGTCCGTTCGTTCAGCGCCCAAGATGCGGCTAAACAGGGCCAGACTTTCCTGTTCCGCCGGGTCAAAAGGGGGCAATTCCGGACGGTAGGCGGTATCAAGGACGGCTAAATCCTGGCGGCGGCTGGTGATGAGGACGGCGCATTGCCCGCTGGGGGGAAGTAACGGCCGTATCTCTTCATCGTTCGCCGCATTATCCAAAATCAACAGCGCCCGTTTGGCGGCCAGGAGTTCGCGCACTTTGGCGCTGCGGGTTGCCACATCTATGTAATCAGCGACCGATTCGCCATAAGCGGCGGCCAGGCCTTGCAGCGCCGCCAGCGTATTCGTTTGTTCCAGAGCGATCCACAAAATACCATCGGGAAAATGGGAGCGAAGACGATAGGCGAGATGATTGGCCAGGCTGGTTTTACCCAGCCCGGCCATCCCCAATAATCCGCACAAACGACTGCTATCTTGGCTGCGTAGATACCGGCTCAACTGGCCCACAACGGCCGTCCGTCCAACAAATGTGGACAGGCGCGGCGGGGCTTGGAATGGAGTCCGGTCAGCATCTTGCGGCTGCCACGCGGCAAAAAGCGCGGGAACCGACTCATGCGTACTGGCGCGCATGAGACTGGGTGATGCTGAATGGCCTGCCGCCTCGAGTAGTTGGTCGAGTTCGTTCTGGTTCAGTTTGAGAACTGCTGCCAGCTTAACGATGTCCGACCAGTTTCGAGGCTTTTTGACTTCACCACGCAACCAGCGACTGATTGTGTTGTGGGGGATTTGCTGCGCTGCGCCGAACCGATTTGCAATCGCACTGGACAACTGCCTCACACGACGGCCGTCGCGCTGAATGAACGTTTCCAGCAAAGCGGCAAATGACTGCGGCTGTGTCATGTTGTATCCCCTCAGGTTGCGTGTATTTTAATGAATGCCATCGATGAATTCGGCACAATTTGTGCCGTTTTTGGAACGAAGTATAGGCGTTTTCTGATTAAATGCGAGGTGAGATGCGTTTTGACAGCCGGCTAGCAGCCTTTTTTGCTAGATGCCTGCGGTTAAATCCGCCGCCTAGCTGCTTGTTGATGCGCCGTCAACCCTTCCGCCTGGGCGATGCGGGCGGCGATGGGGCTGAGACGGGCGGATGCAGCGTCGTCTAGCTGGATGATGCTGCTGATTTTGACGAAATCAGACACGTTGAGCGGCGAGGCGAAGCGGGCTGTACCGCTGGTGGGCATCACGTGGCTGGGGCCGGCTACATAATCGCCCAGCACCTCAAAACTGCGTTCGCCAATGAACAAGCCGCCGGCGTTGGGAATTTTATCTGCGCACTGCTCTGGATTTCGTGTAGCGATGCAGGTATGTTCAGCCGCGAAGTCGCTGGCGAGTTGGCACGCTTCGTCCAAATCGGCTGTTAGCACAATGCCGCCTTGTCCGTTGAGTGAGGCCGCGATGGTGTCGGCACGGCTTAATGTTTCCATTTGGCGGGCGGCTTCTACCTGTACCGCTTCGGCGAAGGGGCGGGAAGGGGTGAACAAAATGGCTGTTGCCAGCACATCATGTTCTGCTTGGGCCAGTAAATCGGCTGCTACCCAGGCGGGATTGGCGGTTTCATCGGCGACAACGGCCGTTTCCGTCGGCCCATACAACCCGTCAATCCCCACAATGCCATACACCTGCCG
>JANTHP010000206.1 GCA_024762395.1 Anaerolineae bacterium | reverse complement strand
AAAATGGGACGCGGAGATGCGCGGAGGGGCGGAGATGCGCAGAGAGAAAAAGAGAAAATCCGCGTTCATCTGCGTTAATCAGCGTCCAATTTTCATTTGATGGTGACGCGCAGTGGCGTGGTGTCTCTTCTTTCTCTGCAAATCTCTGCGTAAATGAACGCTTACAATCTGCGTTCATTCAGGTAAAATTTACTTTATGAACTATTTAGAAAAACTCAAAGCTGTTCAAGAACGTAACAATTCCTGGTTGTGTGTGGGCTTAGACCCCGATCCCATCCGCCTGCGGGTGGATGTGTTGAAGTGGGACGAGCCGATTTTGCCGTTCAACAAGGCGATTGTTGACGCTACAGCCGATCTCGTTTGCGCATACAAGCCCAATTTAGGTTTTTATCTGCAATGGGGGGCGGCAGGCGTTATTGCGTTGGAGCGCACCATTGCCTACATTCCCGACCATATCCCGGTCATTTTGGATTGCAAAACCGGCGACATCGGCCATACGCAGGCGGCGTGGGCAGCGGGATTGTTTGATGAATGGGGCGTGGATGCCATTACGGTGAATCCGTATGTGGGCGCAGAGGCGGTTTTGCCGATGATTGGCAAACGGCCGGATAAAGCTGTCTACATTTTGGCGCGCACATCCAACCCCAGCGCCGCTGATTTTCAGGGCGATTTGCTGCAAAAGCAGGGGCTGTCGGCGGAGGTGATTCGCCAAAGCCAAACTTGGGCGACGGCCGGACACAAAGGGTATGTCGTCGGCGCAACCTATCCACAGGAGATGGCGATTGCCCGCGAATTGGCGCCGGACGCCAGCTTTTTGATTCCGGGGATTGGAGCGCAGGGCGGCAGTTTGGAAACGGCCGTACAGTTTGGTCCCGATTTGGCTGCCGGCCCCCTCATCAGCTCCAGCCGGGGCATCATTTACGCCTCATCCCAGGTGGATTTTGCCGAGGCGGCGCGGGCGGCGGCGGTGCAACTGCGTGATCGGATAAATGCGCTGCGCGGTGTGTGAAGCATGAAAACGAGCCGTTGGGATTTATTGCCCCGGGAAGTGCATGTTTGGAGCGCAGAGTTGAACGCGCCGCCGGCGCAGTTAGAACGATTCTGGCAGATTTTGTCGCCCGATGAACGGGATCGCGCCAATCGGTTCCGATTCGAGCGGGACAAAAATTATTATGTGGCGACGCGGGGGTGGCTGCGAACGCTGCTGGGGCGGTATTTGGATGCTGCGCCGGACGGGCTGCGGTTTGACTATGGCGAGCAGGGGAAGCCGTTTCTGGCTGCGTCTACCGGCGCGGATGGGCTGCAATTTAATGTGTCTCATGCGCATGGGGCGGCTTTGTTGGCCTTTTGCCGGGGAACGGCCGTCGGCGTGGATGTGGAGAAGATACGGCCGTTATCCGATGCGGCCGCCGTCGCCGCCCGTTTTTTCTCGGAGCGGGAGAATCGGGCTTTTAATGCGGTTCCGCCAGACAGGCAGGAGGAAGCGTTTTTTACCTGCTGGACGCGCAAAGAGGCGTTTATCAAAGCGGTAGGGGAGGGGCTTTCTTATCCCTTGAGCCAATTTGACGTGACGTTAAAGCCAGGGGAACCGGCCCGTTTTTTGCAGATTCGGGGGAGCGCGGCTGAGGCGGCAGAGTGGATGTTGTTTGGGTTACGGCCGTTACCGGAATACATCGGCGCAGTGGCTGTGAGAGGGCGGAACTGGCGGCTGACCCTCCGCCATCTTGATGAGACTTTCTAATGTGGCCGCTGCGGGCGGCACTGCAAAATATACAGCTTATAATTTGGCGTGGGGACGCCCGGTAAGGTTTCAACGGCAAATTCAATCTCGACAGGGGTTTGGTAGCTTTGCTCCAGCCGCATCAGCGCCGTTCGGATGAGCTTGATGAACTTTCGATCTTGCGTTAGATAGTCGAAAGTGAGCAGAAATGGGCCTGATACGGTCTGAGAGGGCGAGGCGGGAACAGGTTCCAGATGATCGCCTGCATCCAGTGAGGCAATGTAAGGAAGATAAGAGAGCTGGGTGTGTATTTGCTGCAGAACGTCCTGAACGGGCAGGGACATCAACTGATTGGCGTCTAAATCTACCAGGTCTATGGTTTGTTGGGCGGATTGGCGAATGGCAGCGGCCGTTTTCTCCCGGCGTTGTTGTGGGTGGCTGAGGGGAATCCAGCGCGAGCAAGTTTGTCTTCCCGCGCCGGTTATGCAGGAATTCAATCCCCATACCAGCCGCAGTAAACCATCCTCCTGCCGAATTTGAGAGTCCCAACAATCAAAATTCTGACTATAGGCCATGCCGGAAATCGTGGGGAAGAAATAACGGCCGTGCCGCTCCCCGTCCACCCGCTGCAGTAACACCGCCATCCGTTCATCATAATCAATCAAACCATGTTCGCGCCGGTCAATCATCGCATCCGGATTAAAAATACTGGCAAACACGCGGCGAATCCCCACCAAAACATCATGCAGATTATCTTCATCGCTGCCTTGATTAGGGCAAAAATAACTGACGTACCGGCCAGAAAATGGATAGTTGAAATTGTCCTCCAATAAACTGGACGAACGCACAATTAGCGGATTTTCCCCCATACGCGCCAGATTTTCTTGCAACTGTTCAATAAAAGTATCCGGAAACCTTCCCTGGAGAAAGCCATCAATAATTTTGGGATACATCTCGCGCATTTCTGGGACAGAACGATACTTTTGGTTAACAAAATCTTCCAGCTTGTTGTTGAGAATAAACTCGTAAATCACTTCGGACCCAATGAAATACGAATCAAGCAAATCAACCGACGCACTGATGTCCGGGCCGAATTCCGGGTCCTTTTGTTGCAGCATCTTCCAGGCCAGCAGCATTCCGGCCGCCTTTCCCCCGATTTTGCCCGTGCCGATCAATCGCCGGTGGATGAACTGCATATCTTGAATCGTCAAAAACCGCCGGGCCAGGCCAATGAAGGGCAGTTGATCACTGATCATGCGCCGGATGAGAACCACTTTGATTTCTTCCAGATGGTGTTGGTGTTTTTCGCGCTCATGCACGGGCATGGCTTCGTAGATTTTGCCTTGTTCAAACAACATATCCCAGGGTGAGATTTCGGGGTTAAAGGTCAGCTCGGCCGGGGGCTGCGGCGACGGTTGTTTTTGCAGCGTTTCCAGGATGAGTTGTTCCAGTAGGGAGCTGCCTAAATTGCTGGCAAACAAGGCGTCGGTATGCACATCTCGGACGCGCGATTTGCGTTTTTCCCATGTGGATTCATCTTCTAGCCCTGATGGATCGCCCAATCCTTCCCGCACCCGCGATTTGACGGCCAGTTCTTTCACTTCCTGCTCGAATTTGGCCGGGCTGATGATGCCGCGACGGAACATTTCTTGCCGCATACGATTGCGAATTTTGTTGGACAAAATGGGATATTGAGCCAGCCGGATATAAATATCAATGGCTGGAGTAACGCTTCTCAGGGGGCCGGTTTTTCCGTTCTTTTTCATCAAAAGTATTATAGCCTCAGATTGGTCCAATCTTCAAGATTGGACCAATCTCAGAGGATCGTAATAAATACGAGACAGCCCGCGTCACAATGGAGAACGGCTTATGTTTTTTTGTTAGCCTTCTGTACAATATCTTGCGGTGATGGGATAATACGGCCGTAACCAAAGCAGCACGATAATTTTCCAAATCCATCTTGAAAAGGAGAGATGATGACCAAACTACATGAGTTGGCCCGGTTAGGCCAATCTATCTGGTATGACAATATCCAGCGGAAATTACTTGAGTCCGGCGGGTTGCAGCAGTTGATAAATGACGGGGTAAGGGGCGTTACCTCCAATCCGTCCATTTTTAATAAAGCGATTGCCGGCAGCGCGGATTATGACGAAGCGATTCAATCATTAGCGGTCAGGGGCAAAACGGCCGTTCAAATCTACGAAACAGTGGCTTTGGAAGACATCGGCCGGGCCGCCGACCTGCTGCGCCCCGTTTACGACGCCACCGACGGCGTAGACGGCTACGTCAGCCTGGAAGTCAGCCCCGCGCTGGCAAATGACACAGAAGGCACAATTACCGACGCCCGCCGCCTGTTTGCGTCGCTCAACCGGCCTAACATCATGATAAAAGTACCGGCAACCCCGGCCGGCCTCCCCGCCATCCGCGCCCTCATCGGCGAAGGAATTAACGTCAACGCGACGTTGATTTTCTCCCTGTCCAGTTATGAAGGCGTGATGGAGGCGTATATCGCCGGCCTGGAGGCGTTTGGCGGCGATTTGGCGCGGGTGGCGTCGGTGGCGTCGTTTTTTGTAAGCCGGGTGGACACGGCCGTTGACCAGGCGCTCCCTTCCAATTCGCCATTACGAGGCAAAATCGCCATCGCCAATGCCAAGGCGGCATACGGCCGTTTCCAACACACCTTCAACGGCCCCCGCTGGCAAAAACTGGTCGAGAGAGGGGCGCGCGTGCAACGGCCGTTGTGGGCCAGCACCAGTACCAAAAACCCCGCCTATCCCGACACCATGTACGTAGACCAACTCATCGGCCCCAACACCGTCAACACCGTTCCTCCCGCCACCCTGGACGCCTTTCGTGATCATGGCGTTATCGCCAACACACTGGCCGAAGGGATGGACGAAGCCCAAACCCAATTAATCCAACTGGCCGAGGCCGGCATTGATTTAGACGCCATCACCCAAAAACTGCTGGACGACGGCGTAGCCGCCTTCGCCGCCGCCTTCGCTGCGCTTTTAGCCAGCGTCGCCGAAAAACAGGCCAAACTGCAAGTATCGTAGGTCAAGTTTGCAAACTTGACCTTTTGATTACGACCTGGAGGAATTCAACAAGCGAGGATTGCAAGTATCGTGGGGCAAGTTTGCAAACTTGACCTACATCATAAAAACAATGAAAACACAACTCAACTCCTACCAAAAAACCGTAGAGGCTGCTCTAGCCAAAATGGAACGGGCCGACATTGTGCGCCGCATTTGGCAGCGCGATCATACCGTTTGGAAGCCGGAACCGGCCGAAATTAGCAACCGGCTCGGCTGGCTTCGCATAGCCAGTGATATGCAGGCGCAAATCGGCCGGATGCAAGCGTTAGCCGCCGACATAAAAGCTGATGGCTACACCGACGCGCTGCTGTTAGGCATGGGCGGTTCCAGCATGGCCCCGGAGCTATTCGCCAAAACCTTTGGCGCCGAAAGCGACGGGTTGAACTTACAGGTGTTAGACAGCACCGACGCCGACGCCGTGCGCGCTAAAGCGGCGCAGCTCGACCCGGCCAAAACGCTCTTCATCGTTGCCACCAAATCGGGCGGAACGGTGGAAACGCTTTCCTTTTTCAAATACTTTTACAACCGCACAGCGGCAGCGGTGGGGGAGGCGGTTGGCGCCCATTTTGTCGCCATTACCGATCCCGGCAGTAAGCTGGAAACCCTCGCCGCCGACTACAAATTCCGCGATCTGTTTTTGAATGATCCGAACATTGGCGGACGCTATTCGGCTTTGTCTTATTTTGGGATGCTTCCGGCGACGCTGGTGGGGCTGGATACGGCCGTTTTGCTAAAACGAGCGGTAACGACTGCCGCCAACAGCCGCGCCAACGACGCCGACGCCGTCCGCCTGGGCGCCGTCATGGGCGAACTGGCGCGCGCGGGCCGCGACAAGCTCACCTTCATCATCTCGCCCGCCATTGCCAGCTTTGGTGATTGGGTGGAGCAGCTCATCGCTGAAAGTACGGGCAAGGATGGCATGGGGATTGTGCCGGTGGTGGGCGAACCGCTTTGTTTGCCGGATGTGTACGGGGACGACCGGCTCTTTGTTTACCTGCGCCTGTCCGGTGATGCGGCGTATGACGCCGAATTTGAGGCGTTGGCGGCGGCGGGAAATCCAACAATACGGATTGATTTGGCGGATAAATATGATGTGGGCGGGCAGTTTTTTATGTGGGAGATGGCGACGGCCGTTGCCGGGCATATTCTCGGCATCCAGCCATTCGATCAGCCCAATGTGGAAGCGGCTAAAATTCTGGCTCGTGAGATGGTTGCCGCGTATATGGAAAATAAGAAGCTGCCTGCGGGGGAATCGGCGGAGGTAACGGCCGTTGCCTTGCAGCAGTTCATGGATCAGGCCGAACCCGGCAGTTACGTCGCCCTGCAAGCTTACATCCAGCCCACGCCGGCAGCCGATGCGGCCCTGTTGGCCCTGCGCACCCAACTGCGCGACGGCTACAAACTGGCGACTACCGTCGGCTACGGCCCCCGTTTCCTCCATTCCACCGGTCAACTGCACAAAGGGGACGGCGGCAACGGTCTATTCATCCAGTTCACCTCGGATCCGGTGGAAGATGCGCCCATTCCCGATGAGGCGGGCAAGCCGGATTCGGCCATGAGCTTTGGCGTGCTTAAACTGGCGCAGGCATTGGGCGACGCGCAGGCGCTGCGCGATGCGCACCGCCGCATCATTCGTTTTCATTTGGGCGCGGATGCGGTTAGCGGTCTCAAGAAGTTCTTAATCAAATAGAGGTTAAACATGAAGAAGGAAGAGGAAAACGGCCGTATCGAATACGCCGCACGTCAAGAAGGCATAACCAACGCTGTCCATGATATTCTCACATTCATCGGCGAAGACCCGGATCGTGACGGACTGCGGCGAACGCCGGAGCGCATTGCCCGCATGTACGACGAAATTTTGGCCGGGTACAACACAGACCCGCAAGCGATGATCAACGACGCCTTATTTGACGTTGAATACGATGAAATGATCGTCGTCAAAGACATCGAGTTTTTTAGCATGTGCGAACATCACATGCTGCCGTTTTTGGGACGGGCGCATGTGGCCTACATCCCGCGCGACAAGGTGATTGGTCTATCCAAAATCCCGCGCATTGTAGAAATGTTTGCCCGCCGCTTGCAAGTACAGGAGCGGATGACCCAGCAAATCGCCGATTTGTTGAATGACTCGCTGCGGCCGCAGGGTGTGGGTGTGGTGGTGGAAGCGTCTCACATGTGCGCCATGATGCGCGGCGTGAAGAAGGAACACGCCAGCATGGTCACCAGTGCTATGCTGGGCCGGTTCAAATCGGACGCCCGAACGCGCAATGAGTTTATGCAGCTTCTAAATCGTAGATCGGCGACGATTATCTGATGGGCGCATTTCATCTCAGTTGACGTATCAGGAATTCCAATTACACGCAGTTGAGCGCTAACGTTTCGGGAATTCCAATTCCCAAAACATACCTTTTACCAAGTCGTTCTACGGTTACAAAGAGGTAAACCAAATGAGCAGTGAAAAACCGATCACCATCGTCATTTTTGGCGCGTCGGGGGATTTGACGCGGCGGAAACTGATACCGGCTTTGTTTAATTCGTACCGTAAGGGGCGGCTGCCGGAGCGGATGCACATTGTCGGCTTTGCGCGGCGGCCGTGGAGCCATGATGCGTTCCGCGAGCTGCTGTTAGCGGGGATGCGGGAGTTTGCCGCCGATTATTTGGATAGGGCGCAGTGGGAGTCGTTTGTGCGGCAGGTGTGGTACAGTCAGGGGGATTTGGATACGGCCGTTGATTACCAATCCCTCAACACCCTCCTCGACCAAATCGAAAACGGCCCTGCCAACCGGCTGTACTACATGGCCACCGCCCCCCGGTTCTTTGCGCCCATCGTTCGGCATCTGGGCGCGGCCAATATGGTCGCCGAAACAGAGGGGTGGCGGCATCTGGTCGTCGAAAAGCCCTTTGGCCGCGATTTGGCCTCGGCGCAGGCCCTGAACAAAGCCATCCACGCCGTCTTTCAAGAGCGTCAGGTGTACCGCATTGATCATTACCTGGGCAAAGAGACGGCGCAGAACATCCTCTTTTTCCGGTTTGCCAATACTATTTTTGAGCCGGTTTGGAACCGTAATTATGTAGACAATGTGCAAATCACGGTGACAGAAAGCGTAGATGTCGGCCATCGCGCCGGGTATTACGACCGGGCCGGCGTCATGCGCGACATGTTCCAAAATCACCTGTTCCAACTGCTCTCGCTCATTGCTATGGAGCCGCCGGCCTCATTTGAAGCTGACGCGGTACGCAATGAAAAGGCGAAATTGTTCAAAGCGATTCGCCCCATAGCTCTGGCCGATACGGTTCGCGCCCAATATGAGGGGTATTGTCAGGCGGATGGCGTCGCCGCCGATTCGCAAACGCCGACGTATGCTGCGTTAACGCTGTTTGTGGATAATTGGCGCTGGCAGGGCGTGCCGTTTTACCTGCGTTCGGGCAAGGCGCTGGCGAAGAAGACGACGGAACTGATCATTGAATTTCAAAAACCGCCGCATCTTATGTTTGATTTTGTGGAGGATGCGGA
>JANTHP010000205.1 GCA_024762395.1 Anaerolineae bacterium | reverse complement strand
TCAGTGTTCAGTAATCTGTAAACAGTTATCAGTACGGTCTACCTCTGGAAAGTGCCTACTGAAAACTGTTTACTGACTTCTGTTTACTGGTACTAGCTTCTTATGCTACCGCATCCAAAATCGCGTTCAACGTTGCGCTGGGACGCATCGCCGCCGTAACCTTCTCAATATCCGGCTGGTAATAGCCGCCAATGTCCACCGGCGCGCCCTGCGCCGCCAGCAGTTCAGCCAAAATCGTCTCCTCATTGTCGCTGAGTTCCTGCGCCAGCTTGGCAAACGTCGCCTTCAACGCCGCATTCTCATCCTGCGCCGCCACCGCCTGCGCCCAATACTTCGCCAGGAAGAAATGGCTGCCGCGATTGTCCAACTCATTCACCTTGCGGGAGGGAGATTTGGCGTTTTCCAGATAATCGCTCGTCGCCTGATTCAGCGTTTTGCCCAGCAGCAGCGCATTCGCGTTGTCCGTATGCCGTCCCAACGTCTCCATCGCCACCGCCAGCGCCAAAAATTCGCCCAGCGAATCCCAACGCAGATGCCCTTCAGCGACAAACTGCTGCACATGCTTGGGAGCCGAGCCGCCCGCGCCCGTCTCATACAGCCCGCCGCCGGCCAACAGCGGCACGATGGAGAGCATTTTCGCGCTTGTACCCAGTTCGAGGATGGGGAACAGATCGGTCAGGTAGTCGCGCAAGACATTGCCCGTCACCGAAATGACATCATTGCCTGCCTTGATTTGCTCGCAGGAGAAGCGCATCGCCTCTTCGGGGGCCATCATGCGAATGTCAAGGCCAGTTGTGTCGTGTTCCGGCAGGTATTGGTTGACTTTTTCGATCAGGTTGGCGTCGTGGGCGCGATTAGGATCGAGCCAGAAAACGGTCGGCACGCCAGTCTCTTTGGCGCGGCTGACGGCCAATTTAACCCAATCTTTGATCGGTAAATCTTTGGCCTGGCACATGCGCCAGATGTCGCCCGCTTCCACGTCGTGGCTCATCACCGTCTCGCCCGCTTGGTTGATAACTTGCACTGTCCCATCGGCCGGAATCTCGAAAGTTTTGTCGTGCGAGCCGTACTCTTCCGCTTTTTGCGCCATCAAGCCCACGTTGGAGACGTTGCCCATCGTGGTCACATCGAAGGCGCCATTTTCCTGGCAGAAGCTGATGATTTCTTGATAGATACCGGCGTAGGCACGGTCGGGAATCATCATTTTGCTGTCATAAGTTTTGCCATCCGGCCCCCACATCTTGCCGGAGTCGCGGATGGAGGCGGCCATGGAAGCATCAATGATGATGTCGCTGGGGACGTGCAGGTTGGTGATGCCTTTATCGGAGTTGACCATCGCCAATGCGGGGCGCGTCTTGTAGACGGCTTGCAAATCGGCTTCGATGGCTTCGCGTTCGGCGGCGGGCAGGCTTTGAATTTTGGCGTAGACGTCGCCTAAGCCGTTGTTGGGGTTAACGCCGAGTTCGGCGAAGGTGTCGGCGTACTTTTCAAATACGTCTTTGTAGTAGACGGTGACGGCGTGGCCGAACATGATCGGGTCGGAGACTTTCATCATCGTCGCTTTGAGGTGGAGGGAGAGGAGGACGTCGTCTTCAACGCTTTCCATCTCTTTTTCGTAGAAGGCGCGCAACGCTTTGGCGCTCATGAAGGAGCCGTCAATCACTTCGCCGGGCAGGAGGGGGAGGCTTTCTTTAAGAATGATTTCCTCGCCATTGGTGGTGACGAGTTTGATTTGCACATCGTCAGCCGCCGCCATCACGGCTGATTTTTCGCTGCCGTAGAAGTCGCCGCCGTCCATGTGGGCGATGCGGGTTTTGGAATCGGGTGACCATTTGCCGACGCGGTGGGGATGTTTTTTGGCGTATTGCTTCACGGCCGGTGCGACGCGGCGGTCGGAGTTCCCTTGACGCAGGACAGGGTTGACGGCGCTGCCTAACACTTTGGCATATCTGGCTTTAATTGCTTCTTCGGCCTCGTTTTGCGGTTCGGCCGGATAGTTGGGAATGTCGTACTCATTGGCTTGCAGCTCTTTGATGGCAGCGAGCAGTTGAGGAATGGAGGCGCTGATGTTGGGCAATTTGATGATGTTGGCTTCTGGTTTCTCAGTTAGTTTGCCCAGCGCGGCCAATTCGTCCGGCTGCCGCTGTTCTTCCGTGAGATTTTCGGGGAAGTTGGCGATGATGCGGCCGGCCAATGAGATGTCGCTGAGTTCGACGGCGACGTTAGCGGCGTTGGTGAAGGTTTTGATGATGGGTAAAAATGAGTAGGTCGCCAAAGCGGGAGCTTCGTCGGTGAATGTGTAAATGATTTTTGAGGTTTGACTTGTCATGAGTTCTCTCTGGTAAATAGTTGCTGGTGGTTGGCTGTCGGCGGTTGGCGGTTTGTACCAGCAACTAACCGCCAACCACAATTTTATTCAGCCAGCGATTATACCGTTAATCAAGCAGGATGGGGAAAATACGTGACAAATGTCAGGTAAGAATGATTACAGAAAAGATAGAATTTGCCATCATGATAATTGATTGTAACTTGTCTTGCTTTCTGCCATCTAACCAATAGCCCTAATCATACAAAGGATTTTTTATGAAACTGTTTTCATTTCTCAAAAAAGATAAAGCGCCCAAACGATTTGCCATTATTGATGTTGGCGACGCCGATTTCAAGAAACAGGTGATTCGCCGTTCGTACAAGACGCCGGTGTTGGTGGATTTTTGGGCGTCGTGGTGCGCGCCTTGCCGCCAGCTTGGCCCTATTTTGGAACGGTTGGCTGAGGACCCGGACAGTGATTTTATTTTGGCTAAATTGAACACGGAGCATAATAAAAGGACGGCCGTTCAATATCAAATTCGCAGTATCCCGGCCGTAAAACTATTCCGCAACGGACAGGTGGCGGATGAATTCACCGGCGCGCTGCCCGGTGCATTGGTGAAACGCTTCATCAAAAAAGCAACGTCCGCCCCGCCGCCGCCGCCCAAAATTCGCGGCAGCGCTGCGCCTGACCAACGGCTGAAACAGGCCGTCCAACATTTGAAAAAGGGGCGGGGGTTTGAAGCGTTTGTCCTTCTTAACGATTTTCCTGAAAGTGGGGCGGCGGAGAAAGCGGCTGCGCTGCTGCCGTTGGCTCGTTTCTTGTTTGATATGGAAGATGGGGATGGGCTGACGGGCGTCGAGGCGTTAGATGCGGCTTACGAGGGAGCGGCGCAAGCAATGAAACGGCGCAAACCGGCACAGGCGCTGGAGCAATTGTTTGCTGCGCTGGACGCGGGCGAAGAGATGGATCGCAGCTATACGGCAGGGTTGATTCGGGCTGTGAGCGTGTTGTTGGGTAAAAATCACCCACTTATGGAAACATATCAGGAACAGTTGGCGGCGTTGGCGGTATGAGAGCGAGCCGCGGTTGACATCAAAGTAATTAAATCCTGGTCGGTAGTCTCTGGCGCTGGGCGGCCATTGAGGAGTGTGGGGAAACGGCCGTTTTGCAATTTATTGTACAAAACAAACAAGTTGATACCTCAACTTTTATGGCAGGTTGTCCGTAGATTTACCGCTTATAAATTTGTAAACTATAAGGGACTTGTGCAGAAATGCGCGGTTCAGTGGGAAATAGTGGGAATCCAACGAGGGCGTTGTCGAAAGGCATCGCCCTCGTTGGGCGTTTAGCCGTTGTCCGTAATCCGTAATCCGTATACCGCAGTCGGCGCAACGGATAACGAATAACGGACACTTGTGCAGATCGTACAACAAATCCCGCTCATTATTGTGGCAACATTGCCCATAGACGCTAACTCCCCCCTCCTCATATACTTACGACCAGTGCGCCAATGTGCGCCAAAAATAATTATGCGTATTAAAAACAGTATCGTCCTTATTATTAGCCTGATTAGCCTTCTTCTTGTCGTGAACGATAAGAAATCAATGCCTGTTGGGTAAGCGACGAACTGAAAAAGCAAGCAAGTCAGCACAAAAACCGCCCAACAGGGCGGTTTTTTTGTTTTTTGGAGCAATAACATGAGTAAGCAATTTTCATCTAATCATTTTTACCGGGCAATGGCTAACGGCCGTTTCCCCCGTCCCGTTTATTCAAGGCAGAAAACCGGCTGGCTGCGTTTTCTGCTTTTTTGTTTGGTTGGACGCGATACGGCCGTGCCCGCCCCACAGCCCATCCCCGTTCAAAACCAGCGCCAACCCTATCCAAACCGTTATTAAAGGGGAGCGAGTAACGTTACCGATGAACAAAAAATCTGCGTTCATCCGCGTTCATCCGCGTCCAAATTAAAAAAGAGGAGAATCATATGAGCGAGAAAAAAACCGGCGGACAAATCATCTGGGAAAGCCTGATGCGCGAAGGCGTCAAAGTCGTCTTTGGCATTCCCGGCGGGGCCAACATGCCCGCCTACGATGATTTAATGAAACACGAATACCCCATTCACCACGTCCTGGCGACCCACGAGCAAGGCGCGTCCCACATGGCCGACGGCTATGCGCGGGCGACGGGAAAAGTTGGCGTTTGCATCGCCACCTCCGGCCCCGGCGCCACCAATCTGATGACCGGTCTGGCGACGGCCAACATGGACTCCGTCCCCATCGTCGCCTTCACCGGGCAGGTTCCCACCAGCCTGCTGGGGCGCGACGGCTTCCAGGAAGCCGATATTCAGGGCGTCAGCCTGGCCATCACCAAGCACAACTACCTCATCACCGACATCCACGATTTGCCCGGCGCCATCAAAGAGGCGTTTTTCATCGCCGGAACCGGCCGCCCCGGCCCGGTGTTGATTGATATTTGCAAAGATGTACTGCAAGATTCGATGGAATTCGAATACCCGGAAACGGTTGATCTGCCCGGCTACCATCCCAATCAAAACGCGCCCGATCCCGCATCCGTCGCTCGCGCCGCCAGGCTCCTCAACGAAGCGGAACGGCCGCTCATCGTAGCTGGAAACGGCGTCATCATCGCCGAAGCCGAAAAAGAACTGCGCCAACTGGCCGAAAAAGCCAACATCCCGGTAGCCACCAGCTTGCTGGGCATCGGCTCCTTCCCCGCTACCCACCCCCTCTCCATTAGCTGGGGCGGCATGCACGGCGAGGCGTACTGCAATTACGCCTTGCAAGAGTGCGACGTGATGTTCGCCATTGGCGCCCGGCTGGACGACCGGCTAACAGGCGTATTTGACACCTTCGCCCCCAAAGCCAAAATCATCCATGTTGATTTAGACCCATCGGAAATGGGGAAAAACATCACCATTAACACCCCGATTGTGGGCGATGCGCGGCTGACACTGCAAAACTTACTGCCCCAGGTTGACTCGAACGAACATCCTACCTGGCTGGCCCAGATTGACGAATGGAAGCAGGAAACGGGCGACCGCGACATCCTGGCGCAAGAGACAGACGACTTAATCGCGCCGTACATCATGCAGCAGTTGTGGCACGCCACCGACCAGGGAAACGCGACGGTTGTTTCCGATGTGGGGCAGCATCAAATGTGGGAAGCGCAATACTATCGCCACACCAAGCCGCGCAGCCTGCTCACGTCGGGCGGTTTGGGCACGATGGGGTACGGGCTGCCCGCCGCCATCGGAGCGCAGATGGGCGAACCGGAAGAGCCGGTCTGGGTCGTAGCCGGCGATGGCGGTTTTCAGATGACGATGGCGGAGCTGTCCACCGTCGCGCAAGAGAAATTGCCGATCAAGATTATGATCATCAATAATGGCTTCTTGGGTATGGTGCGCCAGTGGCAAGATGTTTTCTACAACCAACGGTATGCGGCGACGCCGCTGTTCAACCCCGATTTTGTGAAACTGGCCGCCGCCTACGGCATTCCGGGCCGCGTTGTGACGCGGAAGGAAGATGTGTATGAGGCTATCAAGGAGGCGCAAGCGACGGATGGAGCCTATTTACTGGAGTTCCAGGTTGAAGAGTTCACTAACGTTTACCCGATGGTAGGCCCCGGCCGCAGCAACGCCGACATGATCCGACGGCCGTTTGCAGAGAGTGAAGAGTAATCAGTAATCAGTAATCAGTAGTCAGTGGATATTTTCCAGAAGCAGTTTCTACTGATAACCGATAACCGATTACCGATGACCGATGACCGATAACCGATAACTGATTACTGATTACTGATAACTGGCAACTGATTACTGCTAAAGAGGAGACTATCTAATGAAGAAACACACCATGATCGCCTGGATGGAAGACAAACCGGGCGTATTGAACCGGGTGGCGAGCTTGTTCCGCCGCCGTAATTTTAATATCGAGAGTCTGGCCGTCGGACACAGCGAGAAGGCGGGCATCAGCCGCATGACGTTTGTGGCCGAGGGGAATGCGCGGGATATGAGCCAGATTCAGACGCAGTTGTATAAGTTGATTAACGTGACGGCCGTTCAAGACGTTACCGCAGTCCCCACCGTAGACCGGGAACTGGCCCTCATCAAAGTGAAAGCCAGCAACGGCAGCCGCGCCGAAGTGATGCAGTTGGTAGACATTTACCGCGCCAGCATCATTGACGTGGACATGGAAACCGTCATCATCCAGGCCGTCGGCTCCGAAAGTCGGGTGGATTCGCTGGTTGAACTGCTGTCCCACTTCGGCATTGTGGAAATGGTGCGTACCGGCAAGGTAGCGATGGTACGCGGCAGTCACGACCGGGCGGCAAAACAGAAAACGGCCGTAGCGGCCTACAAAAACGGACAATAATTTAGAGATTGGAGATTGGAGACTAGAGATTAGAGATTGGAGACCCGTAATCTCCAGTCTCCAATCGCTAATCTCCTTTCCGTGAGGAAATAATGGCAAACATTTACTACGACAAAGACGCAGACCTCGCTCTGCTTGATGGCAAGAAAATCGCGGTGCTGGGCTACGGCAGCCAGGGGCACGCGCATTCATTAAACTTGATGAACTCCGGCGCCGATGTGCGTGTGGGGTTGTATGAAGGCAGTTCATCCTGGGCGGCGGCAGAAGCGGCCGGCCTGACGGTGAAAACGGTCGCTGACGCCTGTGCTGAAGCGGACGTGATGATGATGTTGCTGCCGGACACCAAACAAAAAGCGGTGTACGAAGAATCGGTCGCCGCGAATCTGAAACCGGGCGACACGCTCATGTTCGGGCACGGCTTCAACATCCGCTACGGCCAGATTGTGCCGCCCGATTTTGTGGATGTGAGCATGGTCGCCCCCAAAGCGCCCGGCCACCGCGTGCGCGAACTGTACGTGGAAGGAACCGGCACGCCCTGCCTCGTCGCCGTTCACCAGAACCCTAGCGGCCAGGCCAAAGAATTTGCGCTGGCCTACGCCAAAGGGATCGGCGGAACCCGCGCCGGCGTCATCGAAACCACCTTCCCCGAAGAGACGGAGACGGATTTGTTTGGCGAGCAGGCGGTTCTGTGCGGCGGAACCAGCGCGTTGGTGCAGGCAGGCTTCAACACGCTGGTTGAGGCGGGCTATCAGCCGGAAATCGCCTATTTTGAATGTCTGCATGAGCTGAAGCTGATTGTAGATTTGATGTATCAGGGCGGCCTCAGCTACATGCGCTACAGCATCAGCGATACGGCCGAACACGGCGATTACACCGGCGGCCCCAAGCTGGTCACGGACGAGACGAAGGCCACAATGAAGAAGATGCTGGCTGACATCCAATCCGGCGCTTACGCTGAAGAGTGGATTAAAGAGAATGAGAACGGCCGTCCCTGGTTCAACAAGCAAAGAGAAAACGGCCGTAACAGCAAAATCGAACAAGTCGGCAAAAAACTACGGGCGATGATGCCCTGGTTGAACCCGAAGGAAATTGAGTAGCGTGAAGCGTGAAACGTGAAACGTGAAGACTACTCATTCACGTTTCACGCTTCACGTTTCACGCAGGAGCTATCAAACAATGGACACCTCCAACACCGTCCTCTTCTTCGACACCACCCTGCGTGACGGCGAGCAGTCGCCGGGGGCGACGTTGAATGTTGAAGAGAAAATTGAGATTGCTAAACAACTGTCCCATCTAGGTGTAGACATTTGCGAAGCGGGCTTTCCCATCGCTTCGCAGGGCGATTTTGACGCCGTGCGCCGCATCGCCGAAGAAGTGGGGCCGCTGGTGGAAGGGCGCAAATCCGGCCAGCCAATGACCATCGCCGGACTGGCCCGCGCCAACAAAGGGGACATCCAACGCGCTTATGACGCCGTAAAAGTGGCCCCGCGCCATCGTATCCACACCTTTTTAGCCACCAGCGACATCCACCTCAAACACAAACTTCGTATTGACCGTGAAGAGTGCATTGACCAAATTATCGAATCGGTCAGTTTCGCCAAAAGTTTGTGCGACGATGTGGAATTTTCGCCGGAAGATGCGGGGCGTTCTGACCCCGACTTTTTGGTACAGGCGTTGACTGAAGCCATCAAAGCGGGGGCGACGACGCTCAACATCCCCGA
>JANTHP010000204.1 GCA_024762395.1 Anaerolineae bacterium | reverse complement strand
GGTGATGGTGATGGTGACGGATGTCAGCCCGGAAGGCAAAGTGCGGCTCTCGCGCAAGGCTGTTTTGGAAGGCTGGACGCTGGAAGAAGCGCGGGCCAACGATCAGCCTAAACGTGGCGGCGGTAATCGCGGCGGGCGCGACCGGCGCGGCGGTGGACGCGACCGACGTCGTTAAACCAAGCTTTCACTTCCCGGGGGATCAGACCCTCCGGGAAGTTTGTAACTGAAGCCTCAGCCGTTATCTGGCTGGGGCTTTTTTTGTTGGTGTTGATGCGGGGTTTGTCGGTTATAATCTATCAACAATGACGACGCCTAATTATCCCAGTTCGCCGCCCTGGAGCGCCAGTACGAAACGTACAATTGTCATCATTCTGTTTGCCACTCTAGCGCTGGCTGTGTACCGTATTCGAGGATTGCTGCTGCCGTTGGTTACGGCCGTCATCCTGGCCTACCTCGTCGAACCGCTGATCAAATTCATTACCAAACGCACAAAACTAAATCGCTCCGTAATCATCGGTCTGGTTTATCTCATCATCATTGCCGCTTTGGTCTCCATTCCGGTCAGCGCCATCTCGCCCATCGTCAATCAGGTTAATAACTTCATCAATAATCTGCCCCGGTTTGTGGAACAGATTGGCGAATTATTGCAGCAGCCTATCGTGGTTGCCGGGAATGAAATCCCCCTCGATCAAGCCCAGATTGAGCAAATTTATCTTAGTTTAAGCGGTAATTTCATCTCTTTGGTGCAAACGATCGGCACGCAGTCGCTGACTGTGTTTGGCAGTATCGCTACGGCCACATTGTCCACGCTGGGTTGGACGTTCCTGGTTTTGTTTTTGTCTTTCTATCTGGTAAAGGATCATGACCAGCTTTTCCAAAATATCTTGGCTCTCACGCCGGAATCGTACCAACAGGATTTGCTGCACATCAGCGGCGAATTGCAGTTGACCTGGAATGCGTTTTTGCGCGGGCAGTTGGTGTTGAGCGGGGTGATGGGCGGTATTATTTTTGTGATCGCGCTGATTTTGAATTTGCCGAATGCGCTGCTGTTGGCGTTGATTGCCAGTGTGATGGAGTTTTTACCGACGATTGGGCCGGTTTTGGCGGCCGTTCCGGCGATTCTGATTGCTTTGTTTCAGAGCCAGGTGAGTTGGGTCGGGCATCTCATGTCGCCGTTTTGGTTTGCGGTGTTGATTGCGGGGATTTACGGGCTGGTTTTTCAGTTAGAGAATTATTATCTTGTGCCGCGAATTATGGGGCGGCGCTTGCAATTACACCCGCTGGTGGTAATTTTAGGGGCGTTGGCGGGGGCCAGTGTGGCGGGGCTGTTGGGTATTTTGCTGGCAGCGCCGACGCTGGCGACGGCCCGATTGTTTATTTTGTATGTGTATGCCAAGTTGACGGATCGGCCGTTTTTGCCTGGAGATGCTGCGGTGGTGGAAACGGCCGTTACCGATGACCAGGAAAATGAAAAAAAGTGACACAGAGATACACGGAGAGAAGAAAGAGAAAAGCATGATAGTGGCTTCCTGTACATCTCTGTGTTCCTATTCCAATTGGAGGAAAAATGAGTAACGACGTTGTAGAAATGAATGTTTTGGCTGAAACCGATAATTTTGCCGTCTGGCGCAGTGAAGAAGATGAAGGCGTTTTGTATCATATCGAATTGGGCGGCATCACCCTGCATCTCACATCGGAAGAGTGGGAAGAATTAGTCTTATTGATAAAAGACGCAGACTAACGATTTACCAAATCGTTCTACGCTTACAAAGGAGACATCACGCACTACAGCGCGCCACGAAGAATGAAAATAGCATGTTGTCGTAGGTCAAGTTTGCAAACTTGACCTACATTTACAGAGGAGGGCGATATGGGTAAAGAACAACAGGCCCAATATGTGCCGATGATGCGGGATTTGGCTTTGCATGACCGTCCCCGCGAACGGCTGCTGCAAGTCGGCTCGCAAGCGGTTTCGACAACCGAACTGCTGGCCATCATCCTGCGCACCGGCACTGGCGGCGAGAATGTGCTGCGCCTGGCGGAACGGCTGCTGGCCCATTTTGGCGATTTAGCCGGATTGTCGCGGGCATCCATCGCTGAATTGCAGAAGGTTAAGGGCATTGGGCCGGCCAAAGCGGTTGAGGTGAAGGCGGGCCTGGAACTGGGACGGCGGCTGGTGGCAACAATGCCGCAGGAACGGCCGACCGTTACCACACCAGCCGATGCCGCCAATCTGCTTATGTCGGAAATGATGCTGCTGGAACAGGAGCATTTGCGCGTTATTTTACTGGACACGCGCAATAAGGTGCTGAAAACGCCGACGATTTATGTGGGCAGTCTGAACACGTCGGTGGTGCGGATTGGCGAATTGTTCCGGGCGGCGATTAAGGAGAATGCGGCGGCGGTGATTGTGGCGCATAATCATCCATCGGGCGACCCGTCGCCTTCGCCGGAGGATGTGAATGTGACGCGGCAGTTGGTGCAGGCGGGTAAGCTGCTGAGTATTGATGTGCTGGATCATATTGTGATTGGCCGGCAGCGGTTTGTGTCGTTGAAGGAGCGGGGATTGGGGTTTGATTAGTCGAGTAGTCGGGTAGTCGAGTAGTCGGGTAGTCGAGTAGTCGAGTAGTCGAGTAGTCGGGTGGTCGGATGGTCTGGCAGATGGTGAGTGAGTAAAGGTATGGCTAGAAAAGTATTGTTATTGAATGGGGGCATGGATGGCGCGTTTCGGGCGTTTCGGGGAGATAAGGGGCTGGTAACGGCCGTTGCCTGGTCTCCCTGGTGGCTGGAATCAAGAACGGATGGGCCGGGCTGGAAAAATAAGCAGCCGGCTTTTAGCGCTTACACGCTGGATGAGCGGCAGGTGCAGCAAATCAGCGCGCCGTTTGGGACATTTGTGGGCGGTTTGTGGCAGCAGGTTCCGACGGCGGCGGGCAACCAGTATACTTTTTCGGCGGAAGGGCAGGCATGGTCAAGCGAGGATGCCGCGCCCGCCAGCCGATTGGAAGCCAGCGATGTCAATTTGCAAATTGGCATTGATCCCACCGGCGGCACGGACCCCGAAAGCCCGCTCATTATTTGGAGCGATATATTTCAGCCACTGAGCCATTGGGAGACGTTGACGGTTACGGCCGTTGCCGAATCGTCCTTACTAACCGTCTTCCTGAAATCGGCGCCGACCCTGCCTAAACGACAGCAGTCCGTCTTTTGGCGCAATGCGTTTTTACGCCCCATTGGCCGCCATAAACGCAGCATGAACATCACCGGCGCCGGCGATACGCATATCATGCTGGAACCGGAACGGGCGCAGCCGGGGGAGCCAATCACAGCGACTGTTTCATCTAATCGGGCGCATGAGTTTGTGAATTTACGGGTTGAGCAGCCAAATGGGACGGAAACGGCCGTAACCTTCCAAACCCAAGAGCAAATAGACGACCGCATCATCTGGACCTATGAATTTACGCCGGAATTGGATGGCTTGTACGACATTCGATTTGTGGGGGATGAGGGGGCGCGGCTGTTGGCGCTGCGCTTGCTGCGCGTTTCCCGCGATGTGCAGCTTGTGCCCAGCGATACAGCCCGCATGAATTACAATCGCGTGTATGTGCTTCTGCCGCCGACGGCCGATTTGAAGTGGATGGAAGCGGCGGCGCGGGGGAGTTTTGACGGCCGTTACACCATTGGTTTCTCGGCCGATGATGCGGGTATTGGCGATTTGGAAAACCGGCATGTGCTGGCCGTGAATCCGCACCATTGGCCCGATGTGCTGACCGCTTCCTGGTTTAAACAGCATTATCCGGGGGTGCAGTTTACGGCCGTTGTCGCCAACACCCCCACCGATTTAGAAACCTGGCTGCTGAAATGGATACCGGATGAACACTAAGTAACCGTCTAATCTTCAGGATTGGCCCATTCTTATTCTACGAGAATCGCTACACGCAGTATTTCCAATTCAAAACTGTGACCGGAGGCCAGCAAGCTAATGCTTTTAATATGACGGGGCGGCAAAAACGCCTGCTGCTTTAATTCCTCAATCAAGTCGGTTTCAAAAGACAAAACCTGGTCAGGGACGGCTTTGTAATGAACCAGACGGGGCGGCGGGCAAGTTTCGCATACATCCGGCGTACCCGGCGCGCCGCCTTCCCCTTGGGTATAAAATCCGCGCAGCCAAACCTGGCTGTTACCATTCACATCGTCATAATCAATCCGCACCATCAGCGGACATTCGCTGCCAACGCTGCCGCATACAGCCAACGTTTGACCAATGATGCGGAAATCCACTTCAAAAAGCAAGGTCTCAGCATCGGTAACATCCTGATTGATGGTTTGCCGCACTTCAACGCCGGCGTGACCTTCGCCTTCCCGTATGATGTACAATGTTGGTTCGCCATTGACTGATTCCACGTTGATGTGGCCGGCCGGCTGATCAGACCGTTCGATGTCCCACGCATACTGCCGCCAATGGTTCCAGCCATCGCCAAAGTCGCCGTTTTGGATGAGATTGCGCTCAATTCCGAGGGGAACGCTGGGCATTTCGCCGGTGGGGATGACGCTGCGCTGGGAAGCGTTCAAATCTACGTAATGACCAACGGCCACAACGTGGGCTTTGCCTGCTTGCACGGTCACTTGTGTTTCTTCATTGTCGGCAATGAGGTCGTACTGGCCCGGTTCCTGAATGGCAATGGTCCCCTGGGGAGTGGTGATGGTGATTTGTAACGGCCGTTCCTCAAATTCCGGCACGGTTAATCGCATCCGCCCGCCCGCCAAATCGAACTGTACCGTTGGCTTGGCGTCGCTTATGGAAAAACGAGGGGTGTTCGATTGTTCCAACACGACGCTGGTGTTGCTATAAACATACAGCCGCGCCAATAATTGTTCGCTGTTTGGCATGAAGATAGACATGAGGGCAACGGCCGTTGCGTCGGTCAAAATTGTTGCGCCCGGTTCGGCCCCGCCGCCGGGTTCGCCAACGCGAACGGCTTGGGGTACATCGCTGCCGTCATCAATGCTCACCGTTCCCTGGTTGGCCTGAACGATGACGGATAAAAATTCGGTGGCATTTTGTAAATAGGCGTTGACGCCCAGGGGAACTGCGATGGTAATCACGGCGCAGACAAAAAAGCTGCCCAGCATGATCATCCAGGCCAGACGTTGACGGTCACGGCCGTTTTGGTGGGGATTCGTTATCATAGTTATCTAAACCAACGAATGGTGAAACGGGTAAATTCGCCGGTAAACTCAGACCAATTCACTTCCACGCGGTCTACGCGGGCCGGCGGCTGACCGTGTTTCAGGAATGACTCGAACTGTTTTAATTTTTCCTCCGGCCCCTCAGCGACAGTGTGTACGCTGCCATCGGGCTGGTTCATTACCCATCCGGTTAAATGGTATTGGTTGGCCACTTGTTGGGTGTGATGACGGAATGACACGCCTTGTACACGGCCGTAAATGGTTGCGTCTAATCGTTTATTCATAGCGGTTTAGCATTTCAGCAGTTCAGCGGTTCAACTAACTGGCAGCTTGTCGGAGAAAGAATAATGGGACACAGATTTCACGGAGAAACACAGATTTTTTGTAACTATCCAGGTGACAGTCACTTCTTCCAGAGGCATTAGCCAAAGCCATGATGTTGGAAAGTGACTGTCACCTCGCTGAAAATCTGTGTTTATCTGTGTTAATCCATGTCCTATCAAGGTTTTCGAAACCTTTCCGACAGCCTGCTAGCTGCCCAGTTTTCTTAAAATACGGCCAATCATGCCCGGCCCTTCATAAATAAGACCGGTGTACAACTGTACCAATGAAGCGCCGGCATCTAGTTTAGCGCGAACATCGTCGGCCGTCCTGACGCCGCCTACGCCGATGATAGGCAATTGACCTCCGGTTTGCCTATGGATGTAAGCAACAATCTCGTTGCTGCGTTGGCGCAACGGCCGTCCACTCATCCCGCCGCGCTCTTTTTTGTTCGGATGGGTCAATCCATCCCGGCTCAGGGTGGTGTTGGTGGCGATGATGCCGCTGATCTGGTTGTCGGAAACGGCCGTGATTATCTCATCCAGCTCATCCCAGGTTAGATCGGGGGCAATTTTGACGAGTAACGGCCGTTTCCCAATCCCGTGCCGGTCGGCCAAAACAGCGTTCTCAACCTGCAAAACGCCCAGCAAATGGCCTAAATAATCGCCGCCTTGCAGGTCGCGCAGCCCCGGCGTGTTGGGGGAACTGATGTTAACGGCCAGGTAATCGGCATAAGGATAAACGGCTTGCATGACGGAAACATAATCGGTAGCGGCGGCGGCCAAAGGGGTTTCCTTTTGCTTGCCCAGGCTGACGCCTAGAATGAAGTTGGATTTTTTAAGGGTACGGAGACGGGAAACGGCCGTTGCCACCCCGCCATTTGGGAAACCCATCCGGTTAATCAACGCCCCATCCGCCGGCAGCCGAAAAACACGCGGCCTCGGATTCCCCGCCTGCGGTCGCGGCGTCAACGTACCCACTTCAATATGACCAAAACCCAACATTGCCAATCCGGTTACGGCCCGAACATCCTTATCAAACCCCGCCGCCAGGCCCAACACATTGGGAAAGCGCAAACCAAACAACGCAACCGGCTCATGCGGCAGTCGTCCGGCAATCCGGCGCAAAACCAAAGGCCCCGGCCACACCCGCTGCGCCAGCGCCAGCGCCGACAAAGTACGTTCATGGACGCCTTCCGCATCCATCCGCCGCAGCACGGGAAAAACAAACCTTTGATAAAAATTCATCACATTAAAGGTAAGCGTTCAGTTACACAGAGATTCACAGAGAAATCACGGAGATTCACAGAGAAAAAGAGAAAAGCTCCCTATTCTCCGTGCAACTTTGTGCATTCTCCGTGTAACTTTGTGTTCCATCTAAACGGATTTTAATCCTCGCCCAACTTCAGCACCGCCATAAACGCTTCCTGCGGCACCTCCACATTACCAATCATCTTCATCCGCTTCTTACCCTTTTTCTGCTTCTCCAACAGCTTGCGTTTACGCGATACATCGCCGCCGTAACATTTAGCCAGCACATCCTTACGCAGCGCCTTCACATTGGCCCGGCTAATCACACGCTTACCGGTAGCCGCCTGAATGGGCACTTCAAACATTTGACGTGGAATCAATTTGCGAAGCTGCGTCACCAATTTCTGTCCGCGATGATAAGCGTCATCCTCATGGACAATCATCGCCAACGCATCTACTGGCGTTTTGGCTACCAGCACATCTAACTTCACCAACTTTGAGGCGCGGTACCCGGCAAACTCATAATCCATCGAAGCGTAACCCCGCGTGCCGCTCTTTAACTTGTCATAAAAATCAATGATAATTTCCGATAAAGGCAAATCAAACTTAAGCACGACACGGCCTGGCGCAGGATATTCTTGCCCGGTTAATTCGCCGCGCCGTTTGATGGCTAAATCCATGACAATGCCATAGTATTCCTCCGGCGTAAAAATTTGCACGTGCATCCAGGGTTCGCGGATTTCCTCAATGGAGCCTTCATCGGGCAGTTCGGCCGGGCTTTCGATGATGCGCACCTCGCCGGTATGGGCCATGACAACTTCGTAACGCACGCTGGGCGCTGTAGCTACTAAATCCAAATCGTATTCCCGTTCCAGCCGCTCCTGGATGATTTCCATGTGGAACAACCCCAAAAAGCCGCAGCGGAAGCCAAAATTAAGCGCGGTTGACGTTTCCGGTTCAAAAACCAGGGCGGCGTCGTTAAGCTGCAGCCGCTCCAGGGCTTCTTTGAGCAAGCCGTAATCCTCTCCTTCTGTGGGATAAAACCCGGCAAATACCATTGGTTTGACGGCTTCATAGCCGGGTAGTGGCTCGGAAGCGGGGCGGTCGCGTAATGTGATTGTGTCGCCTACGCGGCATTCGCGTACGGTTTTCAGGCCGGTGGCGATGTAGCCGACTTCGCCGGCTGTTAAGCGATCGGTTGGTTTCATTGCCGGGCTGAAGATACCGATTTCGATTGGTTCGGCCGTGACATCATTGGACATCATGCGAATCCACTGCCGCTTATCTATGGCGCCTTCAAAAACGCGCACGTAGGCAATGACGCCTTTGTAAGAATCGTAATGGGAATCAAAAACCAGGGCGCGGAAGGGATCGTCCGGTTTGCTGTGCGGCGGCGGAACGCGGGAGACGACGGCTTCTAAGACTTGCTCGATGTTCACGCCCATTTTGGCGCTGATGGGAATAACTTCCTCGGCGGGGATGCCGATGATATTTTCGATCTCTTCGGCTACCTCTTCCGGTTGGGCGGCGGGTAAATCTATTTTGTTGACGACGGGGATGATTTCCAGGTCGGCTTCGACGGCAAGGTAGAGGTTTGCTAATGTTTGCGCTTCGATGCCTTGGGTGGCGTCTACGACAAGGATGGCCCCCTCGCACCCTTGCAAGGCGC
>JANTHP010000203.1 GCA_024762395.1 Anaerolineae bacterium | reverse complement strand
CCACCATGCGGGCGGTCATCGCCTGGAACGCGCCCAGTTACCCGGAATTTGAGTACCCGCGCATCGCCCCCGACGCTTACGGCTTTACCGAACAGGAGCGGTTGGCGTTGGCCGACGCTACCCTCGATTACCTGCGCCGTCCCCAACCGGCCGCAGAAACCATCTACTTGCTGGAAGAACTGCGTCTGCCCGGAACCGACCAGCCGCTGTACACCGAAGCTGAAATCGGCCACATGTATGATGTGAAGGTCGTCGCCGATGCTTTTCGCAAAGCGCTGTGGCCGTTAGCCGTCATCGTCATCGGCGGCCTGGCCTTCTTGCTGGTCCGCCCGGAAACGCGCCGACTGGGGTATAAAACGCTCATGCACGGGGGAATGGTGACGGCCGTCATCCTTATCGTCATCGGTCTTCTCATCGCCCTGGCCTGGAACTTCGTCTTCGTCCAATTCCACCAACTCCTCTTCCCCGGCGGCAACTGGACCTTCGCCTACACCGATTCGCTCATCCGCCTCTTCCCGGAGCAGTTCTGGTTCGATTTCGGCGTCATTTGGGTGAGCGGCATTTTACTGGCAGGGATTATTTTGGCGGCAGCGGGCTATTTTTTGCAAAGGAGAGCGTGAAACGTAGTCCGTAATCCGTAATCCGTAATCCGTTTACGGAACACGGAACACGCATCACGCATCACGCATCACGCATTACTTATGAAACACATCCTCATCACCGGCGCGTCCACCGGTATTGGTTACGATGCGGCGCGCGATTTAATCGAACATGGTTATCACGTATTCGGCAGCGTGCGCAAGCAGGCGGACGCGGAACGGGTTAAAAATGAATTGGGAGAGCGGTTCACGCCCCTGTTGTTTGATGTGACGGACGAGGTTGGGGTGAAAACGGCCGTCGTCCACATCGCCCAAACCATTGGCAAAGACGGACTCTACGGCCTCGTCAACAACGCCGGCATCGCCGTCGCCGGGCCAATCAAACATTTGCCCCTCGACGACCTGCGCCGGCAGCTAGAAGTCAACGTCATCGGCCTCGTTGCCGTCACCCAGGCCTGTTTACCTCTGCTGGGAGCCGACAAAAACAGCCCCTACCCGCCCGGCCGCATCATCAACATCAGCTCCACCAGCGGGCGCGCCGCTTTCCCCTTCTTCGCCCCCTACTCCGCCTCCAAATACGCCGTCGAAGCCATCTCCGACTCCCTGCGCCGCGAGCTAATGGTCTACGGCATAGACGTCGTCGTCGTCAACCCCGGCCCCATCCAGACGCCCATCTGGGACAAAGCCGAAGCGATGGAAATTGGCCCCTATGCCGGAACCGACTACGAGGAAATGCTGCGGAACGTGCAAAAATACACCATTGATCGCGGACGAGCCGGGCTGCCTGTCGCCGCCACCTCCAAAGTCATCCGGCGAGCGTTGGAAAGCAAGCGCCCCCGCACCCGCTACCCCGTCGTGGCTCGCAAACTGCTCAACTGGTATCTCCCCCACTGGCTGCCCGACCGCTGGCTGGACCGCATCAGCGCCCGTTTACTGTTGAAAATATAGTAAATGTAGGTAACTACTCAGTCCCAGAGGTGACAGTCACTTAAAACGTAGCAGGTTGTGACCAGCGTCTCTGGGAAAAGTGACTGTCACCTGAGTGGTTACAAATGTAGGTCGGATTGCCAATCCGACTTACGGTTTTCATTCATTGGCTGGTGCGCCGTTGGCGCGTGGCGGCTCAAGTGAAAAATCGCAGCCGAACCCGCGGCCGCTTTGGTTCAGCTATCTCCGGCGACAGCGGCACAAGCGTCCGGTAAACGCTAATCACTAAATAAGCGAAGGTAAACGCCACCATAAACGTTGTCGCCAAGGGGCTGGTGTGCGGGTAAATCCACAGCAGCGCCACAGAAGCCGCGCCCCACAAAATCGTGCTGCCCAACATCAGCCGCCGCAGTCCGGCCCGATGCGTCAGGTAGGTCATCCGCGACGGGTAGACGTATTTGATGGGCACAAAAACCAGAATGCCGGCCAAAATCAGCCCGATGCTGTTGACCAGCGGCGGCAAACCCCACAAAAACATGTAAAAAACGACCACATTCCAATAGCTGGGAAACCCTTTGAAGAAGTGATCGGCCGTTTTGGCGTCGTCCTGGGTGAATTGGTAGGCCGACGTCAGCGCCATCATCGCCGCCAGCGGCGTCCGCAGCGGCGCGGCGACCAGGCCGCTCTCCAGCAAAAAGTAAGCGGGCACAATCGTGTAATTCAAAAAATCCACGATATTATCCAGCAGCGCGCCATCAATTTGCGGAATAGCTTTTTTGATGTTGACTTGCCGCGCCAGGGTACCGTCGGCCGCATCCACAAAAACGGCCGCCGCCATAAACCAGAACGCTTTTATAAATGCCTGCTGGCTAATGGCCTGGATGGCCAGAAGCCCCCAAAGTGCGCCGGAAGCGGTGATGATATGCGTCAGCCAGGCTAAAATGAGATTGATTCTTCGATGATGTTTCATAATGCGTACATTGAGGTGGTGGATTGGAGGCTAGAGACTGGAGATTGGAGACAAATCTAATCTCCAATCTTTAATCTCTAATCACGCTACTCCCCGATCACAATCTCCACAAAACTGGTGCGGCGGGAGTAAACCCACACGTTTTCCTTGTATTTTTTACCGCCGGTATCCACGATGACTTCATAGTAACCGGCGGCGATATCGTCGAGGGCGAAATTTTCGTTGAGTTCCGTGTCGGCATTCACAGTATTGTCGGCGTAGGTGGTGGTGGCGGCGTAGGCTGAGGGGGCATCCACACGTACGGCGCGCACCGGCGCTTCGTAGGCCAATGCGCCGTTGGCAAACGTCACTCGCCCGGCGATTGTGCCCCGGTCGGGGAACGGCCACAACCACAGAAGCGGGTTGCGGGTGGCGTCGTAGCTGTTTTGCCCCTGGCGCACCTCGAAATGAAGATGCGGGCCATCGGCTACGCCCGTTGCGCCGGAAAAGGCAATTAAATCTTGGGCGTTGACATGCTGCCCTACGGTGACCAAAACCTGGGAGAGATGGCCGTAGACGTTGTAAATAGGCTGCCCATTCCACTGAGAATCCAGTTCGATGACGACGAGGTTGCCGTAAAAGTTGGTCTGCGGCCCGTAGGCGGTTTCGGCGTCGGTTCCGGCGACGCGCACGGTTCCGCTGGCGGCGGCCAGGATTTCGGTTCCGGTGGGGACGTAGAATTCGACGCCGTGATGGGTGTCGAGGGTTCCGCCGCGCGTGGTTCCGTAGGGGTATGCTTTGTCTGTCCAGACGGTTCCGCCTTCGGGGATGGGGCGGCGCAGCCAGTAATGCTCGTCCAGTGCAGTCTGCGGCAGGGCGGGCGGGGTGAAGGTGGGCGGCGGGGTGGGGGTTGGAGGCTGGGGACTGGGGGCTGGAGGCACGGCCGTCTTTGTAACCAAATCATCCGGGTCAATGGCGGCGAAGGAGGGCATGGTTGGCTGTTCAGACGCCGATTTGACGATGGCCGGGGGCGGTAAGGTGGGGCTGGGTACGGCCGTTGGCTGGGTAACGGCCGTTGCCGGAATCACCGCCGCCTGCGCTACCGGGCTAGTTTGGCAGGCAGCCAGAAACAGCGAAAACGTGATAAGGAGCAGCATTACGAGAGTGCGATTAGAGATATTCATGCTGACAGGCTGACAGGCTGAAGCGCCGACCAGCTACTCAAAATCCTCCCCGTTCGGCGGCGATCTCTTTGGCGGCTTGGGCGAAAGCGGCCGTTTCCGTCTCCAACCTGTCCACTTCCGTCTGCCACGACTGGGCCAGCGCCCGGTCTTGCAGGCCAACCGCGTTAATCTTCACATTCAGCGCCGCCGCCTGCACCGCCGCGTGAGCCATAATCGCCCCCGCCGCGCCGTCGGAAACAGCGTTCGCATTGCCGATTTCAGCCATTTGCCGCGCCAATTTAGCCGCGTTTCGGCTCAATCGCGCCACCCGCAGCGGCACTTCGCCCGCGCCAATCGTCGCTTGCTCAATCGCCGCCGCCTTCGCCTCCTTGCCCAGATTTTTGTCGCGCCAGGCGGCCATTACCCGGTCAAAAGCGGCCGCGTCCTCGTCAATCGCCGCCGTCAGTTCCTGCCGCAATTGGGCCGCGTCCGCCAGAACCGCGCGGGCGTCGGCGTCCACAGCGACGTACTTTTTGCGTCCGGCCGTTAGTCCGGCGACCATCTGCGCCAGCGCTGCTGCCAGCGCCCCGGCCAATGCGGCCACGGAGCCGCCGCCGGGCGTGGGCGTTTTGGCCGCCGTCGTTGCCACAAAGTCGGACAGCGTGATTTCCTTATCCGCCTCTTCTTGCAGTTTGTATTCCAGCACCTGCCCGTCTTCCATCCCTTCCATTTGCAGATACCATTTGGCGGCGTCCATGAACGCCTTTTGCGGCGTCAGGCCGACTAACTCCGATTTGGTGATGGTCAGACCATAGCGGGCGGCTTCGCGCCGTACCATTTCCTGCACGCGGTAAATGGGCGTTTTCTCAAAGTTGGTCAGGTTCATGCTGACCTGCGCCTGACCGTCCACCAGGAACCCTTTGGCCTGGACAAAGCGCAGCCCGCCGCTGCTGAAGCGGATGCCGCGCGCGATTTGGTCGGCGATTTGGACGTTGTCGCTGTTGAGATAAATGTTGTAGGCGATGAGGAACGGCCGTACCCCAATCACCGTCGCTCCCCATGTTTTTGGCTCGGCCGGGCCGTAATCCGGTTTGCGTTCCGGGTTCGTCGCCACCTCTTGCTTCCACAACTCATACTGCCCTTTGCGGATGGCCGACAGCTTTTTGCGTTCCGGCCGCGTCGCCGCATCGCCATAGAGGTAAACGGCCACGCCCAATTCCTTGCCCACGCGCTCGCCCAGCCGGTTGGCCAGAGCCACGCAGTCGGCGATGGTCGCACCTTTAATGGGAATGAAGGGGCAAACGTCCGTCGCCCCAATGCGCGGATGCTCGCCGCTGTGTTCGTCCAGATTGATATGCTGGGCGGCATAAGCGATGGCCTGGAACGCGCCCTCTTCTACCGCTTCCAGGCCGCCCACAAAGGTGATGACGGTGCGGTTATGGTCGGCGTCGGCGCTGACGTTGAGCACATGGGTTCCGGGGACTGCCCGGATGGCGTTGGCGATACCGTTGTAGATGTGGGGGTTACGGCCGTTACTAAAATTAGGTACACATTCAATAATTTGCTGCATATCAGATGATTCCTTCTACATGGATTTTTGCAAAACACATGATTTTTATCACGAAAGACGCAAATCAACGAATTTAGAACGGCGTCGAGATTTTAGCTGGTCTTTGCGTCCCGGCTAAAGCCTCGACTCCGGTAAAACGTGTGGTATTGATTTGCGAAAACATAAAAATTCAGTCATAGTAGTAAAAAGTAGAGGAGGCTTAACAGGATGGAATTCTTACAATTCATTGGCGATTACTTAAGCAATCTCGTTGGTAACCCGATTGCGGCGCAATTGCTTTCAGGGGCAGGGGAAGGCATTGTGATTGGTCTTGTTGTTGGGGCCATCGTCTGGGCCATTATGCAAGCGCCAGACACATTGGGACGAGCGCTCTTATTCGGCATCTTTTTGGGAATTATTGTCGTTATTTGGGAATTTGCCCGCATTGGCGCTGTGGTTGGGGGCAGCATGGGCAGTATTATTAATTCCCTCAATGAGAATCCCATTATTGGCGGCATGATCATGCAAGCCGGCATTCGAACCGTTGCCGCCATGTTGATTGGCGCTGCTATCGGCGTGGGGTCGTTGGTGCCTCAATTGATGATTAAGGGAGCCATCATTGGCCTATTCCTGGGCGCTTTGGCTGGGGCAGCGCTGCGCGGGGTGTTTGACTATTTCAACATTAGTCTGAGCCGGACGATGTTCCAAGGGGCTGTTGTTGTAGTCACATGGGGGCTTTTGGTTACATTTAGCGGGAAGCAATAATTTTTAGATTAGTCCAATCTTCAAGATTGGACCAAACTTATAGTTATAAGAAGCGTTATTCTTTGTCGTCCAGGATGTCGCCATCCCAATCTGTTGTTTCGTTCCACCGCGCCGTTATGGTTGTTTCGTCGTTATCGTCGAATATGCCTTCCAAACTTAAATCAAAAACGGCATCGGCAAAAGCGCCGTCGCCAAAATCGGGTTCCTCTTGACCAAACAGGTCTATCTGCTGCTGCAATACATCGCGTTCAATCAGTTTACGGGCGATTTCTTCTTGTAATTCCAGGCTTAATTCTGCCAACAAATCACGCCCATTGGCTTTGGCTCGTTCCGCCCGGCGTTGTAACCGGGCGCTTTTGTGGTTCTCCAGGCGGGTTAATTCATTTTTGATTTCGGCCAGCCGGCGGTAACAGCGGGTTAGCTCGATATACAAGGCTTGAACGAGCTGCTGGTCTGAACGAGCGTATTCGATGCGATTGGCGCTGTCTGGTTCCTGGGCTAATGCTTGTAAGCGCACCAGGTCACCGGCGGCATAAGCGGCGTTGATGGCTTTCATGATGCCGGTGCGATAGGCGCGGTCGGCATCATCCAGGGCCAGATCGGGGTGGAAACGGCGAGCCAGTTGGCGATAAAGCTGCTTTAATGAGCCGGCGTCGTCTTTGCTAGGGGGCGCAGATGGGGGTTCTGGGGCTGTTTCGCGGTAACGATAGTCGCCGCTGGCGGCTGATGTGTCGGCATTGAAGACCCACTCATGTTGGCTAAAGAAATCTTTTTCGCCATTGGCGGTGATGGCGTTTTCGCGCAGTGTCCGCAGTTGTTTTTTTAGCGTGTGAATGTCTGCCTGAATTTTCTCTAATCTTTGGGCCAGCGGTTCCAGATGGGCGCGCACTTTGAATTCAAAGGCGCTGATTCTGACCAACCGCTCGGCCAGCTCTGTTTCGGCTTCGATGAGTTGGGGGCGCACTTCTTCCAGAAGCGCTTCCAGCTCAGCGATTTTGTGCCCCCAGTTGCCGTCGGTTTCAATGAGTTGTTGGTTAATCAAGTGGTTTGTTTCCTGTTGAGAAAGTGACTGTCATTTTAGTGGTTACGTTTTAGCGCTCTTTGGACCAGGAAGGTTAACCAGGGGGAAGGCTGGCGTTTTTGGCCGAAGTCCCACTCTTTCCAAGCTGTCCAGATGGATTCGGGGACGTAACGGCCGTTCTCATCCCCCTTTCCTTGTACAATTCCAGCCATCTCATTCAGGCGCACATCGCCCCGCAGCCAGGGAAAACGGGTCAGCACGTCCAACACATGCAGGATGTCATACCAGATGAGCGGCGCTTTGAGCTTGGCGAAGCCGCTGCCCATGGCGAACAGGTAGGGGCGGCGTTCGGTACGCTGTTCCCACAACGTCAGCAGCGTTTCGGCTGCGGTGCGGCTGGCGCTGCTGTCGCGCCAGTCGGGGCGCAGCGCCAGCAGTTTGAGCATGAGCAGGTTGGCATAGGGGCAGGGATCGGCTTTGCGGCCCGGCCCGCGAAATTTACCCAGGTCAGGGGAGACGGCGCAGGGCCACCCATTGTCGCGCTGCAAGGTGATGAGATGGGCAACGACCGTTTCCACACGCGCGTCGTTAGCTAATCCGAATTTCGCCAGGGCATACAAAATCAGCGGCGCATCGCACAACATCCAGGCCCATTGATCTTCACCCGTGCCGCCATAGCGGGGATTGATGTTGACGATGACCTGGAACGGCCCTTCTGCCGCCCGGTGCGCCAAGATGCGTTCAATGATGGCGTCAACGCCGGGTTCGCCGGCACGCAGCCCCAAATCAGCGATGAAGGCCAGCTTGTGCAGCGGATGTTTGGCGTCTTTATGACTTTTGAGAAGCGGGCCAGGCCAGTCGGCCAGTTCGGCCAGCAGCATCTGGATTTGAGGATGGGACAGCATGTCGCGGCGGGCGGTTTGGACGGCCGTTCCGCCCTCCGCTTCTCCCATCAAATCCAGCCGGGTACGATATTCGACCCAGGGCGGGCCGGTGAGGAGCCACTCAAACGATCTATTCATCATCTGTCATCCTTGAACGGCTTGTATTGTAACATATTCTGAAAATTGATGTAAAGCAAGCTTGACATTTATCGCTGCTTTGTGTATACTGCTGTAGGTAAAGTTGGCTTTACATTTGTTGGAGGCAGGATGAAATTACAGGTTATCAACCATGTAAAAGCGTATAGAATTCAATTCCAGTACACGCAAAAAGAATTGGCCGATTTAGCGGGGGTTTCCCGGCAAAGCATCATTTCCATTGAGCAGGGAAAGTATGTACCAAGTCTGCCGCTGGCCTTGAAATTTGCTCAAATTTTCAACTGCGCGACGGATGATTTATTCCACCTTTTAGAGGATGATTGAGATGTTTTTTTGCCTTTTTGATCGTCACGGCTGTGACCAAAATAGCGGCGATGACTTACTATCGCCTGACGAATTGAGGAAACTTGAGTTCTCCAAAGCCGGAGCCTGGGAGGCTCCTCTACGATTTCGCGTGGGTAGAGGGGCCTCCCAGGCTCCGGCCCCTGTTTTAGCTACCAGCCTGCC
>JANTHP010000202.1 GCA_024762395.1 Anaerolineae bacterium | reverse complement strand
CCCTGCCCACTAACACGCCCACGCCCAAACCTCTCCTCACCCTAGCCGCGCCGCCGGAATGGGTTGAAGCGGGAAAAACGGCCGTCACCCACATCCAACACAATCAATGGCAGTGGCGCATCATCCCCGCAGGGGACACGGCCGTTCAATTAACCAACGGGACAGCGCAGTTAGCCATCGTGCCTGGCAGTGACGGGCCTGTCATTTATCAGGAACCGCTGGCGGCCGCCGTCCCCTTCAGCGCCAATTGGGAAGCGATAACATTAGCTCAGGCGCAAGAGATTCAGGCCAACGGCCACACATTGGCGCAAATTTTGCCCTGGCGCGAATTGACGCCGGATTTGAAAGCGCTGCGGATTGACGGCCGTTATCCCACCGACCCCGATTATCCCTTGCAAAATAGCTGGTCTTTGGCCGCCGCACCGGGATGGGAAACGGCCGCTGCCGAACTTGCCCCCCTTCTGCAAGACTCTCTACACGAAAATTTAGTCCATGTAACGGCCGTTGGCGACCTGATGCTGGCCCGTGATTTAGGCGTCATCCTGGAGCGCGGCAATCTCGCCTTCCCCTTTGCCCCCACCAGCCACTTGCTGCAAGCCGCCGACCTGACCATCGGCAACATGGAATCGGCGCTGGGAACCATCGGTCAGCCGGTGCAGAAAAGCTACCCGTTTGAGGCCCCGCCCGCCGCCGCCGAAGCCCTGGCGTTGGCCGGATTTGACATCATCTCACTGGCTAACAACCACGCCATGGATTACGGCCCGGAGGCGCTGCTGCAAGGGCTGGATTTGTTACACGGGCAAAATCTGGCGACCATTGGCGCGGGAGCCAACGCCGGGACTGCCTACCAACCCTATTTTGTCGAGGTAAACGGACTAAAATTAGCCTTTTTGGGGTATGTCAATGTGCCGGTGGAAGGGACGACTAATTTTGATGTGCAAACCTGGACGGCCGCGCCAGATGCGCCCGGCCTGGCCTGGGGTGAACCGGCGCAGATTTTTGAGGATGTAACGGCCGTTTCCCCCCAGGCCGACCTCACCATCGTCATTTTACACAGCGGTTGGGAGTACATCGAGGAACCCAGCGAGGCGCAGATGGCTGCCGCCCACGCCGCCATTGACGGCGGGGCCGACCTGGTCATCGGCCACCATGCCCATATTTTGCAGGGCATTGAGTTTTACAACGAGGGGGTGATTGTGTACGGGCTGGGTAATTTTGCGTTTGATATTGACGGGCCGCCGGAAACGGCCGTTCTCAACGTCTGGCTCAACAAGAATGGCGTCCACCAACTGGAACTCATCCCGGCCATCATCCAGGAAACAGGCCAACCCCGTCCCGCCGACACAGAAGAAGCCGCTCCCATCCTGGAGCGCGTCCACTTTCTGACAATGCTGCTCAATGCAAATAAAAATTAGAACATGGTTCATGGTTCAAAAGATGCGCTGTTCAAAAATTGAACCATGCTAAAATTAGTTTCCGTCAAATGAAATTCGACATCTGACACAAGAAACGTGCAAAAAGCACGCTCAGGAACCACCTCTCAGGCCGTTTGCAATTTGTTAATCAGCCTTAACACCGCGAAACGTTTAATTTCCCGATCCGTTGCTTCACGTTTAGGTTGACCGTTTTTGATTATCCAATACTGGTTTCTGATTTTTTGAATCGTCATGGCGCACACTACCTTCCTGTTATGATGAATGGTTCGATGTTCGATGACTCAAACATACAAATGAACGCTTACAACAATCCTTACATCCGCACTGGAAAATCCTTAGTAACTATTCAGGTGTATCTTTAGATTTGTCAAATTTAGCCTGGTGAACGTCTGATCATGTTAAAAAATTTGACAAATCTTCTCGATAGCGCTGTATAGTTGCAATCCTTAATTGCCCAAAATAGTTCCGTCGGGAATAGTAACCTGCTGCCCTGAGTCATTAACCAGGTTCACTTCGCCCCGGCAAACGACATCGCGGCCAAATTTGAAATCGCCCTGCACACGAAAGCGAACACACGCCGCCAGCGATGGCGGGCCATAGGGGAACCGCTCATCCAAATCAGTCACAAATTTGTAGTATTTTGGATCAAGTTCCACTGTAACCGGCGCCAGTTGGCGAGCCGGGTTGGGGACAATATGCGCTTCATCAGTCAAAACATAGGCATCGGAACGCACAGCCAGTAAATCATCGGTCTTTTTGACGGGGGCGAAGCGGGTACGCGGAATCCGCAGGGCCGCCGCGCCGGGGAAAACGCCAATCGCCGACCCCATCGCTGTTTCAATTTGGTAAACGGCCGTTGAAGCCGGGTCGCGGGGGTCAACTGTTTTGCTGTTACGAATGAGAGGCAGCCGCAGCATATGGTTTTGCGACGCCATCTCCTCTTGCAGCGCTGCCAAATTCAACCAAAGATTATTGGTGTTGAAGTATTTATGGCGGGAAATATCCTGAAAATCACCCTTGTCTTCATCAGGGCACTGCGCCGATTCGCGCAAAACAAGCTGTCCATCGGGCCGCTGTGCCAAATGCCCCCCCTTTTTGTCCATTTCGGTACGGTCGGCCACTTCCATCATGAAGGGGAAATTGTTCTGGGCAAAATAGCCGAGGATGCGCACATCCATGACCGCGCCCAAATTGTCGGCATTAGAGACAAACGCATACGCATAACCGGCTTGCAGCAGCGCGTCCAATGCGCCGCTGGTCACAAGCGCGGCGTAAATGTCGCCATGCCCAGGCGGGCACCATTCCAGTTCCGGATTGGCCGGCCAACGGACAGGCATTAAGTCGGATTGAGTAACTTTTGGTTCTTTATGCTGTACAAAACTTAGCGGAAGTCCTTTATCTAACGCCGGGTAGGGCTTTAAGGCCGCCAGCGTGTCGGCATCGGTTGAAAAGCTGTTCATCAATAACAGTGGTATGTCAGCGATTTGGGCCTGCCGGGCGATAATGTCCAGAAAGGAACGATTCTCTTTGACGGGCAGGAGGGATTTGGCTTTTTGCAAGCCCATGCTGGTTCCCAGGCCGCCGTTGAGTTTGATGACGGCCGTTTTCCCCCACGCGCGTTCCCCCACAGCCAACAACGAATCGGGCAAGGTCTCAGCATCCGGCAGTGACGCCACCGGCAAGATGGTTGATTCAGGTATCAAGCCTGTCTGTCCATTGGCTAACTGTTCATAATAATAGGCAAACGTATCAATAAAGATGTCCGGCAAATTTTCAGCCTGCATTTTCTGAGCAAAAGGGAGGAATTGTGACGAATAAGTGGGCATTATTTATTCCTTTCAGATTAATCCAATCTTGAAGATTGGACCAATCTCACAAACTTAGCTTTTCGTTCAGGCGTGCGATGAGTTTACGCGCATCCTTATCGTTGGGATTGGCCTGCACCGCCTTCTTGAACCAAAACACAGCTTCTTCCAATTCCTGGCGGTCGCGGTAAATGAGACCGATGTTATAAGCGACATGAGGTGCCGCCGGGTTAATTTCCAGCGCGCGCTTAAATGCGGCAATCGCTTTTAACTGTTCTTCATCGCGGGACAAAATGGGGTTACCGAGATACGCCGCGCCTAAATTTGTCCAAAGCATCGCATGATGGTCGTTCCGCTCGCTAACCGGCTCTAAAATTTCGACTGCTTTCTGAAATTTTTTAGCCAAAATGTACGCGCCGCCCAAGTTGATGACGGTGTCTACATGCTCTGCGTCCAATTGATAGGCTCGCTCAAGCAGTTGCACGGCTCTGTCCACATCGCCGCGATGCAGCATCTCTGTGCCGCGCCGGAAAAGGGCGTCAAAACGCTTTTTTGCCTGTGCCTCTTCTCTTTCGGCGCTTCTTGTTTTCTTTTTATCTTTCTGTTTCATGATTTGAGTCTCCCGAAAAAACCGCAGATTTCACAAACTGCGCAGATTTTTCTGGCTCTTTGGGAATTCGTGGGGTCATCATGGCGTGATGCGTAATCCGTAATGCGTAACCAGAGGTCCGTCACGCATCACGCATCACGGATTACAATAAACCCCACGAAATCCGAAAGACCCATTTTTCTCTCTGGGAATCAGCGTTAATCAGCGTCTTTTCTCGGTAAAGTCATAATTTTTGTCTGGAATGATGATTAGTAAACCGGCAGCGCCAAAGCCGCCTAACAATAGCAGCAGCCACAATCCATTATCCGCCAAAAAACGGACAATTGGAGAACGCGGCTGCTGACGGCGCAGCCACGCCTGATTCAAGTCGTCCAGAGAAGATTGCAGCGCCCGCTCTACGCCTGTTTGGCAATCGGCGCCATCGGCAAAAGCGGTCACTAAATCGGTAATGGCATGGCTGCCGTAACTGGTTTGGATGTAGCGCATGAATGAAGCGCTTTGCGCGTATGCCAACAGCGCCCGCTCCTCAACAGCAGGGAATTGATAGCATAAATCGGCGAATGGGATGGTTTCTTGATTGGCAACGGCCGTTTCCAGCAGCGTACCATAATTGGGGTTTGGCGATGATTCCATCATCGTAGCCAGCCCCTCATTAAACCAAAAGGGAACATCATCATAGTTGGGAGCCGCTGCCCGATACAGCAGCAGGTGAGTCAGCTCATGGGGGATACTTTGGCGCAAATCAGCGGCGGCCGTGTGGGCGTTAACGGCCGTTACCAAAATCACCCCCAACTCCGGGTGCGCATGCGCGCCTACCCAATCCCGTCCCGTCAACCGCAGCGCCGACCGTAAATCGGAAGATGAAGGATAAATATAAATATCCAGGTCCAAATCGTCATCAACCGGAATCAGATCGGTCAACTCCGGCATAGAATCGGCCACAATATCCAGGCCCAACTGCCCTAAACCGGGATCATCTTGCGCCCAATGAACAGTAACGCCATTTTCTGCCGCCTGCCGCCATTCAAACTGGTCGTCTTCATACAAAACAGTCTGTTTGTCGAGGGAGATGGTTGACTCGGCCGTTTCCAACACCCACCAATACGTCACCGTCGTAAAAGGGGCCAGCCGTACCTGCGCCAAATCCAGATTATATTCAACCGAAACCTGCGTCGAGGGCGACATTTCCTGCGTCGCAGAAAACGCATTGGGAAATTCAGGCGCCTGGATGAACAATGTAGCGCGTTTGATAGGGTCGGGATTTTCGGCCGTTAGCTGAAAATACATGGTTTGCCCAAACGCATACGCTGCCTGGGCTGACCAGGACAATGCCCCGGACTGAGCCGCTGCCCGGTACGGCATCAATAAACTAAAAAAAAACAATCCACAAAATACGGTGATTTTTCGTTTCACAAGCAAGAAGAATTGTCAATTGTCAATTGTCAATTGTCAATTGTTAATTGTTAGAGTCCCAACAAGATAATCGTTGCAGCCACTGTTAGGGGGCTGAAAGAATCACTCAATCTCGTCGTCGTAAGCCAGCCAATCAAACGACAGATCGCCGCCCAGCAGCGCCAACTCCTCTAGCGCTTCACTGGCAGCCTCATGCAAAGCCTCAGCCTCCTCATCATCCAGAAGCCCGGCCAAAATTTCTTGCACCCGATGACCGCCAATCATTCCCAGTGCAGTAACGGCCGTTATAGCCACTTCCAACTCATCCACAATCAGATTCGCCAAAGCGTCAACGACATCGCTGCCGCCAATAAAACCGGCGGCGCGGGCAGCTTCAGCTCGCATATCAGCATCCGGATGCTCCATCTCACTGAGCACAGTGCCCAGCCAGCGCGTATTGGCGCTGTTACCCATAGCAAAGACGGCGCTTAACTGCATATCAAAGTCGGAACTTTGGTACGCCTCGGATATCAACCCCTCTACGCGGGGGTGATGGGCTGCGCCCAACGCTTCCAGGGCAGCGCGTTTGACGGGAACGGCCGTTTCCTCCTTCTCATATTCGGTCAACAGTGCCTGAACAATCGGTTTAGAGCTAGAACGGGGCAGTTGCCCCCACTCAGCCAGCAAGACATAGTGCGCCAGCGCCGCCGCCGCCGCCGCACGAACGCCATCACTCTCATCCGTTTGCATCATCTCAATAATAGGCGCAATAAGCGTTGTATCCGTCGCGTCCCAAACGCCGTTCAACGCCGCTTCCCGCACAAAAGGATTCGCGTCCTTAAACGCATGCACGAAGACCGGTGTGAAATCCACCACAAAATTATCCTCGCAAATATCCACCATATGCTGCGTCACAACACGACGCCGCTCATCCGCCGCTTCCGGCCATTTTTTCTGAAAAGCGGCAAAATCCTTGTCCGACAAATCAGATAAACGGTAAAGCAAATCAATCGGCAGTGGATCGGCCGTCAAAATTCTATCAAGCGCAGTTAAAAATGGGATTTGTGTTTCTTCAGACATAAAATTCACCGTAGCCATTCACCTAAATACCTCAGAGGTAACAGTCACTCATAAACATCATGGCACCCTTGAAAATGTAGGACAAGTTGTTAACTTGTCCGGGCAAGATAACATCTTGCCCTACAACAATAATACTAAAATGGAATGATCGGGTTCACAATATCCTGCACCATCATGAGCGCCATCAAACCCAGCAAAACAAGCATACCGATAACATGAACCATACCTTCGCGTTCCGGCTCAATGCGGCGACCGCGAATGGCCTCAATGATGACAAACATGATGCGGCCTCCATCCAATGCAGGAATGGGCAGCAAATTGGTCAATCCCAAAGCCACACTGATGAAGGCCATCATGTTAAGTACGGGAAATAAATCGCGGGTTGTGGTGGTGGCCTCTACCGATTGCCCGGCAATCTGGCTGATACCGACAATGCTTAACGGCCGTGCCTCTTGCGGACTCAGCTCGCCCCGAACCAACATCCCCGGCACACTAACAAACAAAGAAACATAATCCCCAATCATCTGGCCTGCATTCACGGCCGCCTCAACCGGGTTGCGCGTGATACGCTCACCGCCAACAGCCGCGCCCAACGAGACGCCAATTGGCCCTTCACTGGCAGGATCATATGCGCCCGTTTCTCTGGGAATAACCGTTAAAGCGATTTCCTGACCATCCCTCAAAACCAACATACTCACTGATTGGCCGCCTTTAGCGTACATCGGTTCAGCAATCACGCGGCTGCTATCGGCTTTCACGCCTTCCACTTCCAGCACCACATCGCCTTCTTGCAAGCCGGCCGCCAGCGCCGGGGAATCGGGATTAACGCCCGTAATAGCAACCGCCGGCGTCCCCATCATAGCAATAGCCCAAAAGATAACGAAGGCCATGATCATATTGGCGCCGGCGCCAGCAATCAAAACGAAAAAACGAGCGCGTTTAGACGCGCCCGCCAGACCGCCCGGCACGCTGGGATCATCTTCGCCGGCAGGGCGAACAAAACCGCCTAACGGAATCCAATTCAGCGAGAAAATCGTGCCGTTGCGTTCAGCGATTGTCCAGGCGCGGGGCGGCAAGCCAAAGCCAAACTCTTCCACGCGGATGTTGGATCGGCGGGCTGCCCAAAAGTGTCCCAGCTCATGCACCAAAATAATTGGCGTTAAAACAATAAAAAAGCCACCAATGGCCCATAAAATTGACATATAAATTTCCTTTGGAACCGGCGCATTTGAAGAAATTTCGCCGATTTTAATCTTCCTTCGCAATCACTAAGGTGACAGTCACGTATAACCATCGCAGTTTCGTGCAATGCTTCGGGGAAAAATGAGTGTCACCTCCGGCAACTGTATCGTTACCTTCATTATACGTCTGTGAACATAGCAATAGCAACCAATGGATGATGATCTAATCAGTCGCTAACGGTTGGATTAGCTGTACCAGCCCTGGATTAACGGCTATACGAATTTCGGAGCCAGGATTGGGGAGGGAAACGGCCGTTTCCAACTCAAATTTAAGGGTAACAGACGGGGAAACAGCAATCGTCGCAATTTGGTACCGCCCGCGAAAGGAGACGTCAGTCAAACGGCCGTCTACCACATTTTGCCCGCCCTCATCGCTGCCAACCAAACGGCCGGCATCAGGACGAACCAAAAGCGTGACAGGGCCGCGCGTCAATTCGTCATACGCTGCGCTGTTTATCCGCCACCGGCCCAGCGCCGTGCGCACCAGCAGTGGGTTCGTTGAGATGATTTCACCCGCCAGCAAGTTGTCCATCCCCAAAAACCTGGCGACAAAAGCAGTTTGGGGCCGCTGATACAACTCGGTAGGGCGGCCAAGCTGCTCGATACGGCCGTTATTCATCACCGCCACCCTATCCGCAATAGCAAACGCTTCCGCTTGATCGTGTGTAACATAAACGGCCGTAATCCCCTCCGGCCGCCCCACAAACCCGCCCGCCTGCTTCAAAATCGCCCGCAAATCCAGCATCAGCCGCTCGCGCAAAGCGCGGTCCAACGCCCCCAGCGGCTCATCCAACAGCAGCAAGCGCGGTGCGGGGGCCAACGAACGGGCCAACGCCACCCGCTGCTGCTCACCGCCGGATAAATCATAAATCGGCCGGTCGTCAAATCCCGTCAATCCGACCAGTTCCAACACCTGCTTCACCCGCTCGGCAATCTCCAACCGCCCCCAGCCCATCATTCGCA
>JANTHP010000201.1 GCA_024762395.1 Anaerolineae bacterium | reverse complement strand
GCAATGGAATAAGACAGCACACAAGATATATTTATTCTTCTTCAAGTAAGGCATCCAGCGACCAATCTGCTAATGGCGGAAGTTCATCCCGCCCCAATAGACTGCGCACCCGACGCGCCATACGATCTATGCTACCCTCTTTGTACTTATTGGCAAGAATTTGCGCCAGTTCGGCCAAATTCTCATAATCCCCATATACTGCTTCCAAATTACTGCGATACAACGACAGCCAGACGAACAAATCCGCCTCGGTACGGCCGGGAAAATCCTCCAGCAGGGTAGAGTCACGGATGATTTGGATGGTTGGCAGATAAATCATTTCATACCAGGCGGCGACTGTTTCTCGGAAGGGTATTTCCGCTTCATCTATGATGGATAATGTTTGTTGTAAATTGTAGATTTGAGCCAGCAGCTCCTCGTAACGCCCCGGCGACGTAAAACGGATGTTGTGATGGGGGACGATCTTATCCAACGCCGTTTTTTCCATAAAATTCCGTTCGCCAAGACGAATGAGTACGTCGTCAAGGCTGTCGTCGGGGCCAATTTGCACCTCGGACGGGTATTCCCAGACATGGGCTTCGATAGTGGGAATGTCTAACTGGCGGGCGACGGAGACGCGGTGGTTGCCGTCGTTGGCGAAGTAGACGCCGCCGATTTTGTAGGCGTCAATGGGCGGCCAGCCGGTGGACGAGGCCAGGTTGTCTACGCCAATCCAACGTTCGCGTAGGCTGTCTGTGAGGGGCAGGAAGCGGCGGGTGAATTCCCGGTAACGGCCGACACTGCCCACAATTAAATCAACCGGAATTTCTTGTATACCCCGATAAAATGGGTTTTGTTGGCGCAGTTCGGCCCGGATAGCGTCAAAAGGCAGCATTTCTGTCGGGCGACCGGTTAAGCGAGCGGTCACTTTGTCGAAAAATGCTTTTTTTCGCGCGCTCTCGAAACGGGCGCGTGCGCTGTTACGATCTTGTCCACTCATGACGTTCATTTCGCGTTTCCAAGTGGCTGTCACCTTTGGTCGCTGTATAGTTGGTTGCCGCCGAATGGAATTCGACGGCTGACGCAGGAAACGCGCTGCAAGCGCGTTCAAAAGCCGCTGCTTAGTACGCTTGCAGCGTATTTTTTATCTCAAACATTGTAACATCTCAATAAATCGTGGATAAGAGTTGACAAATTTCATTAGCGCTTCGTCTTATACGAGTACTATTGAAAAATTTGTCAACTCTCCCCCGGAATATTGGGAAGATACCAAATATTGTCAAAATAGTTACGACATAGTTTATGTAGATGGTGGTTTGTGAACAACGGGCAAGTTGTTTGAATTTACTATACTGAACTTTGTGCAGGATGTCTATCTGGAAGGATGAAGGATGAAGGATGAAGGATGAAGGATGAAGGATGAAGGATGAGGGAGGAAAGGGGTTGCTCTTGGGTGGGAAATCGGGGATGATTCAGGTTGATGACCGTAGCCCGATTGGGTAAATCGGGCGAGCGATTTACCAAATCGCTCTACGTTGATAAAGGAGTGTTTGATGAAGTTGAGTTTTCATCCAGAGGTAGAAGCGGCATTGGCGGCAGGACAGCCGGTGGTGGCGTTGGAGAGTACGGTGATTACGCATGGGCTGCCGTACCCGGATAATGTGAATACGGCCGTATCCATGGAAACGGCCGTGCGTGAAGGTGGAGCTGTACCGGCTACCATCGCCATCATCAAAGGGCAAATTCATATTGGACTGACCGGCGACCAGTTAGCGTATTTGGGTCAACAATCGGGCGATACTGTTCGCAAATGCAGCCGCCGCGACATCCCATTGGCGGTGGCGGGTAAGGAGAATGGGGCCACAACCGTAGCCGGAACGATGATCCTGGCCCATTATGCCGGGATTCCCATCTTTGCCACCGGCGGCATTGGCGGCGTCCATCGGGGACATCCTTTTGATGTGAGCGCCGATTTGACGGAATTGAGCCGGACGCCGGTGACGGTAGTGAGCAGCGGCGCTAAATCCATCCTGGATTTACCGGCCACGCGGGAGGTGTTGGAAACGAACGGCGTGCCGGTCATCGGGTATGGCAGCGATACGATGGCCGCTTTCTTCTCGCGCAGCAGCGGGCTGCCGGTAGACGCGCGGCTGGATACGCCGGAGGCGGTGGCGGCGGTGATTGAGGCGCACCGCGCTTTGAACTTGCAGCACGGGATTCTGGTGACGGTTCCTGTGCCGGAAGCGGATGCGTTTGATCCGGAGGCGGCTGAAGCGGCTATTGCCCAGGCGACGCGGGAAGCGGATGAGCAGGGGGTTCATGGTCCGGCGTCCACCCCCTGGCTCTTGCGGCGGGTGGTAGCGTTGACGAACGGCCGCAGCCTGCGGGCCAATGTGGCGTTGTTGAGGCATAACGGCCGTGTAGCCGGGCAAATTGCGGCCGTTTTGGCCCAATTGCCGGCTTGAAGCCAAACTTCCTTCCTATCGAAAAATCATTCCCTTTAGGTATAATAGAAGCATCAAACACCTGGCTGTAGGTGGCAACGGTTTCCCGCTTTTAATGACATGTCAAAAAAGATAACAACAATTGTTGATAAGGAGTTTAAAAAACTTAACTGGTTTACGTTGGGTCTTTTCTCGGCGGCATTCTTAATTCAGGCCGCTATTTTTGTGTTGGTCATTGGCTTATTGTCTCTGAGCGATGCCTATTGGATTGAACTTACCGTTGCCAGCATTGTTTTGATTGCGGCGGCCATTGCGACTTATGCGCTTATTGATAATTACAGCAAACGGCTGCGAAAACTGATGAGCCAGTTGTTTGATAAAGAGATGAAACAACTTCGCGCCGCCAATAACCGCGCCCAATCTTTGCGGGAGTTGGCTGCAAAGCTGCGGGCTACGCTGAGTTTTGAAGTTGTTGTTGAAGAAGCGTTGGATGTTTGTAGTTTAGCGTTGGAGGAGATGGGCATTCCCCGGCAATCGTTGACGGGCGCTGTCTTTTTGTTCAATGGTTCTGATTTGTATCCGGTGGCGGCGCGGCGTTTTATAAAGACCGATTTGAATCAAGGCGTCCCCGGTAAGAGCGGCGTGATGGGCGCTGCTTTAGCGCAAGCTGAGATTACGGTGACGGATGCGCCGCGTAAAGACCCGGAATTGTCGCAGTATGTGGCTTTTCAGAATGCGGTAACAGCCGTTTGTATTCCTTTGCGCGCCGGTTTCCAGATGTTTGGGGCGATGGTGATCAGTTCTAAAACGGCCGTTAAATTTGACGACGATCATTTTGATTTATTTTACGCCGTTGCCGATCAAGCCGTCATCGCCTTACAAAACGCCCAGCTTTTTCAGGAGCTAGACGCGGAAAAGCAGCGTCTCATCGAAGCCGACGAAGCGGCGCGGAAAGAGTTAGCGCGCGATTTGCACGACGGCCCCACGCAAACCATCGCCGCCATTGCCATGCGGATTAACTTTATCCGTTCCTTAGTGACCAAAGACCCCAAGCAAGCTGTCAGAGAATTGCAAAAGGTCGAAGACATGGCCAAAAAAACCTCCAAAGAGATTCGCGGCATGTTGTTTACTTTGCGTCCGCTTGTGTTGGAGACGCAGGGGCTGACAGCGGCAATTGAAACCGTCATGAAGCGCGTCCGCGAAAATTATGGGCTGAATTTGCGCCTGATTGGCGGCGAAAATGGCGATTTGTTGAATGATAACGCGCAAAGCATAGTTTTTTCTATTGTTGAAGAGGCGATTGGCAATGCCCGCAAACACGCCAAAGCTGACTTGATTGAAGTCCATTTTTGGCGCGAAGAGGATTTGTTTGTAGCCCAGGTGCGCGATGACGGGGTGGGGTTTGAGACGGCCGATGTGAACCGAGATTACAGCTCGCGTGGCAGCTTGGGCATGGTCAATATGCGCGAACGCGCCGAACGGATTGACGGTTCGCTGCGGGTGGAGGCGCAGCCGGGCCGGGGAACATCGGTGATGTTGATTGTGCCATTGAGCAAACATGGCAAACATGTTCAGCAGTCGTAATTTTCTCCATATTCCTTCGCAGTTGGTTCAAATTATTTTTCGATGGCCGCTTTGGTTAGCAGCCGGGCTGAGTCTGGCTGGGTACTGGCTGGCGCGGTTCTGGTTTCCGTTACGGCCGTTTTTCAACCAACTACCTCTCTCTGACATCCGCACGTTCACACCCTCATGGGAACACGGGATATTGTATGCGGTTTGGCTGGGGATGTTGTACGGTCTGTATTGGCTGGCTTACCGGCGCGTGCGGCAGCAGGGAGCGCCGTTGTGGGTTATTTTGGGCACGGCCGTTCTCCTTGCCATCCCTCTGCTGAAAACCTACCCCATTAACGCTAATGATGTGTACCGCTACGTCATTCGCGGTCGCATAACCAGTGTGTATGATGAAAACCCGTTTGTTGTGCCGCCGACTGCCATCGAGGACGATCCTTTTCTGCCTTTTGCCGGGGAATGGGCCGGCGCTGCATCCCCTTACGGCCCGGTTTGGGAATTGACGGCGGCTGCGGTAACGGCCGTTACCGGCGATAATCTGTTTCTGGGGTTAACCGCATTCAAACTGCTCGGTTTAGCGGCTCATCTGGCGGTGGCTGTCCTCATCTGGCAGGCGCTGGCCGATATGCCGCAGAATATCCGCGCCGGGCGCACGCTGTTGTGGGCGTGGAACCCGGCGCTGCTGCTCATGTTTGTGGTGGATGGGCATAACGATGCGCTGATGCTGTTTTGGCTGCTGCTGGGCTGGCTGCTGGCGCAGCGGGGACGGCCGCTGCCTGGTTTGTTACTGGCCTTGTTGGCTCCATTAACCAAACCGATTGGCTTGCTGCCGCTGCCGTTCTTTTTTCTGGCCTTGTGGCAAAAAATGCCGGATGGGAGGGCGCGGCGACGTTTTTTGCTGCGAAGCGTTGCCGGCGGGGCGATTTTGGGGGGATTGGCCTTCCTTCCCTTTGGTTCTCCGTTGGATTTGCTGCTGCGGCTGCAAAATGAGGCGTCAGGCGGCGTCAGCTTTTCATTTGCCGCGCTTGTTTTATTGGCGGCCCGGTTGACGGGTGTTCTCATCACGCAGACGCTGCTGCAGAAAACGGCCGTGTTTTCTGTGGCGCTGTTAGCTGTTGTCGGTTGTTTGTTATTGTGGCGGAAACGGCCGTTCCTCCGCAGCGCCGCCGATATATTTGCCGCCTACATTCTCACCGCCCTCAACTTCCGCCTTTGGTACACAACCTGGCTTTTTCCCTGGCTCTTGTTGGATGTAGAACAGGAACCCAGAGATACACCGAGAGAGGGAGAGAATGATCATTCCTTATTCTCCATTCATCCTTCCGCCTTCCGCCTTCACACCGGTCTGTGGCTGCTGTTGACCACGCAGTTGTCCGTCCTCATTTACGGACACCTCCGCGTTTACCTGCTTGGCGGCGATTATTTCTTGGCCCATCTCATCGGCGTGCCGTTTGTTTTCCTGCTGCCCCTCATTTTAGCGAAGAAGCAATGACCGAGGATTGAGGACTGAGGAAAAAGAAAACTCGCCACCCGCACACTTGTCACTCGCCACCCGCACACTTTACACTCTTCTTACATCTTCACAACAATCCCCTAACACGCGCGCGGCATCATCATATCATCTTTTAACCAATTAGTTTTGCAAAGGAGAGTGATGTGATGAAAACAAAACGAACAACAATTCTTATTCTGGTCGTTGTGATGGCGAGTTTGCTGATGGTGGCGGCTGTCAGCGCCGACACGATTGTGGGCACAGGCTGGATCCGTGCCCATGGAGACGGCAGCGCGGCCATAGAAGGATATGCGGCCAACATTACCATCAGCGGTAATGGCACGCTGTGGTACAAAGATGAAGGCGAAGAGGATACGCCCACTGTAACTGGCGAGGGTGTCCGTATTGAATATCCCGGCGGTTGGGTGCAGTATGTGGGCTTCCATGGCACATTCAGCGTTGAAGACGCAGACCAAATTACCGTTATTTTGGACGGGTTTAAGATTAATTTGTTTGCGGCTGGGCGCGGCGTGGTTCATTTGCGTGGACACGGGGGGTATACCGTCGGTCATGGCTCTCACATTATTCACGGCAATTGGGCTGAAAACGGCCGTGCCATCGAATTTGGCAGCAGCGAGCTTACACAAGAATAGCTGCCACCAAACCTGAACCACTACAGCAATTCCAATTCTAAACGATGTCTGGTAGGGGCGGGATGGCGCGGTATGGACTTAGGCTAACAAAACAACGTTATTCCGCGCCATCTCGCCCCGTATACGGCCAAAATCGGGGCGAGATGGGCGGGAGACACGGCCGTTTGGTAAAGGCAAGCTGTTTTCCCGCCCATCCCGCCCCTACAACCGATCCCAGAATTGGAATTGCTGGAACCACTAATGATTAAGGTGATAGTCGCTTTTTTAAGTGACTGTCACCTTTGTTTTTGCTGCCTGTTCGGCGTACACAAAATAGACTGCTTCCGTTTTACGATTCACCTGTTCCGTGCTACCATTTGCTTTCACTAGAATGCTGTCGGAAAAGCCTTGAAAACCTTGACAGGACACGGATTAACACAGATAAACACGGATTTTCAGGCTAAAAATGTTAAAAAATCCGTGTTTATCCATGACCGTGTCCCATTATTCTTTCTCCGACAAGTTGCTAGAATGCTGAAACGCTGAAACGCTGAAACGCTGAGACGCTGAAATACTGAAATGCTGAAACGCCGAATGACACATGATTAAACGCCCTGACAGTTTACGCTCCACCAAATGGCAAGTTGCGCCGGAAGTCCCTGCTGAGATTCGCCAAAAGTTAAGCCATATTTCGCCTGTTTTGCTCCAGATTTTGTACAATCGGGGCATTGTGGAACCGGCAGCCATCCAATCATTTTTAGACGGCCGTTACCTCGACAGCACTGATCCCTTCCTACTTAAAGATATGGACAAAGCCGTCGCCCGTATCCGGCAGGCCATTGAAAATGACGAACGCATCATCGTCTACGGCGATTTTGACGCCGACGGCGTTACCTCTACCGTCCTGCTGGTGGAAGCGCTGCGCGGACTAGGCATGAGCCGCGAGCAAGTCCAGCCCTACATCCCCGACCGCGTAGACGAAGGGTACGGCCTCAACATGGAGGCGCTGACCAAACTCAAGGAAGAGAAAGAGGCAAACCTGGTCATCAGCGTAGATTGCGGCATCCGCTCCGTGGCTGAAGTGGCGCATGCCAACGACATTGGTTTGGACATGATCGTTACCGATCACCACAGCCTCGGCCCTGAACTGCCGCCGGCGCTGGCTATTGTCAATCCGAAACGGCCGTCCTCCCAATACCCTGAAAAAATGTTAGCCGGCGTAGGCATCGCCTACAAATTGGCCCAGGCGCTGCGCCAAACCATGCCCGAACGCGCCAGCTTCGACGAAACATCCCTGCTTGACCTCGTCGCCATCGGTACCGTTGCCGATCTGGCTCCGTTGATGGGCGAAAATCGGCAGTTAGTCATTAGCGGGCTGGACGTGCTGAACCAGGCGCAGCGGCCCGGCGTCGCCTCCCTCATTCGCGTTGCCAAGCTCAAAAAAGGCAGTCTGCGGGCCGAATCCATCGGTTTTGGCCTGGGGCCGCGCATTAACGCCGCCGGACGGATTGACCATGCTTACAGCGCCGCCCGTCTGCTGGCCGCTAACAACACGCTTGTCGCCGACCAACTGGCGCATAAACTCAACGAACTTAACCGCACCCGCCAGCAAATCACGGCCGATCTGGGCGCGCAGGCCGAGGCGATGATTGAAGACCCCGACGCCCCCATCCTCATCGCCGGCGCCGATAATTTCCTCTCCGGCGTGGTGGGGCTGGTTGCCAGCCGTCTGGCCGATAAGCATTACCGCCCGGCCATCATTTTGGAAATGGGCGATGAGGAAAGCCGGGCGTCGTGCCGCTCCATCCCTGAGTTTCACATCACCGAGGCGTTGGACGAGGTGTCCGATTTGCTGGTGCGGCACGGCGGTCACGCGCAGGCGGCCGGATTGACGATTCGTAATGAAAATCTGCCTGAATTTAAGCGGCGGATGACGGAAATTACCGCCGCCAAGCTGGATGGGTTGGATTTACAGCCAACTATCAGCGTGGATATGGAAATAGATTTGTCGGAAGTTGATTGGGCGCTGCATGAGACGCTGGCGCAGTTGGAGCCGACGGGTTATGCCAACGCCACACCGGTTTTTATGAGCCGCAATGTGGAGGTGACGAGTCATCGGGTTGTGGGCAAGGATGGCTCCCATCTGCAACTGCGCCTGAACCTTGACTCTGGCGGCTACAGCGCGCGCGAGATGCCGGCCATCGCCTTCCGGCAGGGGGCCTGGGCTAATCATATGCCCCAGTTTATTGATTTGGTGTATACGATAAATGTGAATGAGTGGAACGGCCGTCGTAATTTACAACTCATGGTGCAGGATATACGGCCGGCAGAAATGATGAAGGCTGAATGATGAAGGCTGAATGATGAAGGCTGAATGATGAAGGCTGAATGATGAAGGCTGAATAGGAGACACTATGAGAGTTTTGGTAACCGGCGCCGCCGGATTTATTGGGATGAATTTGGCTGAGAAATTGGCCCGGCGGGGAGATGATGTTG
>JANTHP010000200.1 GCA_024762395.1 Anaerolineae bacterium | reverse complement strand
ATTCGCATTTTGGATGAGCCGAAGGAAATCATGCGTTCGTTCAAACGGGCGGTGACTGATTCGGGCAATGAGATTGTGTTCTCGGACGACCCGGAGAAGGCGGGCGTGAATAATTTGCTGGGCATCTACAAGGCGACGACGGGCAAGAGCGAGGCTGAGGTGTTGGCCGATTTTGCCGACGCGCGCGGCTATGGCGACCTGAAGAAAGGCGTTGCCGAGGTGGTCATTGAAATGCTGACGCCGGTTCGGGAACAGTACAATTACTTGATGCAGGACCCGGCTGAGTTGGATCGCTTATTGGCGGTGGGTGCGGAGCAGGCGCGTTCTGTTTCTACGCCCAAAGTTAACCAGATGAAAGAGATTATGGGGTTAGTCCTGCCCAAGTAATCGGTTATCCGTAATCGGTGATCGGAATACCGTTTACCGATTACGGTTTACGGAGATATTTATGTTAGTAGTCATTGATAACTACGACTCCTTCACCTACAACCTGGTCCAATACCTGGGCGAGTTGGGCGCGGATATTCGCGTGTTTCGCAATGACCAGGTGACGGTGGACGAAATCAAGGCGCTCAATCCGGACCATATCGTCATCAGCCCAGGGCCGGGTGAACCGAGCGACGGCGGCATTTCCAATGACGTGCTGCGTGAATTTGGGCCGACGACGCCGATTTTGGGCGTTTGTCTGGGCCACCAGTGCATCGGCGAAGTGTATGGGGCGGAGGTGACGCGCGCGCCGCGTTTGATGCACGGCAAAACGTCGCGCGTTTACCACAATGGCAAGGGCGTTTTTTACGGCGTTCCCAGCCCGTTTAATGCCACGCGCTACCATTCGCTCATCGTCGAAGAGCCGCTGCCGGACTGCCTGGAAGTGACCGCTTTTACCCGCGATGGCGAGGTGATGGGGCTGCGTCACAAGGAATATCCCACGCTGGGCGTCCAATTCCATCCGGAAAGCATCTTAACAGAGCACGGTAAGCGGATTTTGCAGAATTTCCTGGAAGGGCGATAATCTGGGGGGCTGGAGACTAGAGATTGGAGACTGGGGAGCGCCCTCTTTTAGTCTCTAATCTCTAGTCTCCAGTATTAATTTCAACAATAAGACGAGGTAGATAATGACCACTTCCCACGGTTTTGAACTGATAAAAGAGCAGGAAATTCCTGAATTAAATACATTGGCGCGGCTGTTTCGGCATGTGAAGACGGGGGCGGAACTGTTGTCGTTGGAAAATGACGACGAGAATAAGGTGTTTGACATCTCTTTCCGCACGCCGCCGGCGGATTCGACGGGGGTGGCGCATATTATGGAACACTGCGTTTTGGGCGGTTCGCGCAAGTATCGGGTGAAGGAGCCGTTTGTGGAGCTGCTTAAAGGGTCGTTGGCTACTTTTGTGAATGCGTTTACGGCTTCGGATTGGACGACGTACCCGGTGGCCAGCGCCAATTTGCAGGATTTTTATAATTTGGTGGATGTGTATCTGGATGCGGTGTTTTACCCGTTGATTACGCCGCATCATCTGGCGCAGGAGGGGTGGCATTACGAGTTGGAGAATCTGGCTGACCCGTTGATTTTCAAGGGTGTGGTATTTAATGAGATGAAGGGCGCGTACTCGTCGCCGGATAATGTGTTTGCGCGTTATAACCAGCAGTCTTTGTTTCCCGATAACACGTATGGCTTTGATTCGGGCGGCGATCCGGCGGTGATTCCTGATTTGACCTACGAGCAGTTCAAAAATTTCCATGATACGCTCTATCATCCTTCCAATTCGCGTATTTTCTTTTATGGGGATGATGATCCGGCGGAGCGGCTGCGGATTATGGATGCGTGGCTGCGTGAGTTTGATCGGATTGAGGTGGATTCGCATGTGTCGCTGCAACGGCCGTTTTCCAAACCACACCGCGTAACGTATCCCTACAGCGTGGATGGGGATGCAGCCGCAGCAAAAGGGTTTGTCCAGTTGAATTGGGCGCTGCCGGAGAATGACGATCCGGCGCGGACGATGGCCTTGAGCATTTTGTCGTATGCGCTGGTCAGTACGCCGGCGTCGCCGCTGCGAAAGGCGTTGATTGATTCCGGGCTGGGCGAGGATGTGACCGGCGGCGGTTTTTCATCGCGGCTGCGGCAAAATACGTTTGGCGTGGGCCTGAAGGGGATTGCGGTTGAGGATGCGGACAAGGTAGAAGCGTTGATTTTGGAGACGCTGAATAAGCTGGCGGCGGAGGGCATTGAAAAGGAGATGGTGGAAGCGGCTGTGAACACCATCGAGTTTAATTTGCGCGAGAATAACACGGGCAATTTCCCGCGCGGGATTAGCTTGATGATGCGGGCGTTGTCTACCTGGCTGTATGATCGCGATCCGTTGGCGCCGTTGGCGTTTGAGGGACCGTTAACGGCCGTTAAAACCAACCTCGCCGCCAACCCCACTTATTTCCAAGACCTCATCCGCCAATACCTGATTGAAAATCCGCACCGCAGTACCGTCATCCTGGAACCGGACGCCGCATTGGCTCAGCGCATGGAAGAAGCCGAAAAAGCGCGTCTGGCCGAGGTCAAAGCTGGGTTAAGCGAAGCCGAATTGCAAGCCATCATTGACGATACGCGCGAACTGAAAGCGCTGCAGGAAAAGCCGGATTCGCCGGAAGCGTTGGCCTCTATTCCCGTTTTGACTTTGGAAGATTTGGATAAGGAAAACAAACCCATCCCGCTGGCAGTTTCTGAATTGGATGGCAGCCAGGTTTTGTTCCACGATTTGTTCACCAACGGCATTGTGTACCTGGATTTGGGCTTTGATTTGCACGCGCTGCCGGCCGATTTGCTGCCGTATGTGAAGCTGTTTGGCGACTCGTTGGTGGGTATCGGCACGGAAACGGAAGATTTTGTGAAGTTGTCGCAGCGGATTGGGCGCAAGACGGGCGGGATTTGGCCTTCCACGTTTACCTCGACGAAGGATGACGGCCGTTCCGCCGCCGCCTACTTTTTCCTGCGCGGCAAAGCCACAATGGAACAAGCCCCGGACATGCTGGACATCATGCGCGATGTGCTGTTGACGGTTAAGCTGGATAACCGGGAACGGTTCCGCCAGATGGTGTTGAAGGCCAAAGCGGGCAAAGAAGCCAGCCTCATTCCGACCGGGCATAACGTGACCAATTTGCGCCTGCGTTCCCATTTCACCGAATCGGCCTGGGCCGGCGAGCAGATGGGCGGGATTGAATATCTCTTTTTCCTGCGCCAGTTGGCCGAGGCGGTAGAAAATGATTGGCCGTCGGTGTTGGCTAAATTGGAAGAAGTGCGCCAACTTCTGGTCAATCGCGCCGGCATGATTGTCAATGTGACGTTGGATGCGGACAATTTTGCGCAATTCCACCCCCAGTTGGCTGATTTTGCCGCCGCTTTACCGGCTAATCCGCCCCAACTGCACGCCTGGTCGCCCGCGTTTAACTCTGTGCATGAAGGCTTGACTATCCCGGCGCAGGTAAATTATGTGGGCAAGGGGGCGAATTTGTATGATTTAGGGTACAAGCGGCATGGGGCAACGGCCGTTATCGGCAAATACCTCCGCACCACTTACCTGTGGGAAAAAGTGCGCGTGCAGGGCGGGGCGTATGGCGGCTTTAGCGCTTTTGACCGCTTCTCCGGCGTGTGGACGTACCTTTCTTACCGCGACCCGAATTTGCAAGGCACGCTGGATAATTACGATGGCGCGCCCGACTTCTTGCGCCATCTCGATTTGAGCCGGGAAGAATTGACCAAAAGCATCATCGGAGCCATTGGGGCGATTGACAGCTACCAACTGCCCGACGCCAAAGGGTACACCTCCATGTCCCGCTACTTGATTGGGGAGACGGATGAACAGCGCCAGCAGTACCGGGATGAGGTGTTGTCCACGACCACGGCCGATTTCAAAGCGTTCGGCGAGGTATTGGCGAAGGTTAACGAGGCCGGAACCGTTGTCGTACTGGGTTCAGCCGACGCCATCGCTAAAGCCAATGACGCCAAAGGTGATTGGCTGCAAGTCAAAAAAGTGATGTAGACGATGAAACGACCAACCTTACCTAATCGCATGCCGCGCCAACGGAAAGTGGGTGAAAAGGCCACATTTACCCGTACGCTGACTGATGGCGATGTTTCGCTGTTCATCGGGGCGACGTGGGATGTGAATCCGTTTCATACCGACGAGCAGTTTTCCAGCCAGACCCGATTTGGCCGGCGGATTGTGCCCGGTTTGCTCACGGCCAGTTTGCTGACGCATTTGGGCGGCTTGTGGAATTTTCTGGCGACAGAGATGAAGTTTGAGTTTTTGGCGCCGGTGTACATTGGGGATACGGTAACGGCCGTTGCCCAAATTGCCGCCGTAGATGAAGAAACAGGCGGAGTCACCCTGGATTGCCACATTACCAACATCAAAGGCGTAGAAGTCTTGAAGGCAACCGTGACCGGGTTCCCAGGACGATTTGAAGACGAAGGAGATATTACATCTGCTCGTAGTTAGCCACGTAGTCTTCGGAGTGGCGGCACTTTATGGCTTTACGGTACTCCGCGGACTACGTACCTTACTACAAGCATGTTATACGAGGAGAATTGTGTATGCCCTTAAAATCAGCGATTGCTGCGGTGATAAACGGCCGTAACCTCACCATTGACGAAGCCGAAGCCGCCATGAACGCCATCATGGAAGGGGACGCCACCCCGGCCCAAATCGGCAGCTACCTCACCGCCCTGCGCATGAAAGGCGAAACCGTAGACGAAATCGCCGGCAGCGCCCGCTCCATGCGCAACCATGTCGTCGCCGTGCCGGTGCAGAGAACCGCGTTTGACGATTGGTTGGTAGACACCTGCGGCACCGGCGGCGACGGCAAACACACCTTCAACATCTCCACAACGGCCGCTTTCGTCGTGGCTGGAGCCGGTGTAAAAGTCGCTAAACACGGCAACCGCGCCGCCAGCAGCAAAAGCGGCTCCGCCGACGTGCTGCTGGCGCTGGGCGGCAGCCTCGATTTGAGCGCCGAGCAGGTGGGCGCATGTATTGACGAGGTCGGCATCGGCTTTTTGTACGCCGTCAACCACCATCCGGCGATGCGCTACGCCATTGGGCCGCGCCGCGAAATCGGCCAGCGCACCATTTTCAACATCCTCGGCCCGCTGACCAACCCCGCCCACGCCACGCACCAGCTCATCGGCGTCTATGATGCGGCGCTGACAGAGCCAATCGCGCGGGCGCTGGGGGCAATGGGCAGCCAGGCCGCCTTTGTCGTGCATGGCGCGGATGGGCTGGATGAACTGTCTACGACGGGCGTGAATCGGGTGAGCCGGTTGGATAAAAATGGTTTTGTCTCCAACCACGACGTTGATCCCGCCGACCTCGGTTTTGTTTATGCCCAATTGGACGACTACGCTGGCGGTACGCCGGAAGAAAACGCCCAAATCAGCCGCGACATTCTCAGCGGCAAAGATACCGGTCCGCGCGCCGACATTGTTTTGCTCAATGCGGCGGCGGCGTTGGCCCTGGACAGCAATGATTGGATTGCCGGTCTGGCGGCGGCGCGTATGTCTATCGCCAGCGGCGCGGCCTTGCGTACACTGAACGCCTGGATTGAAAAGACGAATAGTTTTGGTTAACCAGTCTGGTTGGTGGTGTATAATGGTTTGTTGGGCGGCGTGATGTGTTAGTCGAGCATAACCATGTCACTGCTCAAAAATGGGAGTATATGAACACCTCAAAGACTTTACCCGGCACATCCCAGCATCGAGAAATGCTGCAAACGATTACCGATTTTTATGTAGCAGATGAGCGTGTATTGTCCATTCTTCTATTTGGCTCCTTGAGCCGTGGTGATTGGGATCAATATTCAGATCTTGATCTTGACGTAGTTATGGCCGACAACATATTAATTGATGCCCGCGTGGAGCTAAAAAAACTGTGTGCTGCGATCAAGCAAAAACACGGGTATGAGGCCCTCATCATTGCTGATTTGGAAGAGGGCGATGTTGTGCTGGGCAATCTGGTGGAGTTTTCGATACGTTATCATGTTTTGAGCGACACCAAACCGGCCATTTTGGACACGATTTGTTCCTTATCCGGCTCACTGTCTTTAGACGAGATTCGAGCGGCGGCCAACTATGCTTACAACCCAGAACCAAAAGCGCTGGTTGAGATCGTCAATGAGTATCTCCGTTTTGTTTTGGCCTTGCACCATGCCATCAAGCGCCAGAGACTTTGGATGTCTCTGGAAATGTTACACCGCTTGCGAACTGCGTTGCTGTTGCTGTATGGGACTAGCCATGATGCCACACGACCCATCAATTATTTTGATGCTCAAGCTGATTTCGAGCTACAAGAATTAGTAGCCAGTCTCGCCCCGCAGGCTAATCTCAAGTCTGTAGAAGAAGCTTTCCGGGCTGCGATATTATTACTGGAAAATCAGCTGGATTACTTTTGTGATGGCGACTATCAGCTTACTACCAGTCAGCAGCACATTCTGGCCCAGCTAAAACAGCTCCCCATCTACTGGGAAAGTGAAACCTTAAGCCGATGAGTTGCCGGGTAGTCGCCGCCCAACCCTAATTGCACCCGGCTCGGCTGTCACCGAGAGCTAGGTGGCGCGTTTTTGACAATTTGGCTCTCGGCTAATCAGCTTTCGGGATCACACCGCCGAGCCGGTGAATAAATCGTTAGAAAGAAAACGGGACGTGGATTTCGCAGATTAACGCAGGTTGAAATGGAAATCTCAGTAATTGTCGAGGCCGAAGCGCATGTGCGGTACTTTGAAGAAAAGTATGGTGTCTCTTTCGAGCGGTTTGAAGAAAAACTGCTGGCTGATTTGGACACGTATGAAGCGCATGAGGATTATAACATCTGGTTTTTCTGGCGCGAGGTGCTGCATATGGCAAGGAGGACGGAGTGAAAAAAGTGCTTAAGATTGTGTTGATTGTGTTGGTTTTGATTGTTGTGGGAATTTACGTGTATCCGACGCCGAAGAAGCCGTTTGAGGAGGTGTACGCGCGGGTGGATGCGGAGACGCGGCAATCCCTGCAAACCTTCCGTCAAACGCACGCGCCGCAGACGCTGGAAGTGGGCGGCAAGACGTGGGAGTACACAATTTTCGGCGAGGGCGCGGAGACGGTTTTGTTCTTGCACGGAATGACGGGAGCGTATGACATTTGGTGGCAGGTGATGGAGGCGCTGGCCCCCGATTACCGGGTGGTGTCGCTGACGTATCCGGCGGTGGATAGTTTGGCGGGGATGGCAGAGGGGGTAACGGCCGTTCTCGACGCAGAAAACATACCCTCCGTCAACCTGGTAGGCAGCTCGCTGGGCGGCTACTTTACCCAGTATTTGCTGACTGTGATGCCGGACAGGGTGGAAACGGCCGTCTTCGCCAACACCTTCCCGCCCAACGACATCATCGCCGAGAAAAACAAGAAACTGGGCGGCCTGCTGCCCTTCATCCCCGAATGGGCGGTGATGGGTGTTTTGGTAGGCAATACCGAAGAGAGCATTTACCCGGCGGCGGCCGAGGGAGACGGTGAATTGGTACGCGCTTATGTGTTGGAGCAGGCATACGGCCGTATGAGCAAAGCGCAGTTTCTGGCTCGCTACCACGCCGTCATTGACCCCTTTGACCCGCCCGATGTGGCCGCGCTGGGCATCCCGACAATGATTATTGAGGCCGACAACGACCCGTTGGTGGAAGAAGCGCTGCGCGAGATGTTGAAGGAGACGTACCCGGAAACGGCCGTGCACACCCTGCACGCCGTCGGCCATTTCCCCTACTTGAACGTGCCGGAAATGTACACGGAATTGTTGGTTGGGTTTTGGGAGACTGGAGACTAGGGACTGGGGACTGGGGACTAACTAATCTCTAATCTCCAGTTACATAATCATCATGAGCGTATCCAATCAAGCCAAAAGCCGGGGCAAAATCCTCGACGAAATCATGGCCTACCACCGGGAGCAGTTGCCCAAAATTATGCGCGAGGTGCCGCTGGCCGATTTGCGGGCCTTTGCCAGCGTCACCCCGCCAGCGCTGGATTTTTACGCCGCGCTGAAGCAGCCGGGCGTCTCCCTGATTGCCGAATGCAAGAAGGCGTCGCCCAGCAAGGGGCTGCTGGTGCGCAAGTATGATCCGGTGCAGTTGGCAAAAACTTATGCCCAAGCGGGGGCCAGCGCCATCTCGGTGTTGACCGACGGCCGTCACTTTCAAGGCTCTTTGGAACATTTACGAGATGTGAAGGAAACAATCGCCAATCTCCAATCTCCAATCCCCATCCTCCGCAAGGATTTCATCTTCCATCCCTACCAGGTTTACGAGGCCAGAGTGGCGGGGGCGGATGCGGTTTTGTTAATTACGGCCGTTCTCTCCGACACCGACCTGCGCGACTTACTCCAACTCACCCATAAACTAGGCATGAACGCCCTCATCGAAGTCCATACCGAAGCCGAATTGGCCCGCGTTTTGCCTTTGGAACCGCGCATCATCGGCGTCAACAACCGCAATTTGCAGACATTCGAGGTTGATTTTGCCAACACCGCCCGCCTGCGCGCCCTCATCCCCGATGATGTTGTCGTCGTCGGCGAAAGCGGCCTGAAAACGGCCGGCGACGTGCGCCACATGCGCGACATTGGCGTGGATGCTATCTTGGTAGGCGAAACCCTCGTCAAAAGCAAAAATCTGAGCAAAACCGTACGCGAGTTCGTTT